>JBGAJB010000265.1:0-4731 GCA_044225155.1 Phycisphaerae bacterium | reverse complement strand
ATCGTCGCGCGCGCCGCGGAACTCACCGAGCGGGAAGCCAAGCTGCTGGAGCAGGAAACGCAGCTGCGTCTCCAAATGCAGGCGTTCGAGCAGGATCAGGCCGCCGTCGCGGCTGACAAGCAGGCGACGGCCCAGGCGCGATCAGAAATTGAGTCGCGTCAGGCTGAGCTGGCCGCCCGCAGCGAGGAATTGGAAAAGGCGCGCCTGGCGTGCGAGGCCGACCGCGCGGCACTCGATCAGCAGCGTCAATCGCTGGAAAACGAACGCAGCGAATTTGAGCAGCGCGCGGCGGGCGTGAAAGAGGAGATGGCCGCCATCGACGCGGCGCGGGCCGAACTGGCCGCGCAGAGGGCCGAGCTGGAAAAGCAGCAAAAGGAATCCGCCGAACTGCTCGCCCGTCTCGACGCGCAGAAGTCGGAGCAGGAAGAGCGCCAGAAGCGCCTGGATGAAGACGCGAACGCCCTGCAAGCCTTGCAAACTGAGTTCGAGGCCACACAGACAGAAGTCACGCAGGAGCGCGAACGGCAGAAAGCTCAAGCCGAGCACTTCGTCAATCTGGAGCTTGATTATCAGCGACGCGAGGAGGCGATCCAGCGCTTCCAGCAGGTGTTTTCGCAGATGGCCAGCGCTTTCTCGGTGCCGGGGCCGCTGCAGGAATTGCACGCGACGGTCTCGGAATTCAGCGCGGGGCACGAGCCGCTCACCGCGCCATCGTTCGAGCCGTCAACACCCACCTCACCACCGGTCGCCGATTCTCACGCCGAAGCGCCGGCTGCTGGATCGCATGCCGAAGCGCCGCGCGCCGCGAAGGAAGCAGCTCCGGAGATGGCGAAAACGCCGGCCGCCGATCCTCCGGCCGCAAAGCCGCACGGCGAGGTATCGCCCGTCGCGGGGACCAAGCCGAGCCGCGCCGAGCAGCCCGACAGCGTCGACACGGTCGACTTCTCCGCCGAGGAGATCGAAAAGCTGCGCGTGCTGCGACGTCTGGTGGGCGGCAACCTGACCGACGGTCAACTCGTCGCCCGCATCCGGGCCGAGCGCAAACAGGCCAGCGCACGGCCGCCAATGGAAAAGCCCGGCGCGAAGAAACGCTGGTGGGGATAAGCGGCTACGCCGGCCAGTACACGGGAATGAGCGGCACCAGCGCGCGCGCCTCAGCGTCCAGCCCCGGATAGTGCTGAATCAACAGGTCGACGAGGCTTTCCAAGTCCACCAGCGCGATGGGAATGTTGGCCCGATCCGCCTCGTAGCGCGCGTCTTTCGTGAAACCGCCCGTGCTCACGAACATGCCGTTGTCGCCGCCCCGCCGACCGCCAATGAAACTCCGCAGCATCGCCGCATCTGCCGCGGCCACACGGTGCTTCACCTCGACAAAGATTCGAGGTGGTGAGAGGCCGAGGCCGTCTGGAGAGGCTAAAACGTCGCAACCACGATCCGGCCCGCGCGGAGAAACGCGCGTTTTGAAGCCCATGGCGCGCAGGATGCCGGCCACCAACTCCTGCATTTCCTCCCAATCGAGAGCATTGACGCGGTCAATGATGAATTCCCGGGCACGCCCCTGCGAGTCGCGTCGTAGCTCGTCGAGAACCACGGGCTGATCGAAACTGGATGGCGCAGACTCAGCAGCCTGCTCTTCAGGCACGGCAAGCTTTGCACCCGCATGCGGCTGCCCGAGTGCCCTACAGGCGGATAGCAGTTCTGCAGCGGCCGGTCCTTGAACGAGGAACAGCGTCATGATCGAACCGAGCGTATTCCTGGCCTGCGCGGATAGCCGATCGCGGCTCACGCTTGATTGCCACTCGACCTCTCGTTTGTGTGGCAGCTCGGCAAGATTGGCCGCGTCAAATCGATAATCGCCGACGACGCGGCCTATGTGATAGGTTCGATGTTCGCTGTCATAAGTAACGACATGATCATTTCGCTGCATCTCCAACCGAAACCGACTGAGTGGACCGATGACGGAAGCAATCTTGCGGGACTGCGCGGCCCCGTATTTCTCGCGCACGCGAGCCGACACTTCCTCGACAGACTGGGCCCTTGAAAGGTCACCGACATCCCAACCCACCGCGATAATCCGCTGATTCAGAAATTCCTGAATCCATGCCGCATCGCGACCCGCGCGCACCATCCAGAGGCTTTCCGACATGGAGTCACTCCCGGCGAATCCGGGAAATCTATCCGCATTGGCCGAGTTACGCCTTCGTCGCGCTCAGCACTTCTTCCGGCGTGGTGTTGCCGGAGCGCACCAGGTCCCAGCCGTCCTCGCGCAGCAGCCGCATGCCGTTGGCGCGTGCGACGGGCAGCATCTTAGTCGCGCTCGCCCGATTGACGACCAGTTCGCGCAGCTCTTCGTTCATCGTCAGCAGCTCATAGATCGCACGCCGTCCCGCATAACCCGTGTTGCGGCAGTCACGACAGCCGCGGCCGCGCCAGAGCGTCATGCCCTTCTTGTATCCCAGGTCTTGCGGCAGCAATTCGGGATTCGGCGGGATGTACTCTTCGCGGCAGCTCTTGCAGATCGTGCGCACCAGGCGCTGGGCCATGACGCCCTCGACCGAACTGGAGATCAGGAACGGCTCGACGCCCATGTCGAGTAGTCGCGTCGACGCGCTGACCGCGTCATTGGTGTGCAGCGTGCTGAGCACCAAGTGGCCCGTGAGTGAAGCGTTGATGGCCGTCTCGGCCGTTTCCTTGTCGCGAATTTCGCCGACCAGGATGACGTCCGGGTCATGTCGCAGGAACGAGCGCAGCGCGCGGGCGAAGTTCAGTCCGATCTTGTTGAGCACTTGCACCTGGTTGATGCCCTCGAGGTAGTACTCGATCGGATCCTCGATCGTCAGGATTTTCAGTTCAGGGCTGACGATCCGCGCCAGGGCCGCGTAAAGCGTGGTCGTCTTTCCGCTACCGGTCGGACCGGTGACGAGAATGATGCCGTGCGGGCGCGTGATCAACTCGGTGAACGTCTCAAACGTGCGGCCTTCCATGCCCAGGTCGTTCAAGTCGAGCTTGACGCGCGTCTTGTCGAGAATACGCAGGACGACGCCTTCGCCGAACGCCATCGGAATGACGCTGACGCGCAAGTCGATCTCGCGCCCCTGCACCTTGATCTTGAAACCGCCATCCTGCGGCAGGCGCTTTTCGGCGATGTTCAATCCGCTCAGGATTTTGATGCGGCTGATGACCGCGTTCCGAAAGCGGCGAATTTCGGCCGGCACGTTGGCCATGTGCAGCACGCCATCCACGCGATAGCGCACGACGAAATCGTTTTCGTAGGGTTCGTAGTGAATATCGCTGGCGCGCTGCTCGATCGCCTCGATCAAGATTTCGTTCACGAGCTTGATGACGCTGGCTTCCTGCGCCATCTGCACGTCGATGTCGCTGCTCTCGACGGTCTGCTCGCCGACCACCTCCACGCCGCCCGACTCAGCGACCAGCTCGTGCAGAACATCGCCGCCGACGCCGTAAAACGCCTTGATCATTCGCTGGATTTCGGCCCGCGTGGCCAGCACGGCCTCGATCGGCGAATTGATCGTCGAGCGCAGCTCGTCGAGCGCGTAGATGTTGTACGGGTCGCACGTCGCGACGCGAATGTTGCGCCCGACGCGGCGGACCGGCATCACGCCGTACTTGTGGACGTAGCGACTCGGAATCGTCGTGACCAGCGACGGATCGATCTCGCTCTCGTTCAACTCGACCACCGGCATCGAAAAGTGCTCGCTGAAGACGCGCAGCACGTCGCACTCTTTGACCAAACCGGCCCGAATCGCCACCTGATCGATTCGCTCGCCGTCTCCGTTCAATTGCGACGAGAGTTCATGCAGTTGCTCTGATGTGAGCAATCCGTTGTCGACCAGCATCTGACCTACAGCCATTGTCCTAACCTCTTGCGGCCACGACTGTAACGCACGTCTAGGTCCCAGTCATCGCCTTGTGCCGAGCGGCGATTGCGCATGGCCTCCACTATGTAATACCGCGAAACTGTCCGACGATTGCAGGCACCGACATCGACTTCAGTGCGCGCTGCCCGGCCCCAACGGCCACCCCAGCCAAACCCACAAGAGCAATATCGCCGTCCAGGTGATCAGGTAGAAGATCGAATAGGGCACCATGACCGCGAGGAGCTTTCCAAAGCGAGCATCCGGCACATACCGCTGGGCGGCCGCCAGCACGATCGGAAAATAGACGTTTACCGGATTCACGACGTTCGTCACCGAATCACCGATGCGATAAAGCGCCTGCGTCGTCTCCGGCTGCATCCCGACCAACATGAACATCGGCACGAAGATCGGGCCCATTAATGCCCACTTGGCCGACGCGCTCGCCATGAGCATTTCAAAGACGCTCGTGACGAGCACAAAAGCGATCATCAGCGGAAAGCCGGTCAGGTGAACCGCGCGCAGCAGGTCGGCGCCCTCGATCGCCACGATGAAGCCGAGATTCGATTTGCCGAACCAGCGGATGAACTGCCCGGCGAAGAACGCCATCACGATGTAGCGCCCCATCGTGCCGATGGTGTGGCCCATCATGTTGGCAACGTCGGCGTCGGAGCGAATCTGACGCGTGACCAGGCCGTAGGCCAGCCCGGGTAGAACGAATATCAGCAGGATCAGGCCGATCATGCTGTTGAAGAAGGGCTCGTAGCTCGTGATGTCGCCGGGCGGGGCGGCTGGATCACGCAGCACTCCGTTGTCCGGAACCACCAGCAGCGCGATGCCTGAGATCGTCAGCAAG
>JBGAJB010000264.1:0-4749 GCA_044225155.1 Phycisphaerae bacterium | reverse complement strand
ATGTCGGTAAGAATCGCTTTGAGATTTTCCGCCAGCCGCGCGAGGGCGAGGCGGAGCCCAAGCCCAATCTCGATCGCAACGAGGTGCCGAACAGCGGGGCGCTGCGCAATTCGACGATTCCCGTGACCTATCGCGTCGCTGACATGGGCATCGGCGACTTCACGGGCGACGGCAAGAACGACATCGTGTTTTTCGGCGAGCCGCGCGAAGTCGTCATTCTGCCCGGTGAGGGCGACGGCCGGTTTGGACCGCCGCAAAGCGTTCGCGCGCCGGAGGGCGAACCGCGGCGCGGCTGTCTCGCCACGGGCGATTTCGACGGTGACGGCAAGCTCGACGTGGCCATCCTCGGCAACGAGCAATTGCTCGTCCTCTCGCAAAAGCCTGGCGGCGGCCTGTCGCGACCGACGCGCTTCTTCCACAACATCAAGGGCCCCACCCTGCTGCTCGCGACCGACCTGAACGGCGATGGCAAGACCGACCTGGTCATCGGCAGCAACGACAAGGAATACGGCGTCCACGTCGTGCTCCAGAATGAGTCCGGCGGGCTCGGTGCGATTCAGCCGATGCCGATCGCCGATCAGCGCAGCCTGACCGTAGCGCGAAACAAGACCGGCGGCGATGACCTGTTTTCGATCGAGTCCGCCACCGGCCGCTTTGTCATTTATCACTGGGACATGCCCGCGGCGGCCGGCGATTGGCCGCAATCGATCTATTCGTATCCCGTCCAGAGCAAGAGCAAGCAGCGCCCGCTGGCGGTTGGCGATATGACCGGCGATGGCGCTGATGATGTGATCGCGATCGATCCCGAATCGGCCCAGCTCATGCTCTTCGAATCGACGGCCAACGGGCTCGCGCCGGCTGAGGCTTTTCCGGGGCTCGTGAAAACGCTCGATGTGCAGGTCGGAGACGTGGACGGGGACGGCAAGAACGAAGTGCTGAGCGTCAGCCGTGAAGAAAAGATGATCGGCGTTTCGCGCTTCGTCGACGGACGGTTGGCGTTTCCGACGCCGCTGAAGATCGACGGCACGCCGCTGGGGGTCTGCTCGTGCAGCCTGAAGGCCGGCGAGCCGGGCAACTCGATCGCCTATCTCGCGCTCGACAAGTCCGACGGCGCGGATGCGAAGGACAAGGGCAAGGAAAAACCGATCGTGCGGGTCATCTCGGCCGCCGACGGCAAAGTGCTTTCGACGATTCTGATTCGATCGCTGGAGGACGATCTGGGTGGCATCCGCCTCGCCGACGTCAATCAGGACGGCCTGAATGATTTGCTGGTGTTCGTGCGCTTCCAGCCGCTTCAGACGTACATTCAGGGAACGGACGGTTCCTTTACGGAGCTATCCGGTCCCGCCGCGCGCGAGGGCCTCGTGAAGGAGGCCGCGATCGAGGACTTCGCTTTTGCCGACGTCACGGGCGACGGCAAGCCGGAAGTTCTGCTCACGCAAAAAAATCTCGTGCGCGTGCTGATGGTCAAGGACGCGCAATGGACGGTAGTTGATCAGTGCAATCCGGAAGCGTCGGATGCGCAGCTCAAAGGCGTGGCGGTCGTTCCGCCGCGCAAGGAGGGCGGCGCGCCGACGATCGTCACGTACGACCGCAAGACGCGCGACCTGGTGGCGTTCGAGCGGCGCGAGGATCGCACGTTCAGCGTCGGCCAATCGACGCGCATCGGCGGAATCGACGCCGGGCAGTTGGCCGTGCTGCGCGGGCCGAAAGATGGAGCGCCGCGCTTGCTGGCGGGCGATGTGCAGAAATTCGCGCTGCTCCAGCCGGGCGGAATCGCCAAGCGCCTGATCGAGCAGCACTCCTATGAGAGCAAGCTCAAAGACGCCTGGCTGGGCGACTCGGTCGCGGGCGACCTGAACCACGACGGCGTGCGCGACATCGTGCTGGTCGACAATCGCAAGGCGAACCTGGAAATCCTGACAACGACTGCGAAAGGCGACCTCGCCCGCGCGCTGGTCTTCCAGGTCTTCCAGGGCAAGCGCTTCAGCGACGAACCGACGTACGGCGGCGAGCCGCGCGAAGTGCTGGCCGGCGATGTAACCGGCGACGGCATCGACGATATCGTGCTGATCGTGCACGATCGATTGATCGTGTATTCGGGCACGTAGACCAAGGGCGAACCGAGCCGCGCCCGTCAGGAAGCGGGAAAAGCGCGTGCGCTCGGGATTCTCGAGGTGCTTGTCAACCCGCGCCGGCAGACGTCTGGATATCGAAATGTCCGCGGCGTGAGCAGTTTTCTGAGCGGCGGCATTGGGCGGTGACTCGCCCATTCACAAAAAAGAGGGAGAACGAGCGTGCGTAAACGATTTGCACTTGCCGGGCTGGCGCTGCTGGCCGGCATCCTGAGTTCCTCGGCGACGGCGCAGGACAAACCCGTCGACAAGGCCAAAGTCGCGGATCTGAGCCAGAAACTCCAACAGGCGTATGAGAAGAAGAATTGGGACGCGGCGATCGCCTTCGGACTGGAGGTCGAGAACATCGACCCGAAGAACAGCGAAAATCTTTACAACTTGGCGTGCGTGTATTGCCTGAAGGGCGATGCGGCCAACGGAAAGAAATTCCTGGCGAAGGCGGTTGATGCCGGCTTTTCAGAGCTCGACACGATCGAAAAGGACGAGGACTTCGCTTCCATCCGCAGCGATCCGGCCTTTACGACTGCTGTCGCCAAGGTGAAAGAGAACGCCAAGAAGGACACCGGCGACTTCAAGGCTAAGGCCGAAAAGAGCGAGCCGCTGATGATCGTTCCAGAAGGACTCGATACGAGCAAGCCCGCCCCGCTGATCGTCGCGCTGCATCCGTTCGGCGGTACGGCCGAGTTCATCGTCGAGCGCTGGAAGGATGTCGCCAAGAAATTCGGCGCGATCATCGTCGCGCCGCGGGCCGTAATCGCGCAGGGCCCCGGCTTCCAGTGGGGCACGCCGGAACAAGGCGAGATGATCAAGATCGACAACGACCGCATCATCCTCACCGGCTTCTCGCAGGGCGGTTACATGGTCTACAACGTCGGCGTGAAGCACGCGTCGATGTTCCGCGGCCTGATCCCGGTGGCCGGCCGTTGGGATAACCAGGCAGCGCTGATTCCGAAGGACGTGGCCAAGTACAAGCTGCCGCGCGTCTTCATCATGGTCGGCGATCAGGATCGCACGCTCGAAGGCAACCGCGAGGCGGCCAAGGTCCTCGAATCGGCCGGCTTCCGCGTGAAGCCCAACGAATACAAGGGCGTCGGACATGACTTCCCGACGAATCGCGAGGAAGAGCTGACGAAGGCGATGGAGTTCATTCTGAAATAGGTCGTGAAAGAGCGAGAAGCGAGAAACGAGATATCACGCGGGTTCAGACCTGCGCGAGAGGTCGGACCGAAGAACGACTCTGCTCTTGTCTTTCGCTTCTCGTATCTCGCTTCTTCCATTGAAATGAGGATTCTGCCATGAATTACCGCCGCCTTGGCCGCGCGGGCATGAAAGTCTCGGAGATCGGGCTTGGAAGCTGGCTCACCTACGGCAAGGGCGTCGGTGATACGACGGCGCGCGATTGCATGCGCCGTGCGTTCGAGCTGGGCATCAACTTCTTCGACACGGCCGACGTCTACAACCGCGGTGCGGCCGAGACGGTCTGCGGGCGAGAGCTGAAGGCGTTTCGTCGCGAGGACCTCGTCATCGCCACGAAGTGCTTTTTCCCGATGAGCGACGCGCCGAATGATCGCGGCCTGTCGCGCAAGCACATTTTTGAGAGCATCGAAGCCTCGTTGAAGCGGCTGCAGACCAGCTATCTCGACCTGTATCAGTGCCACCGCTTCGATTCGGAAGTGGAGACATTCGAAGTCGTGCGGGCGATGGACGACCTGATTCGGCAGGGCAAGATTCTCTATTGGGGCGTCAGCGAGTGGCCGGCGCTCGAGATCAAGAACGCCTGCGAGATCGCGCGGCAACTCGGCGCATGCCCGCCCGTCTCGAATCAGCCCGAATACAGCTACGCGTCGCGGCGCGTCGAGACCAACGGCGTGCAGGCGGCCTGCGTCGAGGAAAAGCTCGGCATGGTCGTCTGGAGTCCACTGAAGCAGGGTCTGCTGACCGGCAAATACAGCGGCGGCAAGATTCCGTCCGACAGTCGCGCCGCCAGCAGCGAAATGAACATGTTCCTGAGCGAGATTAAGCGTGACATCGTCGATCGCGTCGATCGCCTCAAGCCGCTGGCCGAGAAGCTCGGTCTCTCGCTCGCGCAGCTCGCGCTGGCCTGGCTGCTGCGCCGGCCCGCGCTCTCGAGCGTGATCATCGGCGCTTCGCGTGTGCAGCAGCTCGAAGACAACGTCGGTGCGCTGAAGTGCTCGGCGCGGATCGAGGAGTTCGCGCAGATCGACGAACTCTTCCCGGCCGTCTTGAATCCGTAGTCGATCTGACCGTAGGGCTGGGACCTTTGTTTCAACGATAAACGCATCAATTCCCGACCGTCGGTCGATATGATGGGATCACCCATTGAGGGCTTCCGTCATGATGCAGTCGAAAGTCCGACTCTCGCTCGATCAGATTCGTATCGCGACACCGTGCACGGCATCCTGGGATGCGATGGAAGGAAACGACCGCGTTCGCTATTGCACAATGTGCCGTCAGGACGTCTTTAACCTATCTGCCCTGACGCTGGAGGAGGCCGAGGAACTCATCTGGCGTACGGAGGGAAAGATCTGCGCGCGGCTCTATCGCCGCGCTGACGGCACGATCCTGACGGCCGATTGCCACGGCGGCCGCCGGC
>JBGAJB010000263.1:0-5248 GCA_044225155.1 Phycisphaerae bacterium | reverse complement strand
GCGCGCAAGATGACATTGACGACTTGCACGAACAGCCGGGCCCAGCCCAGGCCCGGGCTGCCGTAGGAATAGCGACGGCGTCTTCGGTATTCGAACATTTGCGTCCCCTACGACGAAACCAGCTTCCCGAGAATCTACCGCGCGGACTGGCTCGACGCCGCCTCGCCGCCGGTTTCTGCTTTCTTCGGCTTGCGGCTTCGGCGCTGGCGGGCCGGCGGATCGAGCGGCAGGGGTGTGACGCCCCAGATCTGCTCGGCGTACTCACGGATCGAGCGGTCGCTGGAGAAGCGGCCGACGCGGGCGATGTTGAGGATCGCGCGGCGGTCCCACTCATCGGGCTTGCGCCAGAGTTCGTCGACGCGCCGCTGCGCTTCGAGATAAGAGCGCAGATCGGCCAAGTGCATGTAGTAGTCGTGCTCGGCCGTCAGGGCGTCGAAGATCGGGCGAAAAAGACCCGGTGTGTCCTGACAGAAGGCGTCGCCGCCGATGGCGTCGAGCGCGCGGCGCATCTCGGCGTCCGCGTGATAGATCGCCCACGGGTCGTGATAGGGCCGGCGATCCGCGACCTGTTCGGCCGTCAGGCCGAAGAGGAAGAAATTCTCCGCGCCGACGGCGTCGCGGATTTCGATGTTCGCGCCGTCGAGCGTGCCGATCGTCAGTGCGCCGTTCATGGCAAACTTCATATTGCCGGTGCCGGACGCTTCCATGCCGGCGGTGGAGATTTGTTCCGAGAGATCGGCGGCGGGAATGATTCGCTCGGCCAGCGCGACGCGATAATTCGGCAGGAAAACGAGCTTGAGCTTGTCGCCGATGCGCGGATCGCGATTAATCGTCCGCCCGACGTCATTGATGAGCTTGATGATGAGCTTGGCCCGCGTGTAGCCCGGTGCGGCCTTGGCGCCGAACAGGAACACGCGTGGCACGACCGGCTCATTCGGCCGATCAAGAAGGCGGTGATAGCGCAGGATGACGTGCAGGATGTTCAGCAGTTGCCGCTTGTACTCATGCAAGCGCTTGATCTGCACGTCGAAGAGCGCGTCGGGCGAGACCACGACGCCGAGAGTGCGGCGGATGTACTCGGCAAGATCGGCCTTATTGGCGCGCTTGATCGTTCGTACTTCTCCCCGAAATCCGGCGTCTTCGGCGAGCGGCTCGAGCTTGCGGAGCTGCTCCAGGTCGCGCACCCAGCCTTCGCCGATGCGCTGCGCGATCGCGGCCGAGAGCCGTGGATTCGACGAGAGAATCCAGGCCCGCGGCGAAACGCCGTTGGTGACGTTCAGGAACTTCTGCGGCCACAACTCGGCGAAATCCGGCACAAGCCGCGTGCGCAGCAGGTCGGTGTGCAGGGCGGCGACGCCGTTAACGGCGTGCGATCCGACGATGGCCAGGTTGGCCATCCGGACGCCGCGAGTCGGCCATTCCTGAACGAGGGACATGCGCTGCTTCTTGCCCATGTCGCCCGGCCAGCGCTTCTCGACGGTTTCGAGGAAGCGGCGATTGAGTTCGTAGATGATCTGGATGTGGCGCGGAAGCACGCGCTCGATCAGTTGCAACGGCCAGACTTCGAGCGCTTCGGGCAAGAGCGTGTGGTTCGTATACGCAAAGCAAGCGCAGGTGATCTCCCACGCTTTCTCCCATGCCACGCCGCGCTCGTCCACGAGGATGCGCATCAGCTCAGCGATGCCCAGTGACGGGTGCGTGTCGTTGAGCTGGATCGCGACGCGATCCGGGAGAGACTCAATTTTTGGATTATCGCGATCGAAGCGGCGCAAGATGTCTTCGAGCGTGCAGGCGACGAAGAAATACTGTTGGATCAGTCGCAGCTCGCGTCCGGCCTCGTGGCGGTCGTCGGGATAGAGCACTTTCGAGATCGTTTCGCCTAGCGCCTTTTCGCGGATCGCTTCGATGTAGCCGCCGCGATTGAACGCTTCGAGATCAAACGCGAGCGCCGCACGCGCCGACCAGAGCCGCAGCAGATTCACATTCGACGCGCCGTAGGCGGTGATCGGGATGTCGTATGGCACGCCGAGCACGAGCCGGTAGCCCGCCCATGTCGGTCGATACGCGCCCGTCGATGAGACGCGATGCTCGACGCGCCCGTACAGCCGCACGCTGCTCGTGAATTCCGGCCGCGCGATTTCCCAGGGCGAGCCGAAGCGCAGCCAATCGTCGGGCCGCTCGACCTGCCATCCGTTCACAAAGTCCTGATCGAAGATGCCGTACTCGTAACGGATTCCATAACCGAAGGCCGGATACTGAAGCGTCGCGAGGGAGTCCATGTAGCAAGCGGCGAGACGGCCGAGACCGCCGTTGCCCAGGCCCGCGTCCGGCTCCAACTCGCAGATGGCATCCAGATCGACGTTCAGCTTTTCGAGCCCGGCCCGGACCGGTTCGAGCAGCCCCAGATTGACGAGGTTCTGTCGAAGCTGACGGCCCAGCAGGTACTCCATGCTCAGGTAATAGACGCGCTTCGCGTTTGCCTCCGCGTGGCGCGTCTGCGTGAGAATCTTTCGATCAAACAGGGCGTCGCGGACCGAGAGGGCGAGGCTGACGAACTGGTCGTGCAGCGTGACGCCTTCCCAATGCTTGCCCTGCGTGTATTTCAGATGACGTAAAAAGCCGGTCACGATGGCGTCAGGCGTGAGCGCACGGCGTCCGGGCTTGGGGAGTCTGGCTGCGACTGCTTTCATAGCTTCCCTTTTTATCGGGCACAACGCGGATTCCGGAGAAGCTAACCGCGTGCGCGAGATCGTCAATCGCTGGTCTAAGGCGTCTGGCCCCGATAATGTCCTTTCCGGAAGCTGAATCGGAAGCGCGCTTCGTCGGGAGAACGAGTTTGGAAACCGCCCCCAATCTGCACGAGAAAGCCATCGAACTGGGAAAGCTGGCCGTCCGCAGCACGGCGAAAGCCGGCGCCGGGCATCCGTCGTCAGCGCTCTCCCTGACACACATGGTCACCTATCTGCTGTACAAGCAGATGCGGATCGATCCGGCCAACCCGCACGATCCAAACGCTGACCGTCTCGTGCTTTCCGAAGGTCACGCCGTGCCGATCGTCTATGCCGCGTGGGCCGATCGGGGCGGCATGATCGGCCACGCGGGCAAGCTCCGGCCGCTCACGATTCCGGAATTGGATCATCTGCGCGAGCGCGACAGCGAACTCGACGGACATCCGAACCCTGCCGAAGGCTTCCCGTTTTTTGACGCCGCCACCGGCAGTCTCGGCATGGGGCTAAGCGTGGCGGCGGGACTGTCGCTCGCGGCCAAGCGCGACGGCACGCCACGCCGCATCTACACGATCATCGGCGACGGCGAGTCGCGCGAAGGGCAGATCTGGGAGGCGGCCGACTTCATCGCCGAGCAGAATCTGTCGAACATCTGTGCAATCTTCAATTGCAACGAATACGGCCAGGCCGGCGCCGTTTCTCATCAGCAATCGCCCGAGCGCCTGGCGGAGAAGCTAAAGGCCTTTGGCTGGGATGTGTTCAGCCTCGACGGCCATGATCTGACGCGCTTCGAAGAAGCGATGAAAATGTTTGATCGCTCGGAGCGTCCGCTCGCGATCATTGCGAAGACGATCAAGGGCTGGGGCGTTGATCCGTTCCTGAAGGGCAACTGGCACGGCAAGCCGCTCGATGTTGCTGCGCTGGACGAGGCGTATGCAAGTCTCGATCGACGCAAGACGCCCGGACAGCCGGTCGTCGGAAAGATCCGTCCGGTGCCGGCGACGGTAAAGGTCCGACGCGCGTCGATCCGCGAAAGTGAAATGGCCCACGTTTGAAGATGCGATGCGCGCGGGCGGTTTGGGCGGCGCGCTCGACAAGGGCAAAATCGCGACGCGGCGAGCCTATGGCGCGGCACTCGTGGCCGCCGGCCAATTGATTCCGCAGGTGGCCGTGCTCGACGCGGACGTGAGCAACTCGACCTTCACGGAAATGTTCCGGGTCGCACTACGCCGGGCGATTCATCGAGTGCAAGATCGCCGAGCAGAACGCGATCTCGATGGGCGTTGGAATGTCGGCCGCCGGTTGGATTCCGTTCGCGAACAGCTTCGCCAAGTTCATCTCGCGCGGCTTCGATCAGGTCGAGTTGGCGAGCATTTCGCGCGCAAATCTGAAGATCGTCGGATCGCACGCCGGCGTTCGCCCTGCTCCGACGGTCCGAGTCAGATGGGCTTGGTGGACACGGCGTTTTTCCGCGCGTTCACCAATGTCCGAGGCGATGACCGCCAGCAACCGCTCTGCTGGACGTTCAACCCGGCCGACGCAGTCGCGGCGTATCAATTCACGCGGCTCATGACGCAGATCAACGGTCTTTGCTACATGCGAACGTACCGGCCCGACGTGCCGCTGCTTTACAAGCCGGATGCGACGTTTGAGCCCGGCGGATGCGCATTACTCTCATCCGGTGAAGACGTCGCGATCGTTTCGGCCGGCTACATGCTGGGGCCGGCTCGCGAAGCGATCAGTGCGCTCGGCAAGCAGGGCGTGCGCGCGGCGCTGATTGACTGCTACAGCCTGCCCATTCAGGAAGAGAAGCTGGCTGAACTCTTGGCGCGTTGCGGGGGAAAGGCACTGGTCGTCGAGGACAACTACGCTGGCGGGCTCGGAGCGGCCGTCGCGGAAGTTGCAGCGCGACGAGGGACCGTGCGAGTGGAATCGCTGATTTGTCAGCGTTACCCAAAGTCGACGCGGACGCCGGAGGAGGAACTCGACTATCTCGGGTTAAGTCCGAATCACATTGCGGACCATGCGATGTCCCTGCTGCGGAAGCCGAACTAAGGGTTGCCGCGCAGCGCCGGCCCCAGCACGATCGCCAGGTTGTAGGCCGCGTGACAGCCGGCGCAGATCCCCAGGCCGCGCTGCGCGAAGAGCGTGGCGAGATAAACCCCGCTGATTCCGTAAAAGGCGAAATTCAGCCAACCAAAGGAAACGCTGCCGATCGGCTCGAAATGGCAGATCGCAAAGAGCAGGGCCGAAGCCGCCCCGGCGAAAATCGTCGCGGTGGAGCGCGGCATCTGCATGCCATTTGTGATGAGCCAGGTCGCGCCGGTCATCAGCAGGAAACGGAAAATGAGTTCCTCGTAGATGGCCGCGCCGAGCGCCAAGACGAGGTTGAGCTTCAATTCCTGGCTAAGCGGCGAGACAATTTCGAGCGCCAGCCGATCCAGCACGAGCAGCGGCAGCGTCAGAACACAGCATTCGATCAGCATCAAGACCGGAATCCACGCCCGAATCTGCCAGCGCCC
>JBGAJB010000262.1:0-4762 GCA_044225155.1 Phycisphaerae bacterium | reverse complement strand
GCGGCCGCGAGAATGACCTGATCGAACACTTCCTGATGCGTGAGGTCGGGGTAGTCGGCCGCGAGGTTCCGCATCGCGTAGGTCAGCACGCGCGCGCCCATGCTGTGCGCGAGCAGATGAATGTGCTCGGCACTGCCGTGCTCGATCAGCTCGGCCAGGAAGTCGGATAGGTAACGAGCAGACCATTCGGCATTGCTGCCGTCGATGATGTAGCTGAATAGTGAACCTTGCGTGGGCCAACTGAACAGAATCGGCACGCCGTCGAATTCCACGTCGTGGGCGATCTGCGCGAAGCGCGTGGCCGCCTCGTCGAACGTGACGGCATAGCCATGCACGAAGATGAAGATTTCCCGCCGCGGCGATTGGGCGAGCCGCCGGTCCAGCGTGGCGAGGAAGTCGGCCGATGGGGTCGGCTTGGTCGTTTCGAGCAAAACCAATTGGCGCTGCGGATCTTCCGGCTCAACCAGACCGGGTTGCTCCCAGCGGCCGCGCGTGTGGCGCAGCGGAATGCTCACCTTGCACTCACCGAGTTTCAACTCGCGCGTGCGACGCGCGTCGAAGTGATCGCCGTTGTGTGGATTGCGTTTTTCGCCGCGATCCGTCGCATAGAGCAGATCGACGACGCCGACGCCGTCTTCGCGGATGGAGCCAAGCGCCGGATGAAGACGCGGTGCAAACGACGGATGCTGGTAGGAGTCGCATCCTGCGAGCGTGAGCAAGAATCCACTCAGCAGGCAGGCGGGTAGATTGCGCCGCGAGAGGCGGAGGCCGCACCAATGCCGGAAGACGTTCGGTCGGCGTCGCATGCGAGGAACGATTACACCGCCGTCAGCTGACCGCAAGCGGCGCGGCCTGCTGTACCTTGGGAAAGGCCCGCCCCCCGCAGCCAACTACCTTGCGAGCTAGTTGGCCGTATTCCTTGGGCGGAAGGCCTGAATGCTGAACTCGGCGTCAACCGGTGTCGCCAGGTTGGCAACCGTTCCGATAATCTGGACTTCGATGGTCAGTGCCGAATCCGTCAGGTCCACGTTCTGATAATAGGCGGTCGGAACCCCGCCTGCCAAGGCCCCCGCGTTCACCGTAATGAATACTGGGACGTCGGCCGGGACGGTGGTGTCCGAAAGGTTGGCCATGCTGACGTCGACGACGACCGTGTAGGTGCCGAGGGAAGTGCGCGCCACGGAGCCGATGCCAAAGCCGCTTTCCAGTGTGCCGTCGGCCCGAATCACGGCTTGCGACAGGATGCGGCGGCGACCGCCTGTGCGGCCCGTCCCGCGGCAGTCGAGTACATCGACGACGCCGTCGCCGTTTGTATCTTCCGAGGCGAGATCGGCCACGCCATTCCCGTTCAAATCCCAGCAATCCTGGCCGTCGGCGGGAATTTCGTCGGTATTGATCGACAGCACCGAGCTGCCGCCGCCGCTGACGCTCGTCACCAGTGCGTCGATCAGACCGGCGGCCGCCACGTCCTTGCAGTCGAAATTCACGTCCATGGCGAGCAGCGAAAGGCAGCAGCAGCCGGCCGCCAGCGAGCTATAGAGCTTCATAAAGCACCTCGATGCGCGGAGCGCCTCTATGGGGTTATCGATCGAATCGGCGGGCGGCTATCTTTGTATTTGGCCGCAATTTGCGCGGATCGGCGAAAGTCAGGAATATCGGGCGATGGAGCCGCCGGCGCTGAGGATCAGCGGGCGATCTGCCGTAATGTTCTAAAGGAGAGGCTGCCGAAATTCGCAGCAGAGTTAACCGGAGCACACGGTGTCTCATCTGACGGGCGTGCATCAGATTCTCAGCAATGTCCGGAGCCGACGTATGCGATTCATCCCGTTTGCGCTGCTTCTGCTGACGTGGCCGTGCCTGGCGGATTCGACGCGACCGCTGCGCGAAGCCCGCTCGGAGAACCGCGAGTATCGGTTGCTGATCGAACGAACCGATCAACGCGAGGCGGAAGAGCGCGAGGCCGGAGCGGCAAAGGAATCGTCGGATCAGCGTTCGGAAGATCGAGACGCCGCTCGAGCAGACGACTCCCAAAGCGCTGACGCGGACTCGGTAGACGCCGAGCACGACAGCGGCGCGGGCGAACAGAAGAATAGCCGCTCCTCCAAGCGCGAGAACCTCGCGCAGGACGGCGTCGAGGCGCGATTGGTACAGGCCGCGCGCGGCGCGGACGAACACGAAGTCTGGGCGATTCGACTCGTCAATCCGATCGCGCCGATTCAAGCCTTCGTGCATGATCACGGGACTTGGGTCGTCACGCTTGACGATTTTCCCAATGGCGGCGCGCGACATGCACTCGTGATCTACGACGCCGAAGGGCGCGCGACGCACGAGTTTTCCGTGGATGAGCTGGTTCCACGCGGCGATCGATCACACGTGAAGCGCAAGGGCGACAAAGTCGAATGGATGAGCGGCGCGCGCGGGCGCTTCCTCGATGGCGACGAATTTGAGCTGCGTCTGCGCTGGGGCACGACCCTCACGATCGATCTGCGCGAAGGGCGCATCGAACACTCGTCCCGCAAGCACGGAAAAAAGGAGGATGAGGCCGGGGACGATGCCGGCGAGGAAGCGTCCGTCGCCGACGAGGATGCCAATGCCTCGGCGGAAGAAATGATGCAGGCCAAACTGGATGAACTCCAAGCGCTTGCGGCCGCCGCCACCGATCCCAATGAAATCAAGCGCATCGCCGCGGAGATGGACGCGATCCGCGCCAACCTCGACGCGCTGGAGGCCGTGCGCTCTTTCGGCACCGATGTGGATCTGGACGGCGAGTTGTCGGAATTGGCGCAGGCGGCAGTTGAGCGCGCGGCCGCGGATGCGAAACTCCAGGAGTTGTTCGAGCGCCAGGCAGCCGGCGACACCGATGCGACGTTGCCGGAGCAGATCGATCTCGCGAGTGCGCAGGTCGGGGCGCTGCGCGCTGCAGAATCGCAATCCGCCAACGAGATTTCCAAGGAAATGCTTGCGGCCGACAGCGCGGCCGCTCCGGCGCCGCAGGTGAGCGAGGTTCTTTCGCAGGCGGAGACAGTCTCCGATAGCGCGGGCAACAGCGCCGCTGCGGGGCTCGCCGTGCCGATGCCGAACGCGGCCCAGCATTTTGATTACGTGGCCTGGATGAATCAGAGGGCGACGCCCGGCAGCGGCGATCTCACGGCCCAGGGCGCTCTGGCGGAGGCGGCCAAATCGGTGGTGCCCTTCGAGGGCGATTCCGATCTGTTCGATCGCGCGATGGATGGCGATCCCGCCGCGCTGGCCACGCCGGAGATTCGCGCGTGGGTTGAGGCGAACCGCGGCGCGATCGACGCGCTCGGCAATGCCCGCTTCCACGAGTACCACGGCATGCCGATGAGAAGCGACGACGGCTCGATGATCGGCATTCTGCTGCCAAACTTGGCCCCATGGCGGCAGGGGGTCAAGGCCACGGTCATGGACGGCAAGCTGCTCGAAGCCGACGGCCGCCCGCAGGACGCCGTCCGCCGGTACCTCGGCGCAATGTCTTCGGGCGCGCAGTTCAGCCAGGGTCCGACATTGATTGAGAATCTCGTCGGCGTGGCGTCGCAGTCGCTCGGTCAGCAGGCGCTGCTGGATTCCTACGCAAACAATGGCGCGAACCTCGACTACACGTCGATCGCCGCCCACATGGATGCCGAGGTGTACGGGACGCAGCCAGTCTCGGAGACGTTTCAGAGCGAGCGGGCAATGGTGCTGGACGCCGTGCAGCGCTCGTTCCAATTCGACCCGGAGACGCAGTCGTACTCGGTCGATCCGGAGTACGTTTCCAGCGTCCTCGGGTTGGCCGGGCAGGGCGGGCTCGACGGCGTCATGACCGGTCTTTCACTGCAGCACGCGGGTTTCGATGCGACCGTGGCGGCCGTAAACGAGCACTATGACCATCTGACCTCAGCGGCGCAGCTTCCCTATCCGCAGGCGCAGACGGCGTTTCGCGAATTCGAAGCGCAGATTTCCGATCCGGCGTTCAAGGCGCAAAATCCATTCCTAAGCACGCTGCTGCCGGCGCTTTCGCGCGCCTCATTCCTGACCACGCGCAACGAGGCCGGCCTGCGGGCGGCCCGCTTGATCACCGAGCTGAAGGCCTACCAGCAAACGACCGGCACGCTGCCGGATTCACTCGACGCGCTCGGACATCGCGGCTTCGAGATCGACCCATTCACGCAACAGCAGTTCGGCTTCCGCCGCGAGGGAAACGATTTCGTCGTCTATTCCAAAGGCGCGAACGGCACCGACGAGGGCGGCGTCAACGATAGCCGCGGCGAGACGAACGACATCCTCTATTGGCCCCGCCCGCCTAAGGCCGGTCCGCGCTGACGCCGGTCGCTCGAATTCCCTTTTGACCGTGCGCGTATTCGCGCGCGGTGATTCAGAATACGTCCTCCGGTCGCTCAAGCGTCTGCAACGCGTGTCCGACGGTGCCGGCTGTGCCGGCCGTCCCGGCGCCGGTGATTTGCGCTGTTCCGCCGGTTCCACCGTTGCCCCCGCAGGCTCCGCCGCCTCCGCCGCCCGTCCGGAAGAAGACAAAGATGGTCCCATTCGGCGCGCTGGGTCCGCCCACGCCGCCGCCCACGTCAATCGTGCCGTTTTGTTCGATCTGCTGAGAGATGATTTGCACAATCCCGCCACCGCCTCCGCCCCCCGCGGCCCAGCTTGAGCCCGCGGATGAGCCTGTGCCGCCGCGCGCTGCGATTGTCGCGCCGGAGTTCACCGTGACCGCCCGACCGGCGCCAACTACGATGATTCCTCCGCCGCC
>JBGAJB010000261.1:0-4828 GCA_044225155.1 Phycisphaerae bacterium | reverse complement strand
CCGTTCCCTCGGGAATCGTGAGGGTTGCGGCGAGTTTGACGCCCGCCGCCTTGTTTTCGTAAGTCACTTCCTCTTCATGGTAGGGGTAGGGTTTGGTCGGATTCTGCGGGCGCTTTAGCTCTGACGGCTTGTCCGCCCGTTTCAACATGAGCGGCAGAGAGTTTCCCGCCTGCTTCCAGGTGCCGCTCATCGATTGGCCGTCTTCGGTAACCGTGGCTTCGTATTCGCCGCCGATCGAGGCCACCTTGACCACGAGTTTGCGGTCCGTGAGCGAAACCTCAGTGAGCGGGATTCCCAGCGCGCCTTGGTCGAGGCTGTCCAGCTTGCCGGAGTAATTGCCGTCTTTGCCTTCGAAATGGAAGCCGAGGCGCAGCTTGACGCCGACGTCGAGCGCGCCCTCCCAGTAGCCGGCGATGTCGACGGCCGAAACGGCCGGACGTGCCACTGCCGCCGAGATTCCGGCGGCGAGGATTGCGAGTACGGGCAAAAGACGACTCATGTGCAAACTCCTTGCAGCGGCGCAGCTGCGCCGTGGGAGGATTATGTGCCATTCATTTAAAAAATGCCAGTAGAATTAAACGATCCATTTCGAACGCGCGCGGGCCTGGCGGGCCCGCGGCTCGGGCCGTCGAAGGAACCGTGCTTTCAAGTTGGAAACCGGCTTCGATATGCGTCCGCCCGCGCGGTATACTTCCGCACGACGCGTCGGGCGACCTTTCGAACAAGATGCAGGGAGCACGCACATGAACGACCTCAAGGGCAAGGTGGCATTGGTCACGGGCGGTTCGCGCGGCATCGGCCGCGCCATCTGCATGGCGCTTGCGGATGCCGGGGCGGACGTTGCTGTGAACTACGCCAGCAGCGCTCAGGCGGCGGAGGAAACGTGCGAGGCCCTGCGCAAGTGCGGCGTGCGCTCAATGCCGTTCAAGGCCAACATCGCCAATGATGAGGAAAATCACGCGATGATCGCGGCCATCCGCAAGGATCTGGGCCCGATCGCGATTCTCGTCAACAACGCCGGAATTACGCGCGACAAGACGTTCGCAAAGATGACTTATGAGCTTTGGAAGGAAGTGCTCGACACGAACCTGACCGGCCAGGCGATGGTCACGCACGAAGTGCTGCCGGGCATGGTCGAGTCCGGCTGGGGCCGCGTGGTTTTCATCACGTCCATCGTCGGTCAGATGGGGAATTTCGGGCAGAGCAACTACGCAGTGGCGAAGGGCGGCCTGATTGCGCTGACGCGCTCGCTTGCGCGGGAAGTGGCGCGCAAAGGCGTGACGGTGAATGCCGTCGCGCCTGGGTTCATTGAGACGGACATGACGGCGTCGGTTCCGACGCAGGTGCTCGACGAAGTTCGCAAAGACACGCCGGTCGGTCGTCTGGGCAAGCCCGAGGAAATCGCAGCCGCCGTTCGCTTCCTGTCTTCGCCGGGCGCATCGTTTGTGACGGGCGAGGTGCTGAACGTCAACGGCGGGCTCTATATGGGCTAGGCCGCCCTGGCGCGGCTTCTGGCGCGCCTCGTCTTTGCGACGATCACCGAATCGCACGGCTCTATCAAAAATCGCCCAATGCTCCGGGCGAGGAATCTGCAATCCGGCGAAGCGCGCCCTCAGGGGCGGAGTGGACGTCGCGTGTCCCCCTTAACGGCGCGTTCGCGGGCCGCGTTGGGGTGGCGATCGTTGCCCGATCCGACGGCTTCACCGGAAATCATGCGGAGGGCCGAGATTTGATCGACGACCATCCGTTCTTCTCGTTCGCAGCGTGTTCAGGGGCGATGCTCGTGATCCCCCCGGCGTTGGCGCGCGCCGACCCAGAGTCGGTGCGCGAACCGGCTAACGATGAATGCCATCACGTGTTCAGCCGCATACGGGCTTCACAGCAGTCAGGAAAAATCGAGCAAATCTCCAAATTTACGAAGGCTTAATAATCACATTCCGGCTGTGGATTTGTAATTCGTTTATCTGCAATAGGTTACAATCATTGAGTTTGCCCGTGAAATGAAAGGGCTGATTCGATAATATGCCGGACAATGATTCTAGAGTTGGCTGGCACGATCACTCGACTTCTGGCAGATGGCCGCGCGGGAAATTCCTCAGCGACCGCGGCTGTGTTTGATCGGCTCTATAACGAGCTGCGGGGCCTTGCGCGGACGTTGCTCCGCTCCAGCGGGATTCGCGAAAGCGATCTTCAAGCGACCGCGCTTGTGCACGCCGCGGTGGAGCGCGTCCTCGAACGCGGGGAGCTGACCGCGGAGAATCGGCGTCACTTCTTCTTCCTGCTGGGTCGCGCGATGCACCACGTGCTGGTGGAGCGCACGCGGGCGAATTCCGCGTTGAAGCGTGAAGGTCGGCGCCGGCGGGTCGCAATGCCGGAAGTGCTCGATCCCTCGTCGGGGGAGAATACGGATCGCCTCGATCTGACCGCGGCGCTGGAAGAGCTGGCGCTTCTGGATCGCGGAGCGGCCGACGTCGCCAAACTGCGCTTCATCGAAGGGCTGACGCTCGAAGAGGTAGCCAAGCAACTCGAAACCACGTTCTCCTCCGCGCGGCGCGACTGGGTTTACGCCCGTGCCTGGCTTCGCACGCGCCTGGGAAATTCCGGCCCGAAGATTTAAGTATTCGCCCGCAATCCGATTTCACGCGCAACGATCGCGGCTGCCTGCGGTTGTTATTGGCAGAGGCGTGGCATGAACCAGCTTGATGAAAAAGCGATTTTTCTGATGGCCCTGGAGCTGGCGCCGCCGGACCGCGCGGCGTTTTTGCGAGGTGCGTGTCCTGAAACGGCGGCGCTGGCGCGGGTCGAGGCGCTCCTTGCGAACGTCACGATGGCGCACGATTCCGACGAGTCGGATTCGCGGAAGAGTTGGGACGACTTGCCGTGTGAAAACATCGGCGTTTTCCGCCTGATTTGCGAACTCGGCGCTGGCGGCATGGGCGTCGTCTATCTCGCACGCGATACGAGCCTCGGTCGCGATGTCGCGCTGAAGGTGCTCTCGCCGGCGCTGGTCGGGTCGGAACGGGCGCTAAGCCGGTTTCAGACTGAAGCGCGTTCCGCCGCGAATTTGAAACACCCCGCGATTGTCCCGGTGTACGAGTTCAAGCACGACGGCGCGCGGCACTACATCGTCAGCGAATACGTTGACGGCCCCACGCTTGCGGCGCTGATCTCCGAAGAGGGCGTGCGGCGCGGCGCTGAGCGAAAAACCGGCGGCACTCGAGAGTGGCACCGGCGCTGCGCGGAAATGGTTGCCACGATTGCCGACGCGCTGGAAGAGGCGCATCGGCAGCGCATCGTCCATCGCGACGTGAAGCCGTCGAACATTCTGATCGACAAGGATCGCGGTCCGCGGCTGACCGATTTCGGCATCGCCAAGCACATGCTCGCCGAATCCACCGCGTCGCTCACGGGCGTCATCGGCAGTTGCTACTACATGAGTCCGGAGCAAGCTACGTTGTCGCCGGGCGCCGTCGATCCGCGCAGCGACGTATTTTCCCTCGGCGTCGTGCTGTACGAGGCATTGACGCTTTCGCGGCCGTTTACCGGCGAGACGATCCAGCAAGTCCTCCAGTCTGTCGGGCGCGACAAGCCGAAACCGCTGCGCCTCTACGATCGGACGACTCCACGCGAGTTGGAGATCATCTGCGCTCGGGCGCTCGAAAAGCGGCCCGCTGACCGCTACCAGAGCGCGGCGCACATTTCGGCCGATCTGCGCAGTTGGCTGGCGGGGCGGCCGATTCTCGCGCGTCCGCTGCCGCTTTGGCTGCGCGCCGGCCGCTGGGCGCTGCGTAACGTCGCAGTCGTGACGATAGCCACTCTGACTACCTCGGTGGGCGGCTTGCTTTATGCCGAGCACGTGCGTGAGCGGTCCTCGCGCAGCGGCTTATCGCTAGTGGGCGGCGCCGCGGGAGCGGAAGTCTTTGTACGCCGGCACGCTGAGTCCAACCCCGATCCGGGGCCGCGCGAATCGATCGGCAAACTGCCGATTATCGATCACCGATTGGTGCCGGGTTATTACCGCATAGAGATCGCGGAGGAGAATGGGACGCGCGAACTTGATGTGCCGCTCTTCGACGCCGGAAAGCTCGAAACGATCGACTTGTCGTCGCGATCCGCCAACCTGCAAGGGTTTAGCGACATGATCTGGGTGCCCGGTGGAACCTACACCATCGGCCTATGGAGTCCGACGGAAAGTACGGAACGCCAGGTCACGGTTTCCGATTTCCTGATCGATGCGACGGCAGTTTCGAACGAGGAATACAAGTGCTTCGTGGAGGCGACCGGACATGCGCGGCCACCCCAGTGGGAGCTGTTCGGCTACGACGAGGGCCTCGCGGACTGTCCGGTCGTGGGAGTTTCTTGGAAAGATATGAATGAATTTGCGCGCTGGTCGGGAAAACGTCTCCCGACGGCCGGCGAGTGGGAAGTGGCCGCGCGCTTTCCCGATGGTCGACCGCTGCCGTGGGGCGACGATCCGACGCGGCTCCCGTCACGCGCGACCATCGAGGACTTGAGAAACCGGAACGAGGCCGCCTGGATTCCGCTGTATGAGTCGTATCGCGCTTTGGCCGAGCCGGTGCGCGCTCATCCCGACCTGATCAGCGAACTGGGTCTGTACCAGATGTTCGGCGGAGTTTCCGAAGCAACGGCCACTCTGATCGGCCCGTCGGGGGGCGTCATGGTGGTCGAAGGGGGCTCTTACTTTGACGAAGCCGCGCGCTGGCAGCTTGGGCGCATCGCCACGGCGCCAGCCCAATCGGTCGGGCTCAGCGTCGGATTTCGTTGTGCTAGAAGCATCACATTACTAACCACATCGGGAGAATGAAAA
>JBGAJB010000260.1:0-4842 GCA_044225155.1 Phycisphaerae bacterium | reverse complement strand
CGCCAGGACGACGGCCGAAAGGCCGGCTGTCACCAGCAGCGACGAAAAGATTCGCATCGCCTTCATTTCACATTGCTCCTGTTTGATGCCAAGCGCCGCCGGGCGGCACCGTCCTTCGGCGCGCCCCACTCGGGCAGGCTACCGCCGCCCGCCATTTCCCTTCAAGTTTCGCGCGGGCCACCCGTGCTGGAACACCCGCTGGACGCAACGGTTAGACGATCAATGTCGGCCTTTCATGGCGGAAATCCGAATTCACAATCGAGAGACTGCATGGCACGCGGAAACGCGGGACAAACTGCCCGCGGCCGTTCGGCGGAATTGCGCCGTAACGGATTGTTGGAATTCAACTTGCGCGTGGCAGCGCGCACGCGGGGAATCGACCCGCGCCGCGAAGCGGCGGTCTAAGTTCGGACCCTGCCGCGGCGGAAGGAGGCGGCACTGGGCCGACCTATCCGCATGTGAAGCGTCGAACGCCCCCTTGCCGAGACGCTCTCAGCTACCTATACTTTCAATATGTACTGAAACTTCGGAGGATCGAAGATGCCCACGGCCCTGACCGACGCCACCCAGGCCCTTGTTCGCCGCTGGGGAGAAATGAGCGGCTACTGGGGTATCAACCGCACGATGGCCGAGATACACGGGTTGCTCTTCGTCACGCGCAATCCGCTGTGCACGGACGACATCATGGCCCAGCTCCAGATTTCCCGCGGAAATGCGAGCATGAATCTTCGCGCGCTGGTGGACTGGGGCCTGATTCACCGCGTTCACAAACCCGGCGACCGCAAGGAATATTTCGAGGCGCAGACGAACGTCTGGCAGATGTTTGAGACCATCACGCGCGAGCGGCGGCGGCGCGAGGTCGAACCGATCATTGCGACCATTGACAACTGCCTGGCGCGCGTCGCGCAGCCCAGCCCGGAAGACAGCGCCGAAGATACGCGCGAGTTCCGCCGCCGTATGGAGGAGCTGCGCGGCTTCCTGAGCACCATGGGGAGCCTGTTCGAGCTGGTGCTCAATCTCCGCGACTCGGGCGTGGAACAGCTCGGAGCGGTCGCCCTGACTGCGATTTCGCAGGCGGCGATCGACGGTCAAGCCTCTCGCTCCTCCGCCGCCGGGCATCCTCGTACCAGCCGCCCCGCCGAGGGCGTGAAATCGACCCGTCCAGCCACCCGGAAGCGGGCAACCCGGGGATCGGCCGGTGCTCATAACCGTGGCTGATAACAGGAATTAACGGAATTTCGACAAAATCGTCCGAGAAAAGTGGAAAACCGGTCCCCAGCGCGCCTAAAAACACTTGGAGCAGGAATTCGTTCTTTCTGGGAGCCGAAAGGACGAACGCAACGCTCCGACACCATCACTTGTCCCTCCTTTCCCTGGGGAGCCAAAGGACGGGAACGGGCAAGAACGTAGTGGGCCGACCCGGACGCGGGTCGGCCTCTTTTTTTTTCCCGATCTTCCATGATCCATGTCGTAGGAATCGTGGTGGAGACGAGCTCTGACCCCCTGACCTTTCACATGATGCACAAGCTGCTTGGGCTGTCGGATCAAGTCCTGGTCGCTCATGGTGCAACTGCTCGTACTGGCCGGCTCGATCGCGCTCGGACTCCGGCGCATCACAATTCTCGG
Source organism: Phycisphaerae bacterium (assembly GCA_044225155.1). Taxonomy (GTDB): domain Bacteria; phylum Planctomycetota; class Phycisphaerae; order UBA1845; family Fen-1342; genus CAYMBL01. The sequence goes on along the minus strand of JBGAJB010000260.1, from coordinate 3,216 downwards.
ATCGATCTTTCTCGGCGTTGTCGCAACAGTGCTGGGACAATTCATCATCGCGGGCGGCGGTCCCGGCGCATTCGTCTCCCTGTTTGTGCTGCCTGTCGATTGTGCAATCGTACATTTCATCAGACAGCGTGTGGCACGGCTCATCGCGCGTAGCCGAAAATCCCAAGCGTCAGACAGCGAGTCCGGTGGCTCGTGAGGCGCGCGGCTCGCGATACAATTCGCGCCCGATGCACCGTCTCTTCCTTTTCGCGGGGTTGTTTGTCATGCGTGCGTGGGGACTTGTCGAGCAGGCCAACGTGCAGTTCGTCGTCGCCGTGCCCGACGTCGAAGCCGATCAGCCCGCCGAGATTCTCTGCCCCATGTCCATCGACGGCTGGCCGGAAAAAGGCCGGTCGCTGAAGAAGATCGCGCCTGGTCTCTACGCGGCCACGTGGTCGCTGCCCATGGGTCAGCTCGTCGAGTACAAGTTTACGCGCGGCGCGGCCTGGAAAACGGTCGAGAAGAACGCCGACGGCAGCGAGATTCCGAATCGCACCTGCGTCGTCCGCGGCGGCGCGCCGGAACAGACGGTGCTGCACGTCGTCGCGCGCTGGGCCGACCGCGCGAACAACCCGGCCCGCACGCTCGAACTGAGCACGCCCGGTAGCGGCCCTCCAACGCGTGCCTCGACACGCAGCGGCGACATTCGCGCCCATCACCGCGTGTTTTCCCCGCAGCTTCGCAACGAACGCACGGTGCTCGTCTATCTGCCGCCGAATTACGACAACGAGCCTGAGCGCCGTTACCCCGTGCTCTACCTGCACGACGGCAATAACGTCTTCGACGCGGCCACGTCTTTCACGGGCGTCGAGTGGGGCGCCGACGAGGCGGCCGAGAAGCTGATCGCCACCAAGCAGATCGAGCCGCTGATCATTGTGGCGATCTACAACGATGAGCACCGGGTGGAGGAATACACGCCTTTCATCGATCCAAAGCACGGCGGCGGCCGCGGCGATGACTACGTTGCATTCCTATGCGACACGCTCAAACCGCTGATCGACAAAACCTACCGCTCGCGCCCCGAGGCCGGCATCGGCGGTTCATCGCTCGGCGGATTGATCTCGCTCTATGCCATCGCCAAGCGGCCGGACGTTTTCTCGCGGGCGGCCGTGATTTCGCCGTCGCTCTGGTGGGCCGACCAGAAGATCCTCGAATTCGTGCACTCCGCGCCGCCCTTGAAGGCACAAAAGCTCTGGATCGACATCGGCACGGCCGAGGGCGCATCGACCGGCGACGCCGAATCGCCCGCGGTCGAACAATGCCGCCGTCTGGGCGTAATGCTGGAAGAGGCCGGCCTGCGCAAGCCGGATCAGTTCCGGCTCGAGGTGGTCGAGGGCGGCCGGCATCATGAGAGTGCCTGGGCGGCACGGATCGGAGACGTGCTTGAATATCTCTATCCCTTCCAGCCCGCCCCCGCGCCCGCTCCGAGCGCAACCGCCCCGGCGTCGGCCCCCGCGCCAACCAGCGCGCCGCGCACCGTCGCTCCGGCCAGTGCGCGTCCGGCGGTCGCTCCCGGCCGCAAGCCGGTCCCGGCCCGCGATCCAGCGACGCCGACAGTCAGCCCGGCGGCAAAACCGCGTCCCAAGCCGCGCGCGAAAGGTCGCTGAGTGAGTCGCACGACGGCCGTGCCGCCGCCCGACTTCATTCCACACTCGATCGGCGGAAAATTTGAATTGCTGGCGGCCGGGCCGACCGAGCCGGGCGAGCGCCCGCGCAGCACGATCTCGCTCCTCGCCGTAATCCTCACCGCACTGGTACTGCTCGGTACCTACGTACTCATCAGTCCGCCGGTACACGGCGGCTATGAAGGCGTCATTCCGTGGCGCAACGGCTCTCTGCTCAAAATGCTGACCGACGCCATGTCGCTCGGCGGCGCGGCGCCGACCATGCGCGGCGCGGAGATCAAAGACCTCGTGCTGCATCTCGGAGCGGCCGCCGCGCTGCTGCTGCTGGCTGCTAGATTTCTCGTCGCGTCGCGCTGGCCCTCCGCGCGATTTGTTCACGGCGGTGTCGCCCTGCTCGCGCAAGTGTTTTTGATCGCCTGGGTCATCATCTCGCTCGCGAGCAGCTTGTGGGCCATCAGCCCGGAATCCGCCCGCGGCCAAGCCGCTCTGTTCGGACTCGCACTGGCGTGGGCGCTGATGCTCGCCTGGTGCCTCCTGGGTCGCGACATCGCACGGGCGCTTTGGGCGTACCTGTTTGTCGCGGCGCTCGGCATCCTCCTCTGCGCGTGGTATTTCCACGAACGTAACCCCGCTCACCGTCCCGGTTTCCCAATTGGAAATCCGTCGGCCCTCGCAAGTTGCACGGTGCCCGCGCTGTTGATCTCCGCCTCGCTATTGATCGGCTCGATCGCTTCCGGCCTCAGCGGACAGGGCTGGCGGCTGCTCCGTATCGCGCTCAGCGCTCCGCTGCTCGGAATCTGTATCTGGGGCATGCAGCTCACCAGCTCACGCGGCGCGCTCGTCGGCCTGGCGGGCGGCGCGCTCGGCCTGCTTTATGTGCGCGGCAATCGGGGCGTGCGGATCGCTCTGCTCTTGATCGCGCTCGCCGTCGGCGGTGCGGCCGGCTGGCTTTGGTCGGAGCAGAAAACGGACATGCTCGGCGCGCGCGGCGACACGCTGCGCTTCCGCGCCTATGCCTGGCGCTATGCGGCCGTCTTGTGGGGGCAGCGGCCTTTCGGGGGCTGGGGAGCCGGCTCCTATCCCGCGCTGGCCGGCACGCTCGCGGCGCAAGACCGATTGCTCGATCCGGCCGCCTTTTACGGCGAGTTGGTTGAACACGCGCACAACGAACTGTTCGAAGTTTTCGCCGAGATCGGTCTCTTTGGCGGTATCACTTTTGTCGCCGGCGTGCTCGCCACGCTGGCCGCCGCTTCGGCACTCGTGCGAGCGAACGTCTCGCCGACACGCCGCTGGCTCCATTACGGCCTCGTGGCAGGCGTGCTGGGCGCACTCGTCGATGCGATGTTCGGGGTCGGACTGCGCTTGCCGGGAATGCCGGCCGTCTTTTTCACGCTGCTCGGCATTTTGTGGGCGGCCTGTCGCGCGCTGGCGAAGACCGCGCCGGGGGGTTCGCCGCTGGCGCATCCACGCGCGCAGCTTGCACTGGCCGGCCTGGCGCTGATCTGCGCTCCGATCGCCGCAACGCTGGGAACTCAGAATTGGCTGGCCGCGC
>JBGAJB010000259.1:0-4845 GCA_044225155.1 Phycisphaerae bacterium | reverse complement strand
AACGTGCGCGACCGCATTGAATCGTCCCGCGGAACCGGTCCTATGATGGCTTCGGAGTCGGACGATTTCTGGGCAGGTGCCGTCGGCGGCTTGCTGCTGGTGCTTGTGCGGGTGCTGCTGTCGTTGGTGCGGCGCGGATAGCCGGCGGCCAATTGCTACTTTCCTACTTAGCCGCTGGGTCGCAAAATAATGCGGCCATCCGCGCCACGGAAAGCTCCGTCAGCGCCGCGATGATCAAATCCGCCCCGCGCAATTGCTCCGGCGCTCCAACCCCCACGATACGCATGCCCGCCGCCCGGCCGGCTGCGACCCCGCTGGCCGCATCTTCGAGCACGACACATCGATTCGGCGGCGTCCCGACCGCCAGCGCCGCCGCGAGAAAGACCTGCGGATCCGGCTTGGAACGCGGCGCGACATTTCCGTCAACCACTGCGTCCAGAGCTGCGCCGATTTCGAGCTTGTCGATCACGAGCGCCGCGTTGCGGCTGGACGACGCGACCGCCGTGCGCCAACCGGCCGCGCGCAGCGCTTCCAGCAGACTCCTAGCCCCCGGCAACAAATCGTTCGGCGTGATTCGGTTGGCCAACTCGAGGTACAACTCGTTCTTACGACGCGCGAGGTCCTGCTTCTGCACCTCGGAGAATTGGAGGCTGCGCGCTCCGAGCAGGATTTCAAGGCTCTCCCGGCGTCCGAGGCCGCGCAGCGCGTGATTCGCTTCGCGATCAAACGCGATTCCCAAGTCGCGCGCGATTTCCACCCAACTCAGAAAATGTAGCTCGGCCGTGTCGGTCAGCACGCCATCGAGATCGAAAAGCGCGGCATATCCGATGGGGCTTCTCCCAAACGGTGCGGCATACGCCAACCCTGACGCCCGGCGTTGCGAGCGAACTACGCCTTGAACTCGTCCGGCTTGAACTCCATTCGCTTGCCGGCCACCACTGCTTCGTTCGCCTTGAGCACCGTCACGCACGTCTCGAACCCGACCTCGGCCGGGCAGCTCAGCGGCGTGCCGTTGCGAATCGCGCCGAAGAAGTTTTCGAGGTGCAACTGGTGCTCGGGCTTCTGGCTCTCGGCCAGGAGCTTTTGACCTTCCGCGGTCGGCTGGCCATTCGGATCGAGCGTCTGACCGATCTTGAGCGTGATCGCGTCGCGATCCATGCTCTCGACCTTCTCCGACTCGTCTTCCCACTCGCGCCGCTTGGCGTCCGGCTCGCGGAACATCATGTTCCGCTTCTTATCCTCGCTGACGACGACCGTCCCGCCGTCGCCCATGAACGCTTCGTAGAAGCCGCCGTAGCTGGTCGTGTTCAGCACCTGGTAGTAGCCGCGCACCACGTTGCCGTTGACCTCAAACTCGTAGATCGACATGACATGGTCGAACCACTCGCGATCCTTGTAGTAGTCCGCGCCGCCGGCCGCCAGCACCGCCTTCGGCGGCGTGCCGAGGAACCAGTTGTAGACGTCGACCTGGTGGCTGCCGAGGTCGGCCATCGGACCGCCGCTGTATTTCTTGAACCAGCGCCAGTTCGCGAAGCGCTCCATCGTGTCGTAGCCGTACTTCTTGAGCGTCGCCTCGTCCATCTCCTTGCCCTTGGGCCAGCCGAGGTCGTAGCGCTTTGCGCGGTTCCATTGGCCGTTGACGTGCGTAATGCGTCCGCACACCTTGTCGTTCGTGATGAGCTTCAGGCCGTGCGCGTACATCGGATTGCTGCGGCGCTGATGGCCGATCTGTAGCAGCTTGCCGGTTTCCTTCGCGGTCTTGACCATCGCCCGCGCGCCTTCGACCGTGTTGCTCATCTCCTTTTCGCAGTAGACGTGCTTGCCGGCCTTCAGCGCGGCGCACGTGTGCTCGGAGTGCATCCAGTCGGGCGTGGCGATGATGACCGCGTCGAGGTTTTTCTCTTTCGCAAGCATGTCCTGGTAGTCGGCGTAGAGGTTCACCGGCTGCTCGTATTTCTTCAGGATGTTTGCGGCGTAGGTCTGGTTGTAGGGCCAGATGTCGCAGATCGCGACGAAGCGGATGCCCGGAATCTTGAGCGTATCCACGAGCAGGCTGCCGCGGCCCTGATTGCCCGCGCCGATCATCGCGACATGAATGTCGTCCGGCCGCGGCCGAGGCCGCGCGATGGCCGGCAGCGGAGTCAGCAGGCCCGCACCGGCCACTGCGGCAGCCTGCACGAATTCACGACGCGAAATGCCTTCCACCTTCATCAGCATGCCCCCTCAAAGAGCGCCAGCCCCACAGAATAACAGCGCGAGTACCGGCGGCAAAGCAGCAGCCCGGGTGTGTAGTGGCTCAGTTTGAACCATGCCGCGCCGGCGAGGGAGCGCGAATATGGAAAAACGCTCGCGGCCGCCAAGAATCTCGTCCGATTCCCCCCTCGCGGGCGCGGCTCGGCCGTAGCGCTATTCCCCGCCGTCGGGCTGCCGTAGCATGCCTCGTTTCGGACGCTGACGATGCTCGCCCGCCTCAACCCGTTTTCTCACCGCGACGTGCCCCGCATGGCCCGGCCGAACTATGCCGTGGAAATGCAGCACATGCTCCTCTGGGGCATCTTCGCGGGGCTGGTCGAGGGCAATACGTCCAGCATCGTCGTCTCCAAGACCTTTCACGGCTCCGAGTTCCTGACCACCGTCGTATGGGCCACGCCCATGCTCGCCAACATGCTGAGCCTGTTCTGGAGCGGGCTGATCCGCGGGCGGCCGCGGCGGCGCCTGTATGTGCTTCTCGCGGGCGGCTCAGCGCTGACATTCATGTCGGTCGCGCTCACGCCCAGCGGTTGGCAGCCCTGGGGCGGCTGGATATTCGCCCTGCAGGTGGCCGTCGCGCGCATCCTGCTGGCCGGTCACATTAACGTCCGTACGAGCATCTGGAGCGCGAACTACCCCGACTCACACCGCGCCCGCATTTCCGGTCGCCTCCAAAACGTGCGTTTCATGACCGGACTGGCGGCGTCGCTGGCCGTGATGAAGACATTTGATCTCGACCCGGAGAATTATCGCTGGGTTTATCCGGTCGTCGGCGCGGTCGGAGTGGCGGCCCTGCTCCCCATTCGGCGAATGCGGATTCGCGGCGAAGCGCGCGAGTTGGCGGCCGCACGTGCGGCCAGTGCTGCTGCCCGGAGCGCAGGTCAGTCGCCAAACGATGCGGATGCGACGCATGTCAGGCATGGCGGCGTGTGGCAGAGCGTTCGTGAGGCGCTCGCGATTCTGCGCGCTGATCGCCCGTTCGCCCGCTACTGCGGCGCTCAATACCTGCTCGGCTCGGCCAACTTCATGGTCGATCCGGTCCTCGTGATCGTGTTCACAAAAGACCTCGGCTACGACTATCTCAAAGCCAGCATTCTGCTCGACCAGATTCCCAATCTGATGGTGCTGCTGACGATCGGGGTCTGGGCGCGCTACTTCGACCGCGTCGGTGTACTGCAGTTCCGCGTTATCAATACGGCCATCTGGCTGGCCTCCTGCGTGGCCGCGACGATCGGTGTGGCGATTCTGCCGATCGGCGCCGGAGCACATGTCGCCGGGGTCGCCCTGCTCTTCACCGCCCGCGTCATGAACGGCGTCGGCCGCTCGGGAGGAGCGATCGCCTGGAATCTAGGCCACCTGCACTTTGCCGACCGGCATCAGGCCGACCTGTATATGGGAATTCACGTGGCCCTAACCGGCGTGCGCGGGCTGATCATGCCGTTCGTGGCGGTTGGAATCTACTCCGTGTGCGGATGGTGGTCGCTGGTGGTCGCGACCGGCGTTTGCGGGCTCGCCGCCCGGCAATTTCGTCAACTGGCGCGCGAAGAAGCCGCTTCACCGTAACACGTTTTGCAGCAAACTCTTAACACGCAAACTCTCTCGGCTCATCCAACCCGTACTTAACACAAAATTCATGGAGCGATTTGCCCGCTTTTTCAGGCCTTGCTACGATTCGCCCCTTTGGTTTTTGGGTGGGAGAGAGTGTCGGCGAACACTCACCCCGTAGATTGGTTCGAGCCTCGTGCCGAGGCACGGCTCTTCTGCGGCCCCGGGTTCGCCATCAACCAGTTTTCTTGGAGATACGGAATGAAGCGATTGTTGGGAATGGCGTCGGTTGCGCTACTTTCAGTCAGCGCGCTGGCCACGGAAGTCACACGGTTTGATTTCGACTCGAACATTGTCGGCAGCCCGGCTCGCAACCTGAGCTACAGCCAGACGCCGGACATCGGCGTCCTGATCGAGCCCGGCGACGGCTTCCAGCCTTTCAGCCGCCTGATCCAGCCGGAACTGATCCCGTTCTCGCTGCTCGATGACACCTGCTCAGTCTTCCCGACCGACTCGCAGGGCATCGTCGACGAAAACAAGCTGGACTTCTGGTTCGGCGTCTGCGATCTGACCAACGCGGAGAATCCGGCCGGGACCGGCACCGTGACGCTGACGTTTGACGTCAGCGGCTTTGACAATCTGTCGGTCAGCATCGACATGGCCGCGATGGGCGATTTTGAGGCGGGCGGCACGAATCCCGACTTCTATAACTTCACCTACCAGCTCGATTCGGGCACCGAAACACCGCTCTTCACGACCGCGGTGAACGAAGATATCGCTGAGGACTACACGCTGGCCTGCAATCCGACGCCCTTCACGCTCCAGGATCCGATGTTCGCCAACGGCGTTGAGCTCAACAATATTTTCCAGACCATGACAGCCTCGATTTCCGGCACGGGCAATGTGCTGACCATCCGCTTCCACGCGAGCGGCGACGGCGGTACCGAAGCTTTTGCCTGGGACAACCTGGTAATCAACAGCGGCGCGACCGGCGGCTGTCCGAACCCGATGCCGGCCTGCACCAACGCGGACATCTTCCCCGTGGCCGGC
>JBGAJB010000258.1:0-4947 GCA_044225155.1 Phycisphaerae bacterium | reverse complement strand
GCCCGCCGGCCCATCAATAAATCCTTCCGCGGACGAAACGAGCACCTCGATCTTTCCGCGCGGCGAGAGACGCAGAATCTGCGAGAAATCGTTCTGGCGTGAATTGAGGCAGATGACGTTGCCCTGCGGATCGACCGCAAACGGATCCCCGCCTCCGCCGACGCATTCAAATCCGCACCAATCGGTCGGTGGATAGATTTGCGTTGCGACGCCATGCGGATCGAATCGCACCACGACGCCTCCGCGATCGGAGGCCGTATAGATGTTGCCCGCGCCGTCAATCTTCAGATGGTGAGGAACGGAAAAACGCGCGCCCGTGCGCCCGTCGGCGAAGGTCGTGATCCGCCCGTTTTCGTCGGCGCGCAAGATGCGATCTCCCGTGAAGTCAACGAAGTAAACGCGCCCGGCCGCGTCCACCAAGATCCCGGAGGCCGGATGCGCGTCCGCGCGTGGGATGGCGGGATGCGCCATCGCCAAGATCGCGGCCAGGGCGAGGACAAGGTTCTGATGCTTCATCACGATCTCCATTTCGTTCATGTGGGCCGCCGACTTATCATGCGACGTCACACTGTATCTTGGCGTCGCGCTCCGAGGACTCAGATGAACTTATGGATTCGCCGAACCCGGGTTGCACTCATCTTGTTCCCAGCCGTGTTGATTCTGCCGGCTGGCTGCCCGACCGCGACGGCTCCGCCCGACACGTTTGACGTCGCCGTCTCCGCGACGGACAAGCGCAGCGTGGCGCGCGACACCGGGCCGGCGGAACTCGCGAATTCGACCTGGGCGCTTTTTCGCAAGGCCGATCCGGACGAATCCACGACCGCGAGCGACTCGGCCCCTGGGCCATACGGCGGCCTGCTCAACGGCGGCCTGCTGGCCCGTCCGCCGGCCGGCACGCAGATGTTCGTGGCCGATTTCGGCGACGTTGGGCAACTCACCACCATTCGTGAGAATCTCTACTTCCTGGCCGACATCTATGGCACTGAGATTCCGGTCGGCGGAAGCTGGAGCGGGAGTTCAATCCCCGGACTCGAGTTCCGCAGCGCGTCCTACGGCCTTCAGTTGGGCGATACGTTCGGGCTCGCGATCGTAGTGAATGTCCGGCTGAACCAGACATTCGTGGGCCGGGCGATCATCTACTCCTGGGGGACGATCGCCTCTAACGAGATTGACGGCACATTCGGTTACCTGCTCGATTTTTCGGATGGCATCGGGGGCCTGTTCCTGGAAACCGGCGGGGATCAGTACCCGTTTCTCGCCGTCCAGCGGTGATTTCGCCCGGATTGCCCGCCGATCCGCGCCTCCCCGATTTCGCAATTCTGAAATCTTGCGGGCCGCCCAGCGTATCAGTGTTTGTCGGCAGCCAGCGGCCGAAGGCAATTTTGGCGAGGCGGATGGACCAAGCCCAGGCGCAAGGCAACGTGCGCGGCCTACTCCAACAGGGGTATCGCTACGCCTTTGCCCTGACGCATGACCCCGGACGTGCGGAGGACCTCGTGCAGGATGGTTGGTTGCGAGTTTTGACGAGTGGCGGCCAGGTTTCTCCCGCGACGCTGCTTCGCGCGATTTATTGCCGCTTCGTCGATCTGCATCGCCGCGAACGCCGCATTCGTTTTGAGGCTTTGGTGATCGAGCCGCCGGTTTCCGGTTTGGATGAGTCGGACGAGAGCTGGTGCCGGGACGTCGCGCCGCACGAATTGGACGCAGCGCTGAGCCGGCTATTGCCCGAAGAGCGGGCGGTGACCTACCTCGCGCATGCAGCCGAGTGGCCGATCGCGCAGATCGCCGAATTGATGGAATGGCCGCGCGGAACGGTGCTGAGCGTGTTGCATCGCGTTCGGCGGCGGTTGCAGGAGGATCTGGCGGCGCGGAGGGCGGCCTCATGAGTTCTTCCGAGTATTCGCGGATGCTGCGCGACTACCACGAACGACTTGTGCTGCCTGAGCGGAGCGAAGCCGCCCTGGAACGAATGGCCGACTTGCTTGCGCCGCGGGCGGAAATCAGCGACTCAAAGCGAATCGTGCCGGTCGCGCAGCGGCTGCACTTCACCGCGTGGGTGGGATGGGCTGCGGCGATCGTGCTCGGCGCATTCAGCGTCTGGACCTATCGCTCGCTTGGTGAATCGCAGCAATCCATCGTCGAACTGCGGCGGCAGGTGGCGATTGACAAGGCTCAGTTTGCGGCGGTCAAGAAGCAAGCCGAAAACCCGTGGCCGCGGTTCGTTGCCTTGCGGCTCGCGTCGGCCGACTGTCCGTATTGCGAGAAGACGCACGCGCTTTTTGACGAACTGGAGCGCGACCACGCGGCCCGTGGCGTTTATTTCGCCACGGTCGATCCCGCCTCTCCGGAGGGAAAGGCCGAATTGGCGAAGCTGTTCAGGAATCTCAAGATCGATTGGGCCTCGTCCGCCTGCCAGCAGTGCTGTGCGGTGCGGCTGCTCGATCGCAAGGAGCAGCGCGTAGCCGCCTCGCAGGTCGCGCTGCTTCCGCAGGACGAATTTCGGGCGCAGTTCGCGAAGTTAGTTTCGGAATCCGCGCAGTAGCGCGAGCAACCGGGGTTTTGCGTGGCGGGGCCGGTGCCCAGCACCCCGAAAAGTGCGCGCACTGCGATCACGAAGGGGTTACATATGTTTCGTTTGTTCACGGCATTGGTAGTGGCGGCAAGCGCGGCAACCGCCTGGGCGGATTGCACCTGCGCGAAGGACAAGGCCGCCGGTAATGGCTGGTGCGCCGACTGCAAGGAAGGTTACGTCGACGGCATCGAGATCAAGAACAAGAAGCTGTACGACACGCTGCAGGGCACGAAAGTCTCCGCCGACCAGGTGAAGAAGTCGGGCTGCGGCGCGTGCGAAAAGGCCTATGCCGGCAACAGCACGTGCGACGCGTGCCACGTCTCGTTTGCCAGCGGCAAGATGTACAAGTCGGCCCACGCCGCGCATCTGGCGGCCGGCACGCGCGTGACCAAGGACACACCGATGTGCGCCGCTTGTAAAGCCGCCTGCGAGAAGGAAGGCCTCGAGAAAATGGCACAGGGCACCGGCTGGTGCGATCAGTGCAAGGCCGGCTTTGTGCATGGCGTGCGTTATGACTCGAAGGAAGCCTTCGAGAGCGCGAAGAAGTCGTACGCGATCGTCTCCAACGCGGCCCAGGCCTCCAGCAAGTGCGAGGGTTGTGCGATCGCGATGGTGACCGACGGCGAATGCGAGCACTGCAAGGTGTCGTTCAAGAACGGCGAGATGGCCAAAACCAAGCCGTAGTCGCCGCGGATGAGAAATTCGCACTCCACCTTGTTGGTGGGGGGCGGTCAAACGGGGCGGTTCCTTCGGGAGCCGCCCCGCTTTTTTCGGGCTCGGAAATTCCGAGCCGAAACCCGGCAGTCAGGGGGGCAGTATGGCGATTCCGGAGAGGCCCCGCCCAGGCGGTCGGGGATCTGTTCAAGACGACGCAATTCCCGCTCTGATTCTCCGTGGCAGGAGCGCCCCGATACCGGCTATAGTCACAGTGGGCGGACCGCCCGGAGACGGTTATGCCGATCGAATTGCATTGCAATCACTGCGGAAAACTAGTGCGAGCCCCCGAGGACGCGGGTGGCAAGCACGGTAAATGTCCGTCCTGCCACCAGGACGTCTACATCCCGACGCCCAGCGATGCGCTTGAGCCGCTCAATATTTCGCCGCTCGATCCGAACGCGGAGCGCGAGCGTGCGCGACTCCGGCACGAAACAAACGTCGTCGCCGCCCGGCTTTCTTCTGAACGCGACCCCGGCGATGGACCGCGTGGCGCTGCGGCCGGGGCGCGGCCCGCACCGACGCCGACCCTCACGGCTCACGAGATTGAAGAGCATGTCATGGACTATTGCGCCGCGATGGCCGGCGGTGATTTGACGCGCGCCGAAGCGATCGCGACAGCCGCGCGGCGGCAGCCGAAAATGCTCGACGACGTGATCAATCGCATCATCGCCGACGAGCTGCCTCCGGCGCAGCTTGCGAAGATTCCCCGTCCGGTGCTGAACGGATTCTTGAAACAACTGCGCGGCCGCTAGTCTCGGCGGTCGCCTAATTTGGTCGAAATCGTCCGGCGCGGCCTTAGGCGCGCCGGATAGACTTCTCGCGGCGCGAGGTCTGAAATCGGATGGGCGTCATCGTTCAGAAATTCGGCGGCACGAGCGTTGCGGACGCGCAGCGCATTCACCTGGCCGCGCGCCGCGCCGTTCGTGCCAAGCTGGCCGGTCGACAAGTCGTGCTGGTCGTCAGCGCGATGGGACACACGACCGATCGCCTGATCGAACTCGCGTATCAAGTTTCGCAGCGGCCCAGTCAGCGCGAGATGGACATGCTCATCTCGACCGGCGAACAGGTCAGCATCGCGCTGATGGCGATGGCGATACACGAGACGGGCTACGAAGCGATCAGCCTGACGGGCGCGCAAGTCGGGATGCGGACGGACAGCCAATTCACGCGGGCGCGTATCCAGTCGATCGACACGGATCGCATTCGTGGCCTGCTCGACGCCGGAAAGATCGTGATCGTGGCCGGCTTTCAGGGCGTCGATCCCGATTTCAACATCACCACGCTGGGGCGCGGCGGCAGCGATACGACCGCGGTAGCGCTCGCGGCCGCGCTACGGGCGGAGATGTGCGAGATCTATACCGACGTGGACGGCGTCTACACGGCCGATCCGCGCATCGTGCCGCCAGCGCGGCGGATCGAAGCGATCAGTTACGACGAGATGCTCGAGCTGGCCAGCGCCGGCGCGGGCGTGATGCACGGTCGCGCGATGGAACTGGGCAAAAAGTTCGGCGTGCCGATCCACGTGCGCAGCAGTTTCACCGACACTCCGGGAACCCTGATCATGAGCAGCACACCGGGCATGGAAGAGGTCGTCGTCCGCGGGGCGAGCCTCAAGCGCGACGTCGGGCGCGTGACGTTTGTGAATCTGCCGAACGAGG
>JBGAJB010000257.1:0-5039 GCA_044225155.1 Phycisphaerae bacterium | reverse complement strand
GACGCGCTGCCGGCGGCCGTTGATGACGATCGGTCCCGCGGGGACGCCGTTGCTGTAGCCGGCGAGAATGACGCCGACGTGCGGATACTCAAAGCCGGTGTATCCGATGGCTCCCTTGGTGGGGCGAACGAGGTGCAGTCGGCCGGTGACACGGAGGGCGCCGCGATACAGCGCGTAGCCGGGGCGCACGCCGCCGAGCCAGGCTTCGGGTTCGTCGAGCAGCGAAGTTGAAGCGCCGTGCAGGCGCAGTCCCAGTCCATCGGTCGCGCGGCGCAGCATGCGAATTGATTCGATTCCGCAGGCGTGCGTATAGATTTCAGTGGCGTTGCAGATGCGCAGGAGTGCGGGCAGTTCGTCCGGCGCGCAGCCCGTGCGCTGCATGCCCGTATCGACTTCGATCGCGACCGGCTCGCCGCGAAAACGCTGCGCGTCAGCGGCCGTACCGATCGACGGACGCAGGCCGAGTTCGCGGTATTCGGCCGGCTCGCCCTCGGGCGGACCGAGCACGATGCCGCGTCGCCCGACTTCACGAGCCTCCGCGAGGCTGAAATAGGCGAATTCGTCGGCGATATTCGCGAGCGCTTCGGCCACGCGCGGCGCACCGAGGCCGTATGCGTCGGATTTCACGACGGCGATGAGCGGCACGCCCGTGCGGCGACGAATCGCCAAAGCGTTTGAGCAAATCTGCTGAAGGTCCACCGTGACGCTGATGTGTCGACTACGCATGTTGTAAGGCCTGTCGCGAACCTCCATGTTCGCTGACGCGCATCATATTCGGTGGAGCGCGGCTGGCAACTTCGGAGCCGCGACAAGCGCTTTGGAATACGATTCGAGTGGAGGGCGCGATGGAAGTCCTGCTGAATGGTGAGCCCGCCCGTGTGGACGAAGCGCTCAGCGTCGCGGAATTGCTGCGCCTGCATCGCCTCGCGCCGGAACGGGTGGCCATCGAGATTAATGAGCGGCTCGTGCGGCGTGCCCTTTTCGGCGAGACGATTCTAAAACCCGGCGATCGCATCGAAATCGTGACGCTGGTGGGGGGCGGCTGAAAGGACGCACCGGTTCGCGCGCTGGGTTTTTACTGGATTTCGGGGAACACCTGACACGCCCAGCGCGATTGCGAGCCCCAGAATAGCCGACAGCCGTCGTCTAGCGGTTTGGCAAATGTGATGCGCAGCCCGGCGATTCCATCGCGGTCCGCCTCGAGCACGCGCAACTCAAAATCGTCACGGCGAATCGTCGCACCCTTGGCAAGATTGAGGCGGCCCGCGCTGGATTCATGGATCAGCCGCGCTTCCGGGCCGCCGAAATAGCGGTCGCCGGCGATCGCGATGTCGTACGTGCGGTCGTCGACGCGGATAAATTCACTGGCCGTCGTCACGCCGAGGAGGCGCGGCGACCAGGTCAGCCCGACGACCCTGAGATCGTGCACTCCCAGCTTTTCCTCGACGCCCAGCTGCACGTAGTGAGCGATCATCGGCAGATTGGCGATATAGAGGGTTTCGCCGCTGCGAATCGGCGGCCGGGCGGCCGCGACTTCGGCGATGACGCGCTCTTCCACTCGATGGGCGGTGGCCAAACCCATGCCGAAGAAGTAGGTCGCGGTGGCGAAAAGGCCGAGTAAAAATAGACCTCCCACGCCAACCAGTGCCGGACGCCAGCCGTGGGGTGGCGCCGTGCGCACGGCCTCCGCTCCCTGTGCGGCGCGGATCAGCAGCAGCATGGAGATCGCCCATCCGACACCAGGAAGATAGAGGTGGTGGGGCGACTCAAAGGCCGGCAATACCGGCGCCATGAAGCCGAGGACGGCGGCCGGCGCGAGCCCGGCGGCGAGTTCTCGACGGCTCCGCCAGCAGGCGAGAGCAACCAGCACGACGATCGCGGTGGTCGCGCCGTAGAAAAACAGCGGATGCTCGCGGAAATACGCCAGTCCGCCGATGGGGACGCACGGCACGGCCAGGAATTCACCGATCAGGTAATAGCAAATTTTGTCGATGACATAGGGCAGAAAATCTGGCGCGCTGGGCGGCACGACGTATGGGCGCGGCGGCAGCGCCGCGCCGCCGAGCGTCGTGGTCCGCAGGAAGAGATATCCCGCTGCGAGAACCAGGAAGAGCGCATAGAGCGCGAGCGCGCGGCCGCGATTGGCGCGCGGCGCGCGAAATTCCCCGGCCGCAAGGACGAGCGGCAGCATGATGGCGTTTTCTCGGCAACCGAGCGCCAGTCCAAAAAAGACCGCGCTCGCAACTCCCGCGGCCCAATTTCCGTTGGGATGGCGCTCCATCGTCTGCCACCAGCCTCGAAAACGTCCGAAGCAAAGGATGCTCGCGAGCAGAAACGTCGTCACCATCAGTTCGGTTTGAGACGCGATCCATTCGACGGTCGCGACGTGACCCGGATGCAGTGCAAACAGCGCCGCGAGACCGCACGCGAGACGCAACGATGCTCCGAGCCGTTGGAGCAGCGTCATGAGGAGGATGCAGGCGGCCGCGTGCCAGGCGAGCGACACGGCGTGCATGACGTGGGGATCCCAGCCGAGCAGGACGTAGGCCACTTTCATGAGCGCGAACGAAATTGGCCGGAAGAAGCGCAGTGTGCACTCGGGCAGCCACCAGAGGTCGATGACGCCGCCGACCAGTTCCAGCCGACAGGCGTTCGCCAAGCCGCCCAGAGACCAATCGGCCTCGCGCAACTGGCGCACGTGGGCCCAGTCGTCCATGAACCAGCCGAGCGTGACGGCGTGGCCGTGGGCTGCGGCGATCAGAACGATGAGTAGTAACGCGGCGAAAGCCCATGCCCCCCATGAGGGCTCACTACGGCGGGGGGCGCTCATTGGCGGACTGCTCATTGGGCCGTGCGGACGGCGGGAGCGAACCCGTCTGCGGCCATTGCACGCTGTGATGGATCGGCGGTCCCATCGCCGCCGTCGTCAGGGGACCGGCTTTCGGAGGATGCGCCATCCTCGTCCGCATGCTCCATGTCGCTCAGCTCGCGGCGGTTCGGCAGATGCGCGCCGAGCAGCGGCACCAGCATGCCGGGCAGCGCCCAGACGAGGATCGCCGCGATCAGGAATCCGATCGGCACGCAGACGAAATAAAGCTCGAAGCTCCCCTCCATGTGCAGCGCTCGGGCCATCAGGTAGGCGCTGAATACGACCAGGCCTTGCAACACGACGGTGTTCAGGAGCGAAGCGATCACGAGACCCTTGTGCTGCCGCATCGCCACCGTCGCCCGGCCAATGCGAATCAGGTGCTCGCCGGCTGGCAGACGGGCCGCGAGGGACGAGAGCCGCAGCATTCCGCGCAGGCGGGCGCTGAAGACGAGAATCGTCCCCACCGCCAGTCCCGCCCAGATGAGACCAAGGGCCGTGACGGTGGATTTTCGCATGGCCGCGTCCCACGGCAGCGTATTCCAGCCGTAGGCGATCATGACCGAGGCGAGCAGCATGAGTCCCAGCAGGCCGATGGCGCGGTCGAGGAAGACGGTGGTGACCGCCTCGGTCTTGTGGTGCGTGTAATGCGTGATGTAGTAGGCCTTGATCAGATCGCCGCCGGTCGTTCCGGGCAATGCGAAATTGAAAAAGTTCCCGGCGAAACTGAGCTTGGTGGCATCCCACAGCCGCAGGTGGACGGATTGCACGGCCAGCATCCAGACCAGTCGCAGCGACTGGATGAAGGGGACGGGGAAGAACACGAGGATGGCGATCACGGCCGCCGTCATGTCGGCCTTGGTTACCACGGAGCGAATGCCCAGCTCGACATCGGGCAGCTTGCTCGGGCCGACGCGTTTTACCTGGTCGAGACTGACGGTTTCCTGATGACCACTGCGCTCGATGACAAATTTCTGTCCGTCGGCGGAGTGCTCGACCAGACGGGCCTTGGAGCCGTCGGCGAGGTTGATGTGGTCGTCCCAGGTGACCGCGTTATAGAGATAGATGAGGGCGACGCCGCAGAGCCCGTAGCGCAGCAACGGCAGCAGCCAGCGCAGGACAGGATGCTTCATTCGGCCGGGAACCTCCCAGTGCGTTTGGGCGAAACATCATAACGGCGGCGACGGCATCGCGCTTGGATCGGCCGGTGGTGGGTGAAAACGCTTGCGTGAAAGCCATCGGAGAAATTCCGCTCCGGGGCAGGAATTCCGTGACGCCGAGCCGTGAATTCCGCCGTCTACCGTATACTGGGAGCGGCTGCGAATCGCACCAAACAGGAATCCGCATATGAGTTTCTTCGGCTCGCTTCGTCGCGCTTCGGTCGTTGCGTTCGGTCTGATGGGGGCGTCCGCGGTTCTCGCGGATGGGAACTACATCCCGGTCTTCAGCGCCGACGACTACATCGCGCACATCAAGTTTCTGGCCGACGACAGCCTCGGCGGGCGCAAACCCGGCACCGACGGCATCGAAAAGGCGGCCGACTACATCGCCGACCACTTTCAGACGTATGGGCTGAAACCGGGGGGCGAGAATGAAACCTGGTTCCAGCCCTTCAAGATTCTGGACGGGAAGCGCTTCACCGAATCGGCGGCCACTCTGGCGCTGACGGGTTGCGACGAAAAGCTGGTGCTGGGGGTCGATTGGAATCCGCTCAGCTACACGGCGCCGGGCTCGTGCGATGGAAAGCTCGCGTTTGCCGGGTACGGCATCGAGGCCCCCGACGATAACTACAACGATTTCGCCGACTTTGACGCGACGGGCAAAGTTCTGCTCGTGCTCCGCTATGAGCCGCGCGCCGATGATCCGAAAGCAAAGTTCGGTGGTGAGGCGGCCTCCTCGCATTCGCTGTTTTCGCGCAAAGCGCGCATCGCGGCCGCCAAGGGCGCGCGCGGGCTGCTGATCGTCAACCCGCCGAATCGCGATCCGGCCGAAGACACGCTGCTTACCTGGAACAAGGATGAGGCGCGCGTCGGATACGACCTGCCGATGGCGCATATCACGCGGGCAGCCGCCGACCGACTGCTGAAGGCAGCCGGAATGCCGGACCTGAAGACGTTGACCGAGAAGCTCGATCGCGAGCGCAAGTCGCTTTCCCGGGACATGGGCAATGTGA
>JBGAJB010000256.1:0-6554 GCA_044225155.1 Phycisphaerae bacterium | reverse complement strand
GCAAGGGTCGCAAACGCCCTTGCGCGCTGCGGCGGGCAGTCTGGCCAATATCGAGACTCGCTTTCGCTACAACCCGGACATTAAGAGTCTGGTGGCGATGGTTCCGGCGGTCATTCCCCTGTTGCTGATGCTGATCCCAGCGATGCTCACGGCGCTCAGCGTGGTGCGTGAAAAGGAACTGGGTTCGATCATCAACTTCTATGTGACGCCGGCGACCCGGCTGGAGTTTCTGATCGGCAAGCAACTCCCCTATATTGCGCTGGCAATGCTCAACTTTCTGCTCATGGTCCTGCTGGCGGTGACCGTCTTCGGCGTGCCGCTGACGGGGAGCTTCCTGACACTGGCGACCGGGACGTTGTTGTACGTCTCCGCCGCCACTGCCAGAGGGTTGCTGATTTCCACCTTCATGCGCAGCCAGATCGCCGCCATCTTCGGCACCGCCGTGCTGACCATCCTCCCCGCGACGGAATACTCGGGGATCATCGACCCGGTGTCCTCGTTGGAGGGAACCGGCAGGATCATTGGAGAACTGTATCCCACCACGCATTACGTGACGATTTCCCGCGGCACCTTCTCCAAGGCGCTGGACTTTTCCGACCTGGCGTCGTCATTCATTCCGCTGTTGTTGGCTGCGCCGATTCTGCTGGCGTTGGCTGCGGCGCTGCTCCGCAAGCAGGAGCGTTGAGCTATGCATGCCAGCAACATCTTCCATCTGGGCATTAAGGAGCTGCGCAGCCTGTGGCGAGACCCGATCATGCTCGTGCTGATCGTCTACGCCTTTACACTTTCGATTTATACGAATACCGCCATTCCCGAGACGCTGAACAAAGCTGCCATCGCCATCGTTGACGAGGACCGCTCCCCCTCTCGGCGCGCATCACCAGCGCCCTTTTTTATCCTCCGTATTTTCTGCCGCCGGAACTGATCACGATGTCCCAGATGGATGCCCGCATGGACGCCGGCATGGACACGTTCGCACTCGTGATTCCGCCCGACTTCCAAAGCGACCTGCTGGCCGGACGCCGACCCGCCATCAGCTCAATGTCGACGCCACGCGCCATGAGCCAGGCGATTGTCGGCAGCGGTTGTATCCAGACGATCGTCACCGATAGAGGTCCGCACTTTCGCCCAGCGGTATCGCGACGCGGCCGCTCCTCCCGTGGACCTCGCCTTGCGGGTACGCTTCAATCCCACTCTGAACAAATCCTGGTTTGCGGCCGTGATGCAGGTCATCAACAACATCACCATGCTCTCGATCGTGCTTACCGGGGCGGCCCTCATTCGCGAACGTGAACATGGAACGGTCGAGCATCTGCTGGTGATGCCGGTGACGCCCTTCGAGATCATGACCGGCAAAGTCTGGGCGATGGCGCTGGTTGTGCTTCTCGCCAGCAGCATTTCCTTGACTGCCGTGGTGCAGGGGATGCTCGCGGTTCCGCTCCAGGGATCGCTCGCACTCTTTCTGGCGGGAACCGCGCTTCACTTGTCCGCCACCACGTCGATGGGCATCTTCCTGGGCACACTGGCGCGGTCGATGCCGCAATTCGGCCTGCTGTTGATGATCATCCTCCTGCCGCTACAGATGCTTTCCGGCGCAACCACGCCGCGGGAAAGCATGCCGGAGATCGTGCAGCAGGTGATGCTGGCGGCGCCGAACACCCATTTCGTCATGCTCGCCCAGGCGATCCTGTACCGGGGTGCGGGGCTGGACGTTGTGTGGCCGCAATTCGTCGCCCTGACGCTGATCGGCACGGTGCTGTTCGGCCTCGCGTTATCGCGTTTCCGCAGGACGATTGGAGAGAGTGTGTAATACTAGGCAGGCCGTAAGCTATCCTGGTGAAGTGCTTCGCTGATTCGGGAACTTATACTGTTCGTGGTGCGTCGAAGGGTTCATCAGGAGGATGAACACATGCGGATCGTACCTGCCGTCGTAGTTTCCGAAGAGGATCGCCTGGCGCAGCGAGCTGGGCGCGAGGTCGTACGACTCCGGCGCGTCTCGTGCGGCGAGCGAAGATCATCTTGCCGGCCGCGGCCGAGAGATTGAATCAGGAGATCGCGGCCGAGTTGCAGACCGGTATGAAGACCGTCTGCCAATGGCGGAGTCGCTTCGCGAAGCATGGTCTGCCGGGCATCGAGAAGGATGCTCCGCGTGGGGCGCGAAGCCGGCCGCTACCACGGCCGCGTTGGCGGCGGAGATCGTCCGTAAGACGACGACCGAAAAGCCGCTCGCCGCCACACTCTGGAGCATGCGCACGTTGGCCGCCGAGGTGGGAACGTCGCCGTCGATCGTGCAGCGGGTTTGGAAAGCTCACGGCTTGCAACCGCATCGCACCAAGACCTTCAAGCTGTCGAACGATAAACGGTTCGCGGAAAAGCTGGTCGACGTCGTGGGCTTGTATCTAAACCCGCCGGAACATGCGATCGTCCTGTGCGTCGATGAGAAGAGTCGGATTCAAGAGTTGGATCGGACCCAAAAGAGCCTGCCGATTTATCCGGGCCGCTTGGGAACGATGACGCACGACTACAAGCGGAACGGGACCACGACGCTGTTCGCGGCGCTGAACGTGGCGGAGGGGATCGTGATCGAAGCCTGTATGTCGCGGCATCGGCATCAGGAGTGGATCAAGTTTCTGAAACAGATCGACGCCGCAACCGATCCGGAAGCTCAGTTGCACTTGGTCGCCGACAACTACGCGACCCACAAGCATCCCAAGGTCCGGCGCCGGCTCGCGCGTCACCCGCGGTTCACATGCACTTCACGCCGACCAGCAGCTCCCGGCTAAACTTGGTCGAACGGTGATTTCGAGATCTGACGCGGAAGCTGCGACGCGGCACGTTCCAGAGCGTGCGACAACCGCAGCAAGCAATCTTCGACTACGTCGAGCAACATAACGATCGAGCGCAAGCTCTCTCTGGAAAACGCTGCCCGAAGTCATCCTCGCCAAAGTCCGTCGAGCAAGAGCCGTTCTCGATAACTCCCGACAACTTGAAGCACTACACTACGTGCCGTAATTCAGATAGTCTTCGGCGGTGACCTCGCGCTGACCTGGCGACGAATCGCGCGTCGCCGACTTAGCGTTCGGTGCGGAATCTTCGACAAACTTTCGGCCTAGTAGATGACCGCGATCAGCATCAGGCACGAAACCGTCCCAATCGCCGCACCACCGATAAACCGCGGCGGAACTTCCAGCAGCCAGCAACAGACGGGACCGAAGAACAACAGCGCGCCGTTGAAAGTCGTGAGCGATCCATAAAACCGACCGATGACGAGAATCGCGAACAATCCGACGGTCCCGATTCCGACGACCCCGGTCAGCGCGACCGAGTTCTTCAAAACGAGCGACGCAGTCGGCATTAACCCCGACAACAGCCCCGGCGAGCGGGATGCCCCTGTCCGCCGCGCGCATCAATATCCCGACAACATGACGCAAAGCGCGCTCCGGCATGCCGCCACCAAAACCAAAGGCAGCGAGCGGCCTTGAGAACGCAGCGATAGCCTGCCCAAGACCCCACGCCGCGGCCAGCGCAGCCGTTCCGACAGACGCACAACGCGTCACCGGCCGTCCATTCGCGAGTCCCCGGTCCGGCGACATCGGTGATGTAAATCGAACTGTCGAGCAACAACACGAACCGTTCGACCATGATGAAGAGTCGAACGGCCGATGCGACGAAGCGAAACTTACCCGGCGCCGCTGCCAAGAGTTCGCTTAACATGACGGCCGGTATCACGACGAGCAGCAGACGGTCTAAATCTTGCGCGCGGTCGCGCGACGGAAGCGGCCAGCCGACCGTGATTCCCAAGACCCAACAACCGACGTAGAACCCGAGACCGACTCCGAGCACGGAGCCGATTTCAGTTCGGACCGAACGGGGCGCGGACCATGGTCGCCCGAGCAGCAGCATCAGTGCCGCGGAGACCACCGCGGAGGCCGCGCCCGCCGACAAAAACAATACGGGATCGGGCATCGACCGTTGCTCGCTAAGAGTTGGTTAAGCAGCGAGGGAAATAAAGCGGCGCCGTCGGATCGTGGGCCCGACGGCGCCCGAGTTTCTCGTTCGCCCGTGATATTTCGGTGGAACAAACTTTGTCACGAAGACGAGCGAATTAGTTTTTCGTTCCCTCGAAGCTCAGCGAAACGAAGACGTCGTCTCCCAATGCAGGATTCGCCGCGCCGACGCCGAAGTCGGATCGCTTGATCGGAAGCTCGGCCGTGAAACCGGTACGGTGGACGCCCGGCGGAAACTCAGCCGTTCGACCACCCATGAGATCGAACGTCACCAGCTTCGCCACTCCCTTGATCGTCAATTCCCCAGTGACGCGATACCCACCCTCGATCGGACGCGCGCCGGTGCTTTGAAACGTTACCACGGGAAATTGCTTCGCGCCGAAGAAATCGGGACTCTTGAGATGTTCGTCGCGCTTCGCATTGTTCGTGTCGATACTCTCGGCCTTGGCAACCAGTGAGAAGGACGTACGGCTCCGATCGGAGTCGAGCGCGAAGCTACCCGAGATATCTGCGAATCGACCTTTGACCCAGGCCAAACCGAGATGCGAGATCTTAAACACCACGCTGGAGTGCGCGGGATCCACTGCGAATTCGTCTGCGTGCGCGCTCGACGCGGCTCCTAGGACGAGCGCAATAACCACGGACGCCGAGACGAGACGATGCTTCTTCATGCGACTTACTCCTTTAAATTGCGAATCAATCGTTAATGCTACTGCAAACGAACGGATGCTCTCGTTTTTCGAACTATTGCGCGACCTCGTTTCGTCGGCGCTTCGACCCTCCGGACATCCTCACCGCCATCGAGGGTCTCTAAACGACCGCGAATCTTTTCCAGCAGTCGAATCATCTCGCGTTGCTCGTCTCGCGAAAGCACGTCGAGCAACTTCTTTTCTAAGGCCGGCAACGGAACATCTAGGTCGGCGAGCACGGCCAAGGCTCGATCGGTGAGCGAAAGGAAAATGACGCGCCGATCTTCGGCCGATTGTTCGCGCTTCACCAATCCGGCGACTTCCAGCCGATCGACCAGCCCGGTAATCCCGGGAAGCACCTGCACCGTTCGCCTGGCGATTTCGTTCATCGGGAGCGGCGTTCCCTCGCCTCGCAAGATTCTCAAGACGTTGTATTGCGAGCCGGTGAGGCCGTGCGATTGGATGAGCCGTTCCAGACGAATGCTGAGCTGATCGAATGTCCGCGCGAGATTGAGGAGAACCTCCTGTTCGCGCGAAGCGAACGCGCCTTTCTTCTTCAGCTCGGTCTGGAGACGACTTTTATTCGGCATCGGCGTTCGTTGAAGTCTTGAGTTTCGATTGCACGGAAATAGATTACATGGAATCTATTTTACAGTCAACGCCAAGAATGAGCTCTTCCGCTGTGCTTCCGGCCGGATTCACTTGACGTGCGCTCAGGTTGGGCGTTTAGGTTTACAGCGTTCCTTCCTCGTCCCTACCCTCGATCGGACGCCGCGGACCATCGACAGTGAGCCCCCCCCTCTCCGCTCGACGACTTCAGGTGCCGCAGCTTCAAGCTGTTTCAAGATGACGGTGGCTTGGTCGAGGTCAACTCCGGCTGCCGACTCCTCGAGGCTGCCCGCGAGATCATCGGCGCGCGACGACGATTCCGAGAGCATGCCGCAGCTTTTGTGAGCCGCTTCTCGCAGTCGCGGCGCGACGCGACGACATCACGTTCCCGTTCGACGAAGCGGTGCGCAAGGCTTGGCATCATAAGAACCTCGGGAGTAAGGTGGGCCGGCCGTTCGTCTACGCCGATCGGGCGAACGAGTCGCTGCTGATGCTGCGGGAGTTGTTCCGGCTGCCGTATCGTCTGACCGAAATCCTCGGCCGCGCGTTGATGAAGTTGCTCGAGGCCGACGTCGCCGTGCCCGACTTCACGTCGTTGGCCAAACGTGCCGGCAAGCGACCGTCGATCTGCGCGAATCATTTCCGATGTGTCAGGAGCGATCTCTTTCGCTTTCCACGGCCGCCGCGATCCTCACAGTCGGCCTCGGCCTTGGTTGGGGCAGTCCGGCGAGGCGTTGAAGCTCTACGACCGGGCAGCGAGTTCGATTCGAAGTCGATGAGCGGTAGGCCCATGACCTTCTCCCGCGGCTTCTCCATCGCCCTCGTCGTCGCGATCGTCGGCGCCAGGTCGGCGATCTACGACAACTGCAAACCCTCCCGAAATCCTTGCCTCTCATAGGACTGAAAGTTCTGGAGTAATGGCTCCTCCTACTCACTGAATCGGTCTCGATTGCAGGAAGGCGGTGATAAACGATTGCCGCTGCGAGCGATTGAACGGTCGCGTTTACTTCTACCATTCCGGTCGATACTCCGTGTCATTCGTTTGTCGCCTTCACGGTATCACGTCTGGAGCCGAGAAGCCCAATACTGCGCTCTCGATGATCGATCCTCCTGTCCACGAACCTCGCCGCAGCAACTCACGGTCACTGAAGTCGGCGCGATTCGAGAGCCGGTGACTTGCGTGTCGCGGCTCGACTCTGCCGGGTTCCGAATCGCGGCGACGTGATTTTGCCGTAGCGTGATGACTCAC
>JBGAJB010000255.1:0-5126 GCA_044225155.1 Phycisphaerae bacterium | reverse complement strand
AGCGCCACGCCCTCCACGCCCGCCGTCAGATCCACGCATTCGAGCACCGGCCGCAGCATCGCCCAGAGATGGCGACGCGACGCGCTGGGCCGGCTGAGCTGCACGCGGCGGCGCTCGGCCGCCAGTCCCGACGGGCGCAGCACTTCCAGCTCCAGGTCGCGCACGCCCAGGCAGCGCGCATCGAGCACGGCGCTCAGGCGATCGAGCACCTCGCGCGCCGCGCCGGCCAGCGCATCCCAGCGATCGCTCGGTCCCTCGAAGAGCAACTCAGCCCGCGGCGGCGGCTCGGGATGGACCGGCTCGATCAACTCCGGCGCGAGGCCCAGCGCGCGATCGACGCGCCGCAACAGTTCTTCGCCGAATTGCGACGCCAGCGCCGCGCGCGGCAGATCGAAGAGATGTCCGATTTTCGTCAGGCCGATCTCGTCGCACGCGGTAAGCAGCGGCCCATCGAGACCCAGAGCGGCCACCGGCAGGGGGGCGAGCGCTTCGCGGTCCCTGCCCGGCGCGACGTGCGTGATGCAGTCCGGCGCGCAGCGCGCCAAAGCCCGCGCCGCGGCGAACGTGCCGGCCACGGCGATACGCACCGCAAAGCCGCGCCGCACCAGCGCCTCGCCCAGCGCGCGGCTCAGCGCCCGTTCGCCCTGGAGATCAACTGCGGCACTACTGCCGGCTTTCGCCTCAGATCGATAAAGCCGCTCCATCCCCGTCGCGTCGAGCAGCAGCCCATCGGGCGGATCGGGCGCTACGGTCGGCGAATAGCGCAGCGCCCAGCCCGCCAGCCGTTGCAGCATCGCCTCATCGCGCAGCGGACGATGCTCTTCGACATGCGTCTGCACATGCGCGGGAATCAGTGAGCGCGCGTGCGAAAGGTCCATGCCGGGCGCGACGCCGAATTCGGCCGTGCCCGCGCAGCGACAGGCGATCAGCTCGCGCGAACCCTGTCGCTCGGTCAGCAGGATCGCGGTGCGTCGCGTCCGGCGGCGGGGGCGCTCAGCCGGCGCGCTGTTCCGGCGACGAATTCGCAGCCAGACCAGGTCGGTCGCCCACGTCGGCAGCCATAACGACAGCGCGCGTCGCATGGTGGCGCTCCAGGTTCCAGCGCCCCAGCGCTCCGGAACCGGTGGGCTGTAATCCTTTGCAGCGCAGCAGTTCGACGATCCATCCCGGTTCCCGCGCCGCCTGACCGGGCGCGGCCCGCACCAGCCAGCGTGTCCGCGCGGCCGAGAGACAATCCTGCTCGTGCGGCGGACGCACCAGCAGACAAAATCCGGCGCCCATTTCCGTCGTCAGGCTCAGCCGGCGCGTCGCAGTCAGGTCAAAACCCGTGCCGTCCACGATCACGGCGCTCACCGCCCGGCTGCGCAGCACCAGCGCCGCGGCCGAGACCCGCGCCGCTGTTGATTCGGCCCGGATGAACAAACAGCGCGACAGCGCGGCTTCCTGTTCGGCCGGCGCTGCGTTCTGCCCGGTCAGCGCGATCGGATAAGGCCAGACTGCCTGTCCGATCCAAACCATCTCGGCGTCGCCATTCGGCTCGTGTTCCATGTCGAGGCGTATTCCGTTCCAACGGAAACGGCCGTTGGCATGACCTCTAAGGCGGACTTCTTCAAGCGGCGCAGGAGCGGACGATCCCAGCATGCGTTGCAGATGAGCAAGCTGCGCCAGATGAATCATCAGTCCCAGCGGCGGCCGCCAGAGGCGCGCGCAACGCCCAATCCCGCGCGCCTCCCGCAGGCCGCCATCCGCCGGATCGGATTGGCCGTCGGCCGCCAACGTTCCGATCCACTCATGCGCCGCCCCGCGCGCCAGCCCGCCGCCGGGCAGCCGCTGATCGACCGCCTCCCAGCCAGTTTTCACAACCTCTGCATCGGCTGAGAGTTGCGACTCCGCACAGCGCTGCTGCAGCCGGGTCAGGGCTTCCAACTGCTCCGGGC
This sequence comes from Phycisphaerae bacterium, assembly GCA_044225155.1. GTDB lineage: Bacteria > Planctomycetota > Phycisphaerae > UBA1845 > Fen-1342 > CAYMBL01. The sequence goes on along the minus strand of JBGAJB010000255.1, from coordinate 3,189 downwards.
TGAACGCCCGGCGGCGCGGCGAAAGCAGCGGCGTGGTGAGCATCGGGGGCATATAGTTAGTATAATGTTAGGTATAGCGGCGGTCAAGAAAAGGCCCCTATTCGTTTTGAAAACAGGAGATCAGAAAGTCGTGCCGCATTCGGGGCAGCGCCGTTCCGGCAGGTCGCGCAAGTTGTACCCACAACCACGACAGTAAGGTTCGGTTGGCCCAGCGGAGAGAATGCGCGCGGATTCGCCAATTGTGCTGCGAGTCACGCATATTGGGGCTCGGATTCCGAATCCACCAGATCGATGGAGACAAGATGGAATCCACTGAAACGCTTGCTGCCGGTGTGGAACTGCCCGCCGCAGCAGATCGAGAGCCAACCGCAAGTGTCCCTGCTCGTCGTCGCGGTCGCACTGTGCTGGCGATGATATCCGTCCTGATTACCGGCCTTGCCGCCGCGGCTTGGATATTCAGTTGGTCTGCGCCGCCAACCTTCACGCCGACCATGCGGATTTCGCTCCGCGGCGCCCCTCTTGATAGTTCGGAACATGACGTCCGCGTCCGGGCACTCGGCGCGGATGCGTATGTACTGGAGATCGACCCGACGCGCACGGCCGGGTCCGTTGGCGCGCTGCTCTATTTCGGCGCACTGCACAGCAAGGATCCCGACCACCCACAACAGGCGAAACTGCGACGCGCGTGGGAGCAATTCCGACCGACCGTCGCGCTGGTCGAAGGTCGCATGGGTTTCTTTGTCGGGACGGCCCGACAGGGTGTCGGCGTTTTCGGCGAGGGCGCGACGGTGTACGCCCTGGCGAAACGTGCCGGTATTCCGCTCTACACGCTCGAACCGCCGCTGGAGCGCGAAATCGCGGCACTGGACGAGTGTGGCGACCGAAATCAGATCGCAATGTTCCGCGTGCTCAGCGGCTACATGAGCGCACGCCGCGGCGGCGCGGTGAGTGACTTGAAGATCGGTCGTCTTCTCGCGCAACGGGCGGCGCCGCTTACTAGCGCGCTCCCCGACATTGCCGCGTTTGACGCGTACTACGCTGCACAGTTCCCCGATCACCCGATCTGGCGTGATCTGCCGGAGGAGGCACTGTGGCCAGGCAAGACGGATACGCTCCTGCACCGGATGGCCACTCGCTCAAACCGGCTGCGTGATGAGCACTTCAACCAGGCGCTGCTTGAACTGGTGGCGCGGGGCGAGCGTATTTTCGCAATCGCCGGCCGAAGTCACACGGTGATTCAGGAACCGATTCTCTGGGAATCGCTGCAGCCCGCGAAGCGCGGCTCGCTCTCCTCGGCTCGGCCGTGGGAGGCCGCAGCACCATAGCGAACGCACGCGCCCAAACGCGCTTGCCGCGCACTCGTTACAAATACCCCGCCTGCCGCTGCCATTCCACCGACAGCGGCACGCCGGCCGTCAGCGGCGTTTGGGGCTGGTAGCCGAGTTGCTCGCGGGCCCGCGTCAGGTCGGCCACGTAGCGCGTTACTTCGCCGCGCCGCGCCGGCTCATAACGCACATTCGGCTTTACGCGCAGCGCGAGCGCGATCAAGTTCACAAGATCGACGAGCGTCGAACCCTGGCCATAGGCGAGATTGACCGTGCCATGCGAAATGCGTCCGCCGGCCAGCGCGTCGATGCCGCGCAGGATGCCGTCGATACAGTCGTCCACATAGGTGAAATCGAGCACCTTTTCACGCCCGAAGACGACGATCGGCTCTTGCTGCTGAATCTTCTTGATAAAGAGCGGAATCACGCGTTCCATCCGGTCGAGGTCGCAGTCATAGCGGCCGTAAACGTTGCTGAAGCGGAAGACGAGGTAGGGCAGTTCGTAGCACTCGGCGTAAGAGTAGATGTACGCCTCGGCCGCGATCTTCGAGGCGCTATACGGGCTTTCGGCCACGACGAAATCGGCTTCCGCCTCGCCCGTCACATGCCGCAGCACGTCGCCATAAACCTCGCGCGAGCTGGCGAAGATGATCGGCGTGCGATTCTGCCGGCAATATTCCAGCACGTTGAACGCCATCTGCATGTTCTCGAACGCCCGCAGCGGGTTTTCGACCAGCTCGAACACCTTCGCATGGGCGGCCAGATGCACGACGACGTCAAACCGGCCCTCCACCGGCAATTTTCCGGGCGCAACGCTGCACAGATCGGTGATGACCGTCGGAACACGGTCGGTCCACGTGTTCTTACGGCGATCAATGCCCTGAATCGGGTGCCCGCGCTCCAGCAGCGCAAGCGCGAGATTGGTGCCGATTTGCCCACTGGAGCCGGTGATCAGAATGCGCATGGGCGGATCGTAATCGACGGTCTGCCGACGTGCGCGTTATGTAGCGTGCACCTATCCCGGCGTGCGCGACGGCTCCACGTCGCCGAATCGCCGCTGGCGCTGCGCAAACGCCCGGATCGCCTCGTACAGATGGGGCGGCCGGAAGTCCGGCCAGAGCACGGGCGTGACGTACAACTCGGCGTAGCTGATCTGCCAGAGCAGGAAATTGCTGACGCGCATTTCGCCGGCCGTCCGAACGACCAGATCGGGATCGGGCAGGCCGGCCGTGTCGAGTTCGGCGGCGAAGGCGGCCTCGTCGATCTGCTCCGGCGCGAGCGTGCCCGCCTGCACGCGCTGCGCGAGGCGCTGCATGGCGTCGATCATCTCGGTGCGCGAGCCGTAGTTCAGCGCGAGGCAGAGCATCATGCCCTTGTTCGCGCGGCTGGCGGACTCGGTCTTGTCCAGTTCCAGCAGCACGGAATCCGGCAGTCCCGCGCGGCGGCCGATCTGGATCGCCCGAATGTCGTTGTCCATGATTTCCTGCCGCTCGTCCGCTAGGTACTGCGAATAGAGCGACATCAGGCCGTCGACCTCGGCCCGCGGGCGCTTCCAGTTTTCGAGGCTGAAGCTGTAGAGCGTGAGGCATTCGATGCCCAGGCGGGCACAGGTGGTGACGGTTTCGCGCACGGCCGGAGAAGCGTTGCGATGGCCTTCGATGCGGGGCAGGCCGCGCTGCTTGGCCCAGCGGCCGTTGCCATCCATGATGATCGCGATGTGGCGCGGCAGTGACGCCCGCGGAACGCCGAGAGTTTCCAGCGGATCAAGGGCCGGCATCGTCGGCATCGGCCGCTATTCCTCCACGAAGATTGTCTGCTCTCGTCCCGGTCCGACGCCGATCATGCGCACCGGCGCAGCGACGCG
>JBGAJB010000254.1:0-5138 GCA_044225155.1 Phycisphaerae bacterium | reverse complement strand
ACGGGAAATCTTCCGGGGCGGGCAGCACGGCTTCGAGGCTGCGCTCGGCCAGCGCTCCGTGGCCGATTTCACGACGACCCGGCGAACCGACACGCCGCACTTCGCCCACCGAAAACGGAGGGAAGTTGTAGTGCAGGATGAATTTCTTTTTGTATTCCTCGAGCAGGTCATCGATGATCTGCTCGTCGGCCGCGGTGCCGAGCGTGGTCGTGACCATGGCCTGCGTTTCGCCGCGCGTGAAGATCGACGAACCGTGGTTCCGCTTCAGCCAGCCCACCTCGCAGGTGATCTGGCGCAACTCGTCGAGCTTGCGCCCGTCCGAACGCACGCCGTCCTTCAGGATGCGCTCGCGGACGAGCTTTTCCTCGATGAGCGAAACGATTGCATTCACTTCGTCGGTGGTCGGAGTTCCGTCGTCGCCTTCGGGGGCGAACTTGGCGGCCGCGGACTCATAGACCGCCGCGATCGCCGTGCTGCGTTCCTGCTTGCCTTTGATCTTTTTGGCCGCCAGGAACGGATCCCACACGAACTTGCGAATGTCGGCGATGAGTTTTTCGTTCTTTTCCGGCGGGGTCCAGGTCACCGGCTTGCCGGCCCGCTTGCGGACCTCGGCCAGCATCTCGCAGATCGGCACGCAGCCGTACTTGTGACCGAATTCGATCGCCTCGGCCACGACGTCTTCCGGCAACTCGCGTGAGCCGACTTCGATCATGGTGATCGCGGTGGCGTGACCGGCCACAACGACGTCCATATCGCTGTATTCAAGCTGGGCGCGGGTCGGATTGATGACGAAATGTCCGTCGATCCGTCCGACGCGGCAGGCTGCCACCGGCGCGATGATCGGCAACTGCGAGCACGCCACGGCCGCGGACGCGGCAGCGAAGCCGATCACGTCCGGGTCGTACTGCATGTCAGTCGACAGCACCATGACCTGGATCAGCACTTCGTCCTTGAAACCTTCGGGGAAGAGCGGACGCAGCGGACGGTCGATCATCCGCATCGTCAGGATTTCTTTGGTGCTGGGCCGGCCTTCGCGCTTGAAGAAACCGCCCGGGAACTTGCCGGCCGCGGACATCTTTTCGCGATAATCGACGGTGAGCGGGAAAAAGTCGGCGCCCTCGCGCGGCGGGCCGGTCACGACCGCGCCGAGAATTACGGTGTCGCCATAGGTAATGACGGCCGAGCCGGCCGCCTGCTTCGCGAGCTTTCCTGTTTCGATCGTAAGAACCTGGGAGCCGATTTCGCGTTCACACTTGAAGACCATTTTCGCCTTTTCCTCTTTTCGCCGACCAACCGATTATTGCCACCCACCGCCCGACCGCCGCCAACGCACCAAACCTCGGAAAAACGACCGCCCCGCGTCGCGCGCCACACCTGGTGTGTCGCAGCGGCGCCCGGAGCAGATCGCGTCAATGCGTCCGATTGCCTTACTTGCGCAGACCCAGCTTGCGGATCGTATCGAGATACTTCTCGCGCTTCGTATTGGCGAGATACTTGAGCAGCGCCGAGCGCTTGCCGACCATCTTGAGCAGACCGCGGCGCGAAGCGTGATCCTTCACGTGCGTTTTCAGGTGTTCGGTGAGCTGGTTGATCCGGTCCGTCAGAAGCGCGACCTGCACTTCGGACGAGCCCGTGTCCTTTTCATGACGCTGGTGAGTCGAGACGATCTGCGTCTTTCCGGTTGTCTGTGCCGACAAGGCCGTTCTCCCTGGTTCACGGGCAGGCCGCAGCCCCCTGTCGCCCGGCCTTCGGGCAACAGCGCCGCGCGCCGCCTGAATCAACGCAGCATAAGGGGCATGGGATCATTCGGCAAAGGTGGGGATTCCCGCGCCTTCCGGCGGGGGCGGGCGACCGCTTCCGGGCCGGGAACAAGAAGCCCTCACGCACGTGAATAGCGTTCGCCAGGCGGTGAAACCGGCTACTCCGGCTCCTCCAGCACCTGCGCCAACCGATCCAACCGCGTCTGCCAGAGGGTTCGTTGCGAATCGATCCAGCGTTCAATCACGGCGAAACCAGCGGCGCGCACGCGGCAGGTTCGCACGCGCCCCACTTTTTCGCTTTGAACGAGGCCGCTCCGCTCCAGCACCCGGATGTGTTGCCCCACCGCGGTGAGCGTGATCCCCAGCGGCTCCGCCAAAGCCGAGGCCGAAACGGGCTTGGCGGAAAGCTGCTCGATGATCTTGCGGCGCGTCGGATCACCGAGCGCGCGAAACACGTCGTCGATATTTGCCGCAGCGGCGGTCATCAAAGCTCTCCCCGCGGAACTCAGACAGCGGTGCCCAGCCGTTCGAGCAGTTTCACCCAGCCGGCCTCACGAATCTGCGGGCCGTCCGCACCATCAAAGAACACGCCCTGGTGGATGCACGTCAGCCGCGTGCCGGAATCGATCGCTGTCAGCGTCGCCGTCACGAGCGTGACCGAAATGGGCCGGCTCTCAAAGGTCATCGCCGATGCGATCACAACGCGGCGGTCCGGGACGATGTCCAGGCAGACCCCCTCGGCCGCGATCAACGCGTTCGGAAACGGCGTCTTCGGACTGAGGCGATAACGCAACCGCTCCGCGCCGCCAACGCGAAAATCCAGCTCAAATTGTTCGACAAGGTGGTGGTCGCCCTCGGCGAACCAGCGCCGCTTGGTGGCCACGTCTGAAAACGCGCGAAACACGCTCTCCGGCGGGCGTGAATAATCCCGCATCAGCACGAACGTGTTATGGACGACCGGATTCGCTTCCATTTTAAGCCTCCTTTACGTTAGTGAAGCATATGCTTCAGTATAATTCGCACGCCGCAATAGTCAAGCGATCGCTTCAGTTTTTGCGCTCCAGCCGCCCCAGGACTTGAGTCGGCCCTGTTTCGCCGGATATCCTGAAATCTGATTCGAGCACGTCTCGTCGGGAGCTGTCGATGACTTTTCGGGTTCTCTGCGCCATGCTGAGCGGAAGCATTGCCTGTGCGCAATTACGCGACCCGCGTTTACCTGAGCCGCTCACAAACTTTCGATTCGTCGATGTCGCCGCCACGGCCGGCATCTCGGGATCGCTCTGGTCGAACCTGTCGGGTTATGGTGCGGGGGCGACCGCCGTCGACTACGACGACGACGGCGACATCGACATCTTCGTGCCGACCAATCTGGGCACACCCGACCGGCTCTATCGCAACAACGGCGACGGGACATTCACCGACATCGCGGCACAAGTCGGCGTTGCATCGACCGAGCAACATCGCATGGCTCTCTGGTTCGACTATGACGACGACGGCGATCTGGATCTGCTCGTGGCGGGCGATTGTTTCCGGGCCAATTGCAACGGCGTGTCAGCGCTGCGCCTCTACCGTCAGGAAAATCCCGGACACTTTACGGACGTAACGGCGGCGGCTGGACTGAGCGGGCTGGTGGCGCTGAACAACGGTGGGCACGCCGGGGGACTGGCGGCCGGGGACATCGACACCGACGGCGACCTCGATCTCTTCGTGGCCTCCTGGAAATATCCGTCGTATCTGCTGCTGAATAACGGCGACGGGACATTCAGCAACGTCGGGCCGGCGTCGGGGGTCAATATCAACATGCAGCTCTGGCAGCCGGTGATGTGGGACTTCAATCGCGACGGCTGGCTCGACATTTTCCTGGCCATCGATTTCAGGCCCAACAAGCTGATGCTGAACAACCACAACGGCACGTTCAGCGAAGTGGCCGGCAGCGCGGGCGTGAACTACGACGGGAACGACATGGGCGTCGCGCTCGGCGATTACGACAACGACGGTGACTTCGACATGTACGTGACGAATATCTACAAAAACGGCGACCACAACGTCCTCTATCGAATGGACTCGGTCGACGGCGCGGGAGTCCCGCACTTCGCCGAAGTCTCATTCGCCGCCGGCGTGGCCGATGGTCAATGGGGATGGGGCACGACGTTTATCGACGCCAACCACGACGGTTGGCTCGACCTGGCCGAGACGAACGGCGCGAACGACGAATGGGCGCAAGATGTTTCGCGCTTCTTCCTGAATCGCGGCGGCGCGAATCCAACTTTTGCCGACGTGGCGTCCACGACCGGCGCTGATGACACCTATTGGGGATCCGCTCTGCTCGCGCTCGACTACGACCGCGACGGCGATCTCGATCTGCTCCAGACCTGTTACGCGAACGGCCCCGTGCGATTGCTCCGCAACGACCCTGTCGGCGCTCGCCCGCGGCACTGGCTGACGATCGTTCCAAGGCAGACCGGCAAGAACAAATATGCAGTCGGCGCTACCGTCCGCGTCACGGCCGGCACACTCACGATGTCGCGGCCGCTCATGTGCGGCATCAGCTTCATGGGCCAGGAACCATACGAGGCGGTATTTGGCATTCCGATGGGGACGACCGCAGTGGACGTGGCGGTGATCTGGCCGGATGGCGCTGAGACCCAACTCGTCGGTGTCCCTCCCGATCAGATGATCGAGGTCACGCGATAAGACCTTGGGCTCGTGTTGGGCGTGATGCCGACGGGCTGTTCGCGTCGGATTGTGCTCGTCGACGACATTTGCCGACGCGGAGCGAGGCAAGAGAAGCAGAACCCGTCGCTACACCTGCCCCGCCAGATCCGGGTTCAGCAGCAAGAGTAGCATCGTGCGGCTGTTGAAAACTGCGTGGGCGATGACGCACGCAGTCAGCGAGCGATAGCGTGCGCGCACGATTCCGAGAATCAGCCCCAGCACGAAAAGCGGCAGGACCGCCTGCGGCTGCGGCAGATGCACGAGGCCAAACGCACCGGCCGAGATCAGCAATGCGACATACCGCCGGCCGCTCCAGGCCCAGACGGCCTGAAACAGCAGTCCGCGAAAGAAAAGCTCTTCGGCCAGCGGCGCGATGATGACCGCCATCAGCAGCATTTCGAAAATGATCCCGCGCCCGGCGTGCTGGATCGCCTGCACGACCTCGTGTTCCGGCGGCTGCTCATTTGGCCATAGCGCGTGCCAAAGCAGTTGAAGCCCCAGAAACAACAAGTTGCAGACCGGCAGGGAGATCAATCCGGCCGCTACGCCGGCGGTAATCCGCTTCCACATTGCGGGAACCGGCGTGAGGCCGCTGAGCAGCGGTCGATAGGCAGCCAGGAGCGCAATCAACCCGCCGGCGAGTCCGCAGCGCAGGGTGTAGTC
>JBGAJB010000253.1:0-5153 GCA_044225155.1 Phycisphaerae bacterium | reverse complement strand
AAGGCGGAAGGTTAGGGTTTTGTTCGCAGAAAATCAAGGGCGCTCAGCGCAGGACGAGATCGACGGCATTTTCGCGGCGATCGGCATGCGCCGGCCGAAGCCGAATGCCCGCGACGTGACCTTCAGGCCGGGGGCGGCTTGTTTCCGTTTGTATTCGCTGACATGGATGAGGCGGATGACGCGCCGCACGGTGGCTTCGTCAAAGCCGGCCGCGATGATCTCGGCCGCGCTTTCGCCGGCTTCTTCGTAGCGCTCCAAAATGGCGTCCAGGATGTCGTACGGAGGGAGCGAATCCTGATCGGTCTGATTGGGGCGAAGCTCGGCCGACGGGGCCTTGGTCAACGACGACTCGGGAATGGGATTTGATGCGTGGTTGAGGGCGGCCGCGGCTTGCGAATTGATGTAACGCGCCAATTCGTACACCTTTGTTTTCGGCACGTCGCTGATGACAGCCAGTCCGCCGCACATGTCGCCGTAGAGCGTGCAATAGCCCACGGCGATTTCACTCTTGTTGCCGGTGGTGAGCAGCAGGTCGCCGAATTTGTTCGAAAGGGCCATGAGCGTCGCGCCGCGAATGCGCGATTGCACGTTTTCTTCGGCGACGTCGGCCGCTCGTCCGACGAACGACGGCGCGAGCATCTGTTCGTAGGCGAGGTGGGCCGGCTCGATCGGGATCGTTGAGAAACGGATGCCGAGGCGGCGCGCGACCTCGCGCGCGTCGTCGATGCTGTGCGGGCTGCTGAAGCGGCTGGGGAGCGCGACGCCGTGCACGTTTTCCGCGCCGAGGGCGGAGACGGCGAGGCAGGCCGTGACGGCGGAATCGATTCCGCCCGAGAGGCCGAGCACGGCCTTGCGGAAGCCACACTTGCGGGCGTAATCGCGCACGCCGAGGACAAGGGCGGCGTGCATTTCGGCCATGCCGGACGGAACGGATTCGCGCCGGGCGTCGGCCGGGCGGGCCAGATCGACAATCAATAGATCTTCGGCGAAGGCGCGTGCTTGAGCGAGCGTCGCGCCGTTCGCGCCGACGACGAAGCTGCCGCCGTCGAAGACCAGTTCGTCGTTTCCGCCGACCTGATTCACGAGCACGATCGGCACGCGCAGCTTGCGGGCGTCCGCCGATGCCCGTTCGCGCCGCCACGCCAATTTGCCCAGCCAATAGGGGGAGGCGGAGATGTTGATGATCAGTTCAGCGCCGGCTCTCGCGACGTCGGCAACGGGATCGCAGTCGTAGAGCGACCGCCCGGCCAGCGGCTCGTGCAGCAGGTCTTCGCAGATCGTCACAGCGAGGCGCGTTCCGCGAAAGTTGACGACCGGCTGCGGGCCGGCGGGCTGGAAGTAGCGGGATTCGTCGAATACGTCGTACGTCGGCAACAGCCGCTTGCGCCATACCTGCATGACGCGGCCGCCGTCACACAGTGCGGCCGCATTGAACACCGGGCGGCCGTGTACGCCGGTGTTGGGTTCGGCGAAACCGATGATCGCGGCGATGCCGCTGAGGCTTTTGGCGAACTCGTCTAGCGCGGCGACGTTTTCACGAATGGCTTCAGCGCGGAGCCAGAGATCCTTAGCCGGATAGCCGAGGAGCGTCTGTTCGGCAAAGATCACGAGATCGGCGCCGGCCGAGCGGGCTTGTTGTGCGGCGCGCTGGGCGGCAGCGAGGTTCCCGGCGATGTCGCCGATGAGCGGGTTGAGCTGCGCGAGGGCGAGTTTCATGCGGGCGATTTCGTCGGGTCGCTCATGTCTGGCGGAATTATACGCGCGAGCGGGGCTGGCTTCGTGCAAGTGCGAACGGGTTCAAGATCGGCCTAGCCGCGGGCCTTTGCTTCGATCCACTCGCACAGCGGTTCGAGACCTTCGCCGCGCAGGGCGCTGACGGGCCAGACTGGGCGGTGATCGTCGATCGAATCGCGCAGGTCGCGGATGGTGTTGTCCGCTCCCGGCAGGTCGGCCTTGTTCACGACGAATGCGGAGGCGATCTCGACCACGCCGGCCTTCGCGAACTGGACGGAATCTCCCGCGCCGGGCATGACGAGCAGCAGCACCTCATTTGTAACCTTGCGAATTTCCACGTCATTCTGCCCCGCGCCGACGGTTTCAATCAGCACGATCGGATAACCACTGGCTGCAAGCAGGCGAGCGGTCTCGGCGGTGTGCGGTCCAAGGCCGCCGGCCTGGCCGGATGAGGAGAGACTGCGGACGAACAGGCCGTCGTCCGGCTCGTTTTTCATCATGCGGAGACGGTCGCCGAGCAGCGAGCCGCCGGTGATCGGGCTGCTGGGGTCGACGGCGACCACGGCGACGCGATGTCCGCGCCCGCGCAGCTCGCGTGCCAGGCGGCCGATGAACGTGCTCTTGCCGACCCCGGGGGCGCCGGTCACGCCGATCAGGGCGGCGTTGTTAGCCGATGCGACTTTGCCGACGCGGTCGGTGCGGCCGAGCGAGAGCAGCGTGATCGCGCGCGCGACGCCGCGCATCGTCGTCAGATCGAGCGGCGTCTGGTCCGCTTCGATCTCGGCGCGCTTCTTCGCGGCCAACTCGGTGAGCGATTCGACGATCGACGCCATCGAAGTTCCGGGGTTAAAGACGCCGGCGCAGCCGATCTTGACCAGCTCGGGCTTGTCCTGCTCGGGAATGATGCCGCCGACGATGACGGGAATGTCGCCGATACCCGCCTCACGGCAGAGTCGAATCACTTCGGGGATGACGGTCATGTGTGCCGCGGAAAGCAGGCTGATGCCGAGCACGTCGACGTCTTCCTGTAGAGCCGCGTGAACGGTCGATTGCGGGGTTTGCCAGAGGCCGGTGTAGATGACCTCCATTCCGGCGTCGCGGAGGCTGCGGGCGATCAGCTTGGCGCCGCGATCGTGGCCGTCGAGGCCGATTTTCGACAGTAATACCCGGACGGGACGATTCATCTGATCCTCGCGGCTCGATTGGCGGACGCCCGATTTTCTGCGGCGAGGAATGTAACCGATGGCCGCGCTGATGCGAAGAAGTACGGCGGCGACGGGCGGAAAGACTGGGGCTTATGTAGGGGATTATTCACCGACTGGGAGGGATCGCGCGTAGACACGGCTCGGCGGGAGCCTCGCCCTCCCGGTATTTGCGATCCGCCAGGCCGTTTGCGACACGCAGCCCTCGGCCTTGCTGACCGCGCTTCGCGGGCTACTAATCGCCCGGCTTCAGTTCTTGCACGAGTTCGTACAGCCCTTGGCCGGCGCGGCGCAACTTGCCTTGGCGTGCCAGCTCATCCCAAACCGGCTGCGGAAACTGGTTGGGCGGCATGATTGCGACGATTCCGGAGTGCCCGCCGCTCGTGAGCGCGCCGTGGCCGAGCCGGGATTCGTCGTCGAGGCGCGCCATTTTCAAGCGCTTTTTGAACGCTTTCATCGCGCTCTTGAGTTGGGCCGGATCGAATTCAGGGGTCGTGGCGGGCGTTTCACTCATGGTTTCTCACTTGGTTTCGGGGCTGACGGCCGGGATGCGGGATTCCGCGCCGGGCGCGTGGATGTTTGGGAATTCGGCCTGGAAGACGGTTGGGATGCGTGCGGGCGCGTCTGGGGATTGTCGGCGGCGTTCGGCGAATTGCCGCCATAGCCGAGCGCGCCAATGCGGCGCAGGACGTCCGAATCGCCTCCATCGGCGGGATTCGTGCGCGATTCGCTGAGACGTTTGGCGTAATGCGCGGTTTCGTCAGTCGGCGCCGGCGGCGCGTCTTTCAGGATCGATGCGATTGCATGGCCGTCCATCTCGCGCGTACCCGGCAGGTGCATCAGGGCCAGTACGGTGGGGGCGATGTCGAGCACCGAAGCGCGCCCGCGCTCCGCAATGGGGCGAATCGACGGCCCGGCCGCGATCAAGATGCCGTCGCGCTCATGATCGGGAGAGGGTACGCGAAAAGGGACCTGCGACGGGTGCTTGTACCACGGCTTGCAGTCGTAGCGGTGATCGACCTCCACGAGGATGTCCGGCATTTCGGCTGAATAAGGGCCGATGTATACGTCGGAAAAGGCCAGCGCCTGCAAGACGAGCGGCTTGCCGTCGATGCGGCTGCGCGCGGTGCGAAGCTTTTCGATGATCTCGCGAATCGTCGCCTCACGCTCGGCGGCGGGAACGATGCCGCGCGGCTCGCGACCGGCCACATTCAGGCGAATCGAGGCGAAGTTGCCCTCGGTCGCGCCGGAGAACGCGAGCGTGTGTTCGAGGTCGAGCTGCGCCATGTCGGAATCGTGCTTGCTCGCCAGCAGTTCGCCGAACGCGTTGTCGGTGTTGTCGATCGGAGGAGGCGCGTTGGTGCGGCGCGCGGCGATTCCGAGCTCGACGAGCAGCCCATTGACGCTCAGGAAGTTCGAGTAGGTTCCGAAGCCGTGGTCGGACATCAGGAGCACGTCGGTTTCGGGATCGACTGTCGCAAGAATGCGGTCGAGCGCGTCGTCGAGCAGAAGGTAGTGATCCGCGATGACGCCGTCGTCGCGGCCGTCGTAGAGCCGATGGCAGAGCACGTCGAGGCTCTTGTAGACGATCATCGAGAAATCCCACGCGGAATCGCTCAGAACCGTCGTGACGATGCGCGTCTTGATGTCGTGCTGCGTGCGGACAGTTTCAAGATGGAAATCCTGCTTGTTGCGCCACGCGTCGAGGTCGGGCAGATAGCCGAGGCCGCGCAGCGCAGATGCCAGTCCGCTTGGCCAGGCGTAGTCCGCCTCGAAGGGCGTCAGCATGCAGCCGAACATGACGCCGTCGATTCGTTCCGGCGGATAGGTGATCGGAACGCCGATGACGTGCGTCTTGCGGCCGTGTTCGTTCAACATTTGCCAGATGGCCGGCGCGCGGCGCGTGTGTGAGCTGATGAGCTGAATGTCGTATGTGCCCGGCACATCCTCGAAAAAACCGAAAACGCCCGACTTGGCGGGGCCCATACCGGTGACCGCGCCACACCACGCGGCCGACGAGATCGGGATGATGGTGGATTCCAGCGCGAGCGACGTGCCGCGTTCCATTAGCTTCTTCAGGTTGGGCAGGCGGCCGGCACGCACGAGCGGATCGATCCTGTTGAAGGTCGCCCCGTCCCAGCCGAGGAGCAGGACGCGATGCGCCGGCTTATGAGCGACGCCGGACTTGAGAAAGGGGGCGAGCGCCGTTTCGTATCC
>JBGAJB010000252.1:0-5439 GCA_044225155.1 Phycisphaerae bacterium | reverse complement strand
GCCCGGACCGCGAGCTCGGTGGGTTTCTCCGTGAGATGCACCATCTGGGCCTGCGGGACCTTCTTCACTTCCCACACGTCGCGAATGTTGTTCGGGCCCAACCAGGTGTGGCCGGCACCTTCCTTCCAGCCGTAGAAGCACCATTCGTGGTCGAGCAACATGTCCTTGCGCGTCAGCACCGGCTGGTGCTTGACCCAGATGACCTGCTGATGCCAGAAGAGGCCGTGGCGGGTGAGCGCCGCCGGATAGTTGCGGCAATTCGTCCAGCCGCCCCAGATGTAAAATGACCGGCCCGGCTGCAGCACGCGCCCGATGTTGCCGAACCAGGCGTCCAGCATCGCGTCGAACTGCTCATCGGTCACGAAGTCGTTCGCCAGCGGCCGGTCCTTCGCGCGCAGCTTCTTGCCGGTCGGCTTGCGTTGACCATGAATCGCCTCGTCGAGCGTCTGGTTCTTCTGGAGACCACGACTCGCGACGCCCGCCGTCTTCGCTTCGTCGGAGAGATACTTCTGGAAGTCGCTGCGCCCGGCCGCGACGGCATTGTTGCTGCGCGGCTCGACACGCACGTTGTACGGCGGGTCCGAGTTGACCAAATGAATCGCCGCGCCGTCGAGCAGGCGGTCGAGGTCGGCCGCCGATCCGCTGTCGCCGCAAAGCAGGCGATGGTCGCCCAGCACCCACAGATCGCCGCGTTGAGTGACCGCTTGGTCCGGCGGCGCTGGAATGTCATCCGGATCGGTGAGTCCCTCGCTGACCGGTGTGCCGAGCAGCGTCGCCAGTTCGTCCTGGTCGAAGCCCAGCAACCCGAGGTCGACGTCCAGCGCCTTCAGATCCGCCAACTCTTGCGGCAGGACCTTCAAGTCCCACTTGGACAACTCGTGGCATTTGTTGTCCGCAATCCTCAGCGCTTTGGCCTGCGCCGGCGAGAGGTCAGTTGCGACATGCACCGGCACCTGCTCGAGCCCGAGCTTCTGCGCCGCCTTCAGCCGGGTGTGCCCGGCGATCACCACGCCGTCACCGTCCAAAATCACCGGCTGCCGAAAGCCGAATTCCCGAATCGAAGCCGCGACGGCATCCACAGCTGGATCGTTGATGCGCGGGTTGCGGTCGTAGGGCTTAATGGTGTTGATGCTGTGCTGTTCGATTTGCATACTGCGTTACCTCCTGAAAACCGGACAGGCATAACAAAGTCTCCGGTCGGGACGTGCTGCTTTTCCCCGCGGTATCAGAGAAGAACTCGGGCTGAAGGACCCATGGATTCGAACTGAACTTCGTTCGGGAATCGCGTTCGGGAGTGCGGAGTGATCCATGCATCGGTATCGCCTGAACCATTGTGCGTTCACCAAGAGCACTGCACAGCGATACCTAAAGTAATAGGTAATCTAGGATTTTACAAGCGCGCGCAGTCAGGCAATTAGGAACGATGTTGACTGTGAATGTCTGGCGATGACAGCGATACCACAGGTTGACAAAAATTCATCGCACATTCTTTTTTTCCTGGTCCAAGGTGTCGCAGTAACCGCAGCGAAGATGCCCCCTTCTGTCACTTTTGTCAGTTCCATTTCCGAGACTGCGCCAGTTTTTTCAGACCCGCGCGGTTCGGTAGCTTATGTCGCTTATGTCGCTTTTGTCGCACTGCACTGTGCCAGAAAGGGGATGGTGAGGAGCATGGCGCAAGTGACAGCCGTGGACACGCGGCGACCTGCGCGCTCAGGACAAAAATGCGGGCGCGCTGGCCGGGCTGTTCGCGATTAGAATCAGCCTCATGTGAGGCGGAAATCCGAGCCGGCGATCCGTGCCAGAGATTGCTCAACAGGTCGAACTCGCGACGCGCGGCGACGAAGCCGCGCTGGTCGAGTTATTGCGTCACCTTGCTCCTGAGATTCGAGCCGACATCGCGGGCCGATTTCCGGAGCGCCATCGCGGCGTGGCATCCGCCGAAGATGTCCTGCAGATCACCATGACCGACGCGTTCTTGGCCGTGCGCGGGAAGTCATTCCTGCGTGAGAACGACTTCCTCGCCTGGCTGAAGCGCATCGCGCGGAACAACCTGAATGACCTGATCCGCATGCTCGACGGCCCGATGCGCGGCGGGGACCTCGTGCGATTGGCCGTTGACCCGGTGGCGGATTCACAGACCTTCGTGCAGGGGCTATTCGCGACCGAGTCGGAAAGTCCGTCGCTGGCTATGCGGGCTGCAGAAGTGCATGCGGCCTTGCACGCAGCGCTGGCGAAGTTGCCGACCGACTACAACTGCATCGTCCAGGCGCGCTACTTCGAACAGAAATCCATTCGCGAGATCGCCGCGTTCCTCGGCCGTAGCGAGGGGGCCGTTCAGATGATGCTGGCGCGTGCCCTGTCCGTACTGCGACAAAGCCTGCGGGAATTTTCATCAAAATCCAGCCGACCGGCGTGAGGTCGCGGCGTTCTTTACGCTGGGTACGGCAGGAAGGAACGGCGATGAGCGAGGACGGGCTGGACATCATGATCCGTCAGGCCGCGGCCGACGCGGCCCGCTGGCGAGCGGAAGTCGAGGGTTCGTCCGGACTTGACGCATTTTCCACGCCCGCCGTCCCTGGCCTGGCGGAACAGATTCCGGGCTACGACGTCGCGGATGAGCTCCACCGGGGCGCGCAAGGCGCTGTCTATCGTGCCACGCAAATCACGACGGGCAGATGCGTCGCCATCAAAGTGTTTCACGAACTGGCGGGCTCGGGCGGCGCGGAGCATTCCCGTTTCGCGCGCGAGGCCGATGTTCTGCTGGGCCTGCGCCATCCAGGCGTCGTCACACTGCTCGACAAAGGCGAAATCGGCCGGCGGCCGTACTTCGTCATGGAATATGTGGAAGGGGAGCCGCTCGATCGGTACCTCGCTTCGCATCCACTGCCGATCCGACTGCTATTGGCGAAGTTCGTCGCGATCTGCGACGCCGTGAATGCCGCTCATCTGCGCGGCATCCTGCACCGCGACTTGAAACCGGCCAACATCCTGATCGACATGCACGGCGAGCCGCATGTCGTGGATTTTGGCCTGGCCAAGTCGCTGAGTGCGGATGCCGTCGCCACCACTCGCGATGGACAGTTTGTCGGATCGATTCCCTGGGCGAGCCCGGAGCAAATATACGCGCAGCGACGTGTATTCGCTCGGGGTGTTGCTCTTTCAAGCGCTCGCGGGCCGGTTGCCGTTCGAATCCTGCGGATCGCTGCGGGAATTGATGAACCGCATCGTCGAAGCGTCACCGCCCCGGCTTCGTTCGCTGCGCCCGGACGTGCCTGACGAGGTCGAAACCATTGTGATGAAGTGTCTGTCAAAAGACCGCAGTTACCGCTACGAGACGGCGGGGGGGCTCTCCAAGGAAATACGACGGTTTTTGGGTGGTGAGGCGATCGAAGCGAAGCGCGGCGCGCCGCTTTACATCTTGCGAAAGCTCGCCCAGCAACATTGGGTCGGCGTCGCCATTGGGGCGATGTGTTTGATTGCCTTGCTCGGCGCGTTCGTATCGACACTCGTGGCGTGGAAGCAAGCGGAAAGGCAGGCGCAGGAATCGTACGCCGGGCTGGATCTCCTGGCAGAAATAGGTTCCTTACAGAAAGAGCTTGGCCAAAGCGAAGAGTGGGAGGATGTGCACCGGCGATCTCTGCTACTCGCGGAGAGAGTCAGCGGCCTTCGATTTCAGGATGCGTCGATTGATTACCGTGTGCATGTTTCGCTGGCTCAACTATTGAATTCCCTGAGAGACTGGACTGCCGCGGCGGACGAGTCGGAGCGAGCGCTCATGGCCGCTCATCGACTTCCGGAAATTGCCCCAGAACGTCTCGGCGCATTGGGCGCCGTGAGCTGGGCCTATGGTCAACTCGCGTGGCCGGAGAAGCAGCGCGCTGCGGCGGCGGAAATGGTGCGTCTTTCGACGCGCATATTCGGTGAGGCGAGTTGTGCGGCCATTGACAGCCGACTGACGCTCGCCGATATCGATCGAGTTACCGGCGATTGGGCGCAATACGAAGATGAAACGCGAACGATTCTCGCCGCGGCTCGGCAGTGCTGCCCGCGGGCCGTACGACAAGGTGCGAAGGTGCTCGCGGAATTCCTCTGTGACGAGGAGTTGCGCTATGACGACGCGCTCGCCCTTCAAGAAGAAGCGTTGGCCGCGGCACGCGCCACGGATTGCAGCGCCGATATTGCTGACTGTCTTCATTCCCTCGGCCACTTGCTGCTGAAACGTGGTGATTCGGAGCGCGCCGCGGCAGTCCTCGCCGAATGCGTGGTGCGCCGGGACCGACTATATGGTCCGAGTGATCGCGACGTGTTTTTTCGCTACGCATCTCAGTCGCAATTCGGTCAGGCCCTGCTGGAGTGCGGCAATTTTGCGCGGGCGGAACAAGTGTTGAAATCCGCGTGGGCTGGATTTCAGGGCACGTTTACGCCGCGCTGGGAAGATGATCTGCCAGAGTTTCGTCGGCAAACGGCTTCGCGTTTGGTGGATTTGTACCAGCGCCGGCTGCAAGTGAACGATACGCCGGAGCTCGCGAACAAGCTCGAATACTGGCGAGAACAACTCGCCGGTTTGACTGTAAATCCGTAGGGCAACGTCGCCGTACGGAACCGACTCCCCGTGAAATCAAAGGAGATGCTCATGGTCACGCTGCGCGCTCGAATTTTCTGGACGACAGTCATTGCGGCTGCGCTCAGCTTATCGCTAGCCGCCGAAGCCGAAATTCTGGCCGAAAGCCATTTTGAGGCCGGGGTTGAGGGATGGTTCTTAGTGGGCGATCCGACCACGTTCATCCCCATCCTGGACAGCACAGGAAATCCGGGCGGCTGCATTAAGGCCGTCGACAGTCAGAAGGGCGTGGGCGTCAAGTTCATGGCATCCCCAGCGTTTCTGGGCAATAAGGCGGGTGCCTATGGCGGATTGCTGGAATTCGATGAGAAACGATCAAGCGGCGCAGCATATGACGCGAATGACGTGCTTCTCTACGGCGGCGAAATTGTCATCGTCATTGACGCGGGACCTTCGCCGGCGGTCGGCGCCTGGACGCACTACGCCGTTGGGCTGGACGAGCTCAGCGGATGGAAGATCGATTCGCTCGACGGTCCCCCGGCGACGCGCGAACAAATTCAGGCCGTACTTACCGATCTCGATGTTCTGCAAGTTCGCGGCGAATTTTCCTCCAGCGCAGATTCAGCTTGGCTCGACAATGTCGTCCTCAGCGGCCCCGGAATCTGTCACATCGACGGCGATATCAATAACGACGGCGTCGTGAATTTGCTCGATCTCGGAATCGTGTTGTCTAATTTCCTGCTTTCGTGTCCGTAATTCCGCACTCTTGCTAAGGGAAGGCTCACTATATGCCTGCAACTCGTTCATGCCCGCATTCTCGGCTCAATGAAATCGACGACTGTCCGCTCGGCCCTACGGCCTTGAAAAAAGGCGGAGCT
>JBGAJB010000251.1:0-6030 GCA_044225155.1 Phycisphaerae bacterium | reverse complement strand
TATTCGCACTACCGCCCATCTTCGGCCAGGGCGCCGCCGATCTGCTGATGTACGAGCGGTGAGGCGCGCACGACGAGCATCGTGCGGAATGCGCGGATCGAACCGCGGCCGCCATTTACGTCCCATGTCTCGGGCTCGATGGTCGCTGTGATGACGTTGATCAACTCGCGCATCGAACGCTCGCGGTTATTCGTGTCGTTGTCTTGCTGCTCCGGATCGTTGCCGTAGTTCAATCCCTCGCCCGGATTGGGAAACGCACCGGTCGTCGGCCCGTTGATCGTCACGCCGCTTCGCAGTTTGCGCACCACGGGTTGGACCGCCACCGCTCCGGCTGCGACGACCGGCTGTACCGTCTCGACGAAATCATGCTCGCGCGCGACGGAGAAATACGGCTCGCGCAGCGGCTCGAAAATTACATCGTTCACTTCGTACACCTTCACGAACATGCCGCTGTCGAGATCACGGGCGGAAGTGATCGTGATCATGTCGCGATCCGCACGATAGGCCAGCCGCGCGTCGACGCCGCCGGCCTGCTCCAGCACGATGCTCAACACCTGGCTGGCGCGCAGATTTCGCACGTCGAGCGTGATGGGCTTCGTACGCTCCACGCCGAGGAATTCCAGCTCCTTCCAGCGCACGATGATGTTCACGTTCATCGTGTCCCGCAGCCAGGTCACGACATCTTCGAGCGCCGCCTCCTGAAAATTCACATCGGGAATTCGAGCGCTGAGCATGGCTGCCGCGTTGCGCGCGAGCTTGCGCTCTGGCTGGACAGGCTTGCCGGGCTGAGCGGATTGCTGCGCCTGCGCCGGCAGCGAAAGGCAAAGCGAGGCGACGCAACCGCTTACAAACAGGCGAGTTACGTACCAGGGCATGACGAAGCGCATGCGCGGCTCCTGCGGGGTCCGGAGGCGGGCCCTCGGGGAAGAGTAACGGACACCAAATGGGAAACGAAGGAAATTCCGCCCTGATTTCAGCGGTAGTGGTCCAGTTTGAACTGAGCCGTGACCGTAGGGACCGGGGGGCGGAGAAACCCTTTCGCGCAAGCCGGGAATGACGCTCGATCCCCGTTTCCTGACGAGCGCGGCTCGGATCAGCGCAAACTGACCCATTTACCATTCAGCGCCTGATAACGACGAAGCGGGGCGCCGGCCGAATCAGCCGACGCCCCGCCTCCGTGTTTCAGACTATCAGTCTGTTGCACCGGCAATCGATGCCAAAGTCGGCCAGCACTTCCCAGGTCCGACAGATCGACGAACCCGTCGCCGCCGCTCAGCGGGAAGATGTCGCCTTGATTGCGCATCTTGCCCGGAATCCCCGGCGAAGTTCGCCAGCACGACACCCAGATCACTGAGATCGACGACGCAGTCGCCGCCGACCAGGAAGATGTCGCTGCTGTGATCGCAACCCAGGTGATTGTGTTCGGACGGCCCACGGCGTTGACCGTCAACGTGGCGACCGCACTCGTCGAGTCGCCGCAATCGTTCATCGACGACCACGTCGTAGTCGCCGGCGTCTCCGCTGGCGGCCGAGGCGATCGTGTACGACGCTGAGTTCTCGCCGAGGATGTCGTTGCCATCCTTACGCCACTGATAGGTGAATGGACCACAGCCGCTGGCGACGACGGTGAAGGTCACCATGTCACCGGCGTTCACGCTCTGGCTGGCCGGATCCGTGTCGATCGCCGGCGCATCGCAGCTTACGTTGATCGAACCATGCTCGGGAGCGTGCCGCTGCCGCCGAACGTCCAGTCGGCCGCGTTGCCGATCGCGGCCAGCCACTGGGCCTTCAATCCGCACTCCGCGCGCGGTTCGTGTTGAAGCCCTTGAAATTCCGATGCCATTCTGCGTGAACGTGACGGCCGTGAAAGACGCTTGCGACAGACCCGGCGGAATCGCGCCCGTCGTGGAGGACGTGGCCGCCTCAAATGCGCCGGTGTCATCCAGGACGAACAGGTGCACCAGAACATGTTCCAGCGGCAGGCTGCCGGTGCCCTGGAACGCGTAGATCTGTTCGCCAGATTGCAGGCAGAGAGCGACGGGAATTGGAACGAGCCGCTTGTGCCGCCCGGCACCTGCCCACTGCTCGTCCAGACAAAGTCGGCGCTCGTGTCGGTCGTGTTGATGATCGTGCCGGCCGCGATCGGGTTGATCGAGGTCCACTTCACGAGGTTTTCGTTGCCGTCGCCGTCGCCCGGATCGCCGCGGAACGCGGTGCCGGTCCAGCCGTTGTCCGTGAAGTAAACGTCGACATCGGCCGGGATATCCGTAAGCGTTACAAAAGTGAAGCGATCGGTGACCGGATCGTTATCCACCCAACCGATGATCGCGATGCAGCCCGGATTCAGCAGGATCGGGTCTTGCACGCCCAGCAGCGCACCATCGCTGGTGTTGGTGCCGCAAGCGTCGGTGATGACGACGTCATATGTGCCGCCGTCCGCCAGCGCGATCGGATTCAGCGTCAACATGGCCGTGTTCGCACCGCTGACGTTGCCGCCGTCGGTGAGCGCGACGGTGTCACGCCGCCACTGATAGCTCGGATTCCCGAGTGTTGTCGCGGTCACACTCAGCTTCACGAAGTCGCCGGTCTTTGCGTTCTGGGCGGATGGTGAGGCGGTGATGATCGGTCCGGTGCTGACGGTCAGATCAGCGGGATCGCTCATGCTCGTGCCGCACGCGCCTTGAATCACAACGTCATAAGTACCCGCATCGCCGGAGGACGCCGCCGCGATCGTGTACGAATCGCTCGTCTCTCCGCCGATGTCATTGCCGTCCTTGCGCCACTGATAACTGACCGCATTTGCGGCCACGACCGTAAACGTCACCGGATCGCCTTCGCAGACGACCGCCGCGTCGGGCTGGTCGCTGATTGAGGGGCCCGCGCCGAGCGTAAGCGTCGCGCCGTCACTGGTCGCCACGCCGCACGTCCCCGTGACGACGACATCGTAGGTGGCTTCGTCGCCGGCCGTGGCCGACGCGATCGTGTACGTCGTTCCCGTCTCGCCGCCGATGTCATTGCCATCCTTGCGCCACTGATAGGTCAGCCCGTCGCCGGTGGCCGTCACGCTGAACACCACCATGTCGCCCGGACAGGCGGAGGTGGACGCGGGATCCATCGTGATCGACGGCGGAACGCAGATGCCACCGATGACGATCGTTCCGGTCGGCAGCGTGCCCGACGCGCCGAAGGTCCAGTTGGCGGCATTGTTGATTGCCGCGAGCCAATCTTGCTTGGTTCCTGAGGCGAGCGTGTTCGTGTTGAAGGCCATGAAGTCCTGGCCCGTGCCGCTCTGATTGAACGTGATCGCCGTATTGGCGGCCGCGCTGAGTCCGGGTGGGACGTCACCCTGGTTTGAATTCGTTGCGGCCTCGAACGCGCCGGTATCGTCGAGCACAAAAACTTGATTCGACGGTGTGAACAGCGGATTGTTCGTGGGCCCTTGAAACGCGTAGAGCTGATCGCCGGACTGCGACAGAGAATTCACCGCGAACGAGCCGCTGGTCGTTCCGGGAATCGCGCCGGTAAACGTCCAGGTGAAGTCCGCGCTCGTATCGGTCGTTGCAATGATACGGCCCGCGGCGATCGCGTTAACCGCCGTCCACTTTGCGAGATTCTCATTACCGTCGCCATCGGTCGCGCTCGCGCCGCGGAAAATTGTGCCGGTCCAGCCGTTGTCGGTGAAGTAGATCACCGTTCCGGCCGGGATTGGGGCGAGCGTCACGAACGAATAGATGTCGTTCGGGTTGCCGTTGTCGATCCAGCCGATGATGGCGATGTCGCCCGCCGCCACCGTCTGTGCTGACGCGGCCGCGCCGCCCGCCATGAGCGCCAAACCGGCCGCAGCGGCCGTCAGGGCGCGAGACCATCCTCGCATCGAATCCAATCGCATCATCTTCTCTCCCTTGGGATGAACCGAGAGTTCTGCGTTGCCGCGCCGCGTCGCCGAAATCCACACGGACCGCCGGTGTCGCCTCAGTTCTGAGCGGTCCAAAGTAGCGAGCGCGCGGTGTCATCACAAAACGAACTGTTAAGAGCCTTAACAATCGAGAGTGTTAAGAATTCGTGAAGCTTGCCGCTCTCGAATACCCAACCGATTTGCAGCGATGGAGTTGCGCGCGAACGCGCCGCGTTCGCTTTGGCTTGCGGAGTGTTCGTCGCCCCGGCGTTCAAGCCGGATTTGTCGGATGCATGGTCGGCAGATTCGTCTCTCGAATCGCGCCTGCGGCGGGGCGCGTCAGACGCCACTGCCACAGCGCCAGGTTGGCCGTGAGTCCCAGCAGAAGCGCGCCGGTTGTCTGATGTGCCGTAGTGATGAACACTTGCAAGGGACCCGGTTGCGTCGTTCCGCTCTCGCCGAGCACTGCGATCAGCGCGCCGCCGCCGAGCGCCAATTGCACGAGCAGCAGGATTAGCAGCGTTTGCCCGAGGCGCTCGATCATCGGCAGCCCGTCGTAAAGCGACCACGCGCGAATCGCATAGAAACCGACGAGGCCGAGCACGACGATCGCGAAGCTGACATGCACGTACACGCCCCATTGGTAGTGGCGGAGCAGTGCGCCGAAGAGCAATTGCGTCAGAAGCGCGAGCGGCGCGACAACGGAGAGCGTGCGATCGGTTTCGGCGGCTGACGTCTCTCGCCGGGCGGCCGAGCGCCACGTGCGCGAGAGAACTGCCGTCAGTGCAAGCAGCGTCGAAAAGAAGATCTGCGCGAATATGCCATGAATCACCGCGAGCGCCAGTTGCGGCGCCAGGTCTTTCCGTGATTGACTGAGCGTGAGATTTCCCGTGACGCGCAGCCCACCCAGCAGGCCTTGCACGATCACCATCGCGACCGCCACGAGCGCCAGACGCCGCACCCAGCGGCGCTCGTCCGACAGATGGACGAAGACGGCCACGCTGACGGTCGCCAGCCCAACCAGCGCCCCGAACAGCCGATGGGAATGCTCAAAATAGATGCCGCCCGTCATGCGCGACAGCGGGAACAGAAACATGTTGTAGCCGTAGCTGTTCGGCCAATCCGGCACTGCAAGCCCCGCCTCAAACCCCGTCACGACTCCGCCGACGGAAAGCAAAATCAGCGTTGCGGTCGCGGCGACGGCCGGCAGGGCGGCCGGGCTGAACGACGCGGCCGTGCGCGGTCGATGTAAGAAGATTCGCAGCGCAACACCGATGACAGGTAGCAGTGCGCAGATCGCGATGCAGCTCGGACCCCAGATCAAACCGGCTTCCAGAATCCCAGGCGCGGGTCGATCGCCGCCCCGCCCGCCGAGCAGGCTGCCGAGAATAAGCAGGTTGCAAAGCCCCGCGATCGAGCCGGCGATCGCGGCGTCGCGCCAGCCCCGGTGCGGCCGTGCTGCGAGCCAATATCCCGCGCTGACGAGGATGACGATCAGCAGCGCGAAAATCAGGGCCGGCGGCGTCTGCATGCCGGGGAAGCGACAGAGATAGCCGACGCCCCACATCGCGACGGTCGCGCCGAGTCCTACCGAAAGACGATCACCGAGGGCTGCGGCGCGCGGCGATGTCGGCAGCGCCGATTCGGCGTGCGCTGGTGCATGACGGATCATCGCAGAATTGTAGTGGCGCGCGGCCGCGGGATTTCACTCTGAGTTCATCGGCGATTCATGGCAGAAGTTAACCATATCAACGGCGATACCGTCGCAGTGCCAAGCTCGGAGATATGGTCGTGTTTCGTATTTTTCAGGCCGCGTTGTCGCGTTTAGAAACGACGATCAGACGCGGCTATCAGGAATGGGGACGAACCAACTCAGCCTGCCGGGTTCTCTCAGAAATCTCTGTCAAGAAGGAACGCAAAATCAATGAACGCAACTGCCCAACATCAGAATAAGACCGATCCGAAGAAACGCTGGGAAAACGAGGGCGGCGCTACGCCCCCACGGCCGAGCGCCGGAGCCGACCAGCGAACCGATCACGTACGCGCCCGCGCGTATGAAATTTTCATGTTCCGCTGCTCCAACGGGATTCCGGGCGACGAGTGCTCCGACTGGTACCAGGCCGAGCACGAGTTGC
>JBGAJB010000250.1:0-5179 GCA_044225155.1 Phycisphaerae bacterium | reverse complement strand
GGAGCGTGAACCAATGAGAAAGATGAAGCTATCCACTAAGCTGTTTGCCGGTTTTGGTCTGGTCGTGGCCATCCTGGCCGGCATCAGCGGATACACCACTTACGGTCTGCAACAAATCCAAGCCAGCACGACCTCTGTGGGACAAAAGTATCTGCCCGAGCTAACCAGCGCTACGACGTTGGCGGGCAAAATCGATCTCGCCATGCTGAACATACGTTCGTTCGGTTTTACACTCGACGAGAAGTATTTCACAGGTGCGCAGTCGGCCCTGGAGGGCGTCGAAAAAGCACTGGGCGAATTGCGCGATCTGAGTGGAAAGTTTCCTGAACTCGCCAAGCTCAAGGCCGAAATCGACCCGTTGACCGCCGATATTACGCGTTTTCGGGAGTTGGTGGCCAAATCCCACACGGAGGCGGCCGAGATGAACCGGGCGCGCGAGACGCTGAACGCGTCGGCGGCCAAGTACACGGAAAACATCGAAAAACTTCAGTCTGGGCAGAACGAGGCCCTCCGCAAGGACATTGAAGACGATGCGGGAATCGAAAAGTTGACGGAGCGCGCCGTCAAGGTTGACACGATTTCGGAAATCCGGAACGCGATGAATCGCATTCGCATCGGGGTTTGGAAAGCGCAGGCAGCCCGGGACATCGCGCTCGCGTCGGCGAGTTTCAAAGACATTGACGTGATGAAAAAAGGTCTTGAGACGTTGAAGCCGATCATTCGCGAGCCGCGTGATCAGGAAGAACTCGCGCAACTCGAACGCACCTCACAGGAATACGAAACCGCCGCCAAGGAACTGATCTCCGCCTGGCAGTCCTTGGAAGAGACCGGCAAGCAGCGAATCGAAGCCGCTGAGGCCGCTGTCGTGCACGCGCACGATTTGCAAGAGGCCGCGGCCGACAATTCTCGACGCTCCGCCGCGGAGTGCATCGCCACTGCGTCGAGCACTACCACCATCGCAATGACGTGCGCCATCGCCGGCATTGTGATCGCGATGGTCCTGGCATTCTTCCTGACGCGCGGCATCACCAAGTCAATTACGCAAATCGTCAATACGCTCCGGGAAGGGGCGGCGCAGGTGGCCGACGCGGCGGCGCAGGTGTCCTCGACCTCGCAATCGCTGGCCAGCGGCGCGAATGAGCAGGCCTCTTCGCTGGAAGAGACCAGCAGCGCGCTGGAAGAGATGTCGGCGATGACGCGCACGAACGCCCAGCACTCCAAGACCGCCAACACGCTCGCCGAGCAGGCCAGCAAGGCCGCCGCGACGGGCGAGTCCACGATGACGCGCGTCAGCGACGCGATGGTGGCGATCAACACGTCCTCGGGCGAGATCAGCAAGATCATCAAGGTCATCGAGGAGATCGCGTTTCAGACCAATCTGCTGGCCCTCAATGCCGCCGTCGAAGCGGCCCGCGCCGGCGAGCACGGCAAGGGCTTCGCGGTGGTGGCCGAGGAAGTTCGCAATCTCGCCCAGCGCTGTGCGCAGGCCGCCCGCGACACGACCTCGCTGATCGAGAACTGCGTGACGCGTGCCAAGGAAGGTACGGATGTTACCGCTGCGGCCGGCTCGGCACTCAAGGGCATCGTGGGCGACGTGGTGAAAGTGTCGCAGTTGCTGGCCGACATCGATTCCGCGTCGACCCAGCAGGCCGAGGGCGTCGAGCAGGTCAACAGCGCCGTGTCGCAGATGAACCAGGTTACGCAGTCCAATGCGGCCGCCTCGGAACAGGCGGCCTCGGCGGCGGAAGAACTGACCGCTCAGGCCGAAACCGTCCGCGGGGCAGTGGACGAGTTGGCGGCGCTGGTCCACGGCCGGAAGTAAGTCGGGATAGACAAGCCACACACATGGACGGGCGTCGTCCGATCGGCACTACTGGTGCTGGATCGGACGCCCGCTTTTTTATTACCTTCGATTTTGCAGGACTTTGCAGCGCAAAGAGATCACTAATCCGCGTCACGCGCCCACCATTTCCACTTCGTTTCGCGCAAGAATCGCACCGCGCAGCGCTCGATTGCGAGGCACTTTTCGCGTGTTTTGCGTCTGGGCACGCTCATCAGATTTGTGGGGCCGGGGGCTTGCCAAGCGGAAAATTCTGGCGTAGCTTTTCCGGGATACGCGCGGCGCGGTCACGTGAAGGACGGCCATGGGTAGGCCATCCCGCATCCACACGTTCGTGGGCCGGCTGTCGGAAATGGAAGTCCGGGGTCGATCGGCGCGGGCCGGTTGAATCGCAATAGCCCGGATTTCGAGTTAACGCGAAGTACCGTTAGGAGGCTCGCGATGTCGAGGAAGCTCTGGTTGAAGGGCGCGCTGTTGATCGCGGCGGGCACGCTGCTGCAGCTTGGCAGTGGTTGCTATGACGCGATTGTTCAGCGGATTCTGGTAGCGGTGGCGTTCGACTAGGCCCCCGCAGGTCAAACTGGGTCTTACTCAAAAGAGTGGAGCAAACACATGAACCTGAAGCTCAAGCTCGTGATGCTGGCGCTGGCGGCCGGTGGCGTCGCCATGCAGCTCGGCGCGTGCGCCCGGATCATCGGTGATCTGGTCGGCGATTCGATCTTTCTGCGCGGCATTGACTAATCGAAGAAGAAAATTGCGGCGGCTTGTGGCGCGGTCTGCGTGAGTCGCCTCTGCCAAGGAGATCTTCAAGATGCTCAAGAAGTCCAAGCTCATGCTGCTCGGCGCGATTGTCGCCGGCGGCACGCTGTTCCAGTCGGGCTGCCTCGGCTCTTTCTGGGATGGTTTCATTCACGGTTTCCCGACGAACAATCGTACGTTGAACGTCCTGATCGACGTCCTCAACGAAGAGCTCTTCGGCTAGTCTGAAGTGCGTTCGCGGGATCTGTCGATTTGAACTCATATCGGCGGCGATGGTTCGCCGTCCGCTTAAGGAGAGAAAATGTCCAAGGCAAAGATTACGGCCCTGGTCATGCTGTCGGGCAGCTTCGTGATGGCCCTCGGCCTCAACTGCCTGCCGAACATCGGTTCGACGCTCGATCTGTCGAACGTCCTCGGCCTGAACCTGACCAGCCTGACCGGTCTGCTCGGCTAATTCGCGCGGCGCTTGCGCTGCCGGATTACCCCGGAAACACAAAAGAGTCGCCGCTTTGCCGCGGCGATTCTTTTTTTGTAGCGCCGTGTGGCAGTCGCGCCCCATCGCGAATTCCGGCCGGCTCAACCGCCGTCTGGCCGCCGTTCCCATTCGAGTCAAGTCAGCGATTGAATGGCGCAAGAACTGCGCTCGATCTGCTTTTTGCCCGCGGTCCATCCAATCGCGCTGATTCATCCGCCGGACGGGGACGATAACACCCGTATGGCTGCCGCGCTGCCGTGAAACCGCCGCGGAGGCCGCTGGAGCGACGATGTCGGCCATCCCGCCCACATTCCTCGGTTCGCTGATCCAGACGCATGGCGCGCAGCAGCGTGAGTCCGCGCGCAAGCGCGAGGCCGAATCCGCCGACGCCGACCGGCCCGCGTTTTCGCGCGAGCTGACCGGCGCAATCGAAAACGACGACCGCGACAGTCAGGCCTACAGCGACGCCGAAGGGTCCGGCGGGTACGCGCGGCAGCGCCCGGACGAGGCGCCGCCAGATCAGGATCAGACCGGTGCCGCGCCGGAGACGCCGAGCGGCGGCATCGATCTTCAGGCCTGACGCTTCGCCCGTTTTCGTCTCCGCCGGTCTGTCGATACCATCTGCTTCATAGGCATGGCAGCGCGGATTCCGACGGGTCGGAGTCTGCGCCGTTGGCTGGGTTTCACGGCAAGGGCGGATCGAGTTTGTTGGCCGAATTCACGCTGCGCTGGGTGCTGACGGAGCTGCGCAATCCGCTCGTCCTGTTCGGATTCGCGGGGCAGTTCGTGTTTTTCATGCGTTTCGTCGTGCAGTTGCTCGCATCGGAGCGAAAGGGCCGCAGCCATGTGCCGGTCGCGTTCTGGTGGATCAGCGTCGCCGGCTCGCTGATGACGCTTGCCTATGCGATCCTCAAGGGTGATCTCGTATTTTCCGTCGGCCAGGCGCTCGGACTGCTCATCTATCTCCGGAATCTTTGGCTCATCTATCAGCGTGCGGCCCGCTACGAACGCATTCGCGGCAGTCGCTCCGAGTCTGAAGTGGGCGAGGTCGAACCGTCGGTCACGCGCTGATTGCTCAGGCGTCGATCAGCCCCGCCATCAATCCGAAGTGTCCGCAGCCCGCGCCTTCACGCCGGAATGAGTAGAACACGTCCGGGTGCGTCATCGTGCAGACGGCCGCGACTTCGATGTTTTCCGCCCGCACGCCGCTCGCGATGAGTTGCGCGCGATTTGCCGCCCAGAGGTCACACGTCATTCGCCCGTCGCGCAGCCGCGGAAAGAATTGATCGCGGGGCCGAACCGGATGCGTCGCGCTACTTGGCAAACCGCGATTCGCATCGGCGTCGGATGCGGCGCGAACGTGCTCGTTTGCTGCAATCGCGTCGAGCACCGCCGCCGCCTCATAAACATCCGCGCCGACTTCGTATTCGGTCGGGCCGGCCGAGGGACCGACCCCGGCCAGCAACTCCTCCGGCCGGCAGCCGAGTCTGGCCCGCATCTGCTCGATCAAAATCGGTACGGCGTTCGCGAGCGTACAGCGCCAGCTTGAATGAACCATGCCGACAGCGCGGCGGCGCGGATCTACTACGAGGATGAGCGGACAGTCGGCCGAAAACGTCATCAGCGGAATGCCGGGCGCGGCCGTGAAAAGGCCGTCGAAGCCTTCGCGCGCGCCGGCCGGCGATCCCTCATCGACGTGCGCAATACGCGGTTCGTGAATCTGAACGGTGTGTATGAGTCGCTCCGCTCGGAATCCAAGGTCCGCGGCCATGAGCGCCCGTCTTGCCGCGCGCTGCGGCGCACGGTCGTCCATGCGGGCCGAAACATCCTCGGGCCGCGTGGAAAACGCGTGTGCGAAGCCGTTGAGCGCGGCCAATCGCGGAAACCGCGCGTAGCGGCGTCCCGAGGCAGTGACGAATTCGAGCGCTCCGATGTGCGACGCTGTCGATAGGGGCACGAGTTCCCTCTCCCTGGAACAATCCCATTTTGTTCGCTGCGGATTCGGCCCGGCAAGTCTGACCGGGCAGGATTTGTCAACCGTGCAGCCGGCGGCTCCGGGCGATGCGGCGCCGACTCCAGCGGATTGGGCTGTCAGGGCTGCGAGG
>JBGAJB010000249.1:0-5433 GCA_044225155.1 Phycisphaerae bacterium | reverse complement strand
GCACGAAATCGCTTTCAGTCAACCCGTCAATCTTGTGGGTCCAGACGGTGATGGTGACCTTTCCCCAGGCGGTCAGGATGTCTGGGTGATGCCCCTCCTGCTCCGCGACCTCCCCCACGCGATTTGTAAAGGCGAGCGCCTGCCGGAAATCCGGGAAGGTGTAGGTCTTCTGGAGATGGTGCTCGTTGATCACTTCCCAGCCGTCGAGCTGACGCAATAGGCCCTTCAAGGGGTCCCCCCGCAGCGGCGATGCACCAGCCGAACATGGAACGCAGCGCTTTTCTGAAAGTCCGGCCATGGCGGGCTCCTTTGTGTCCGAGGCAGTCGTCTAACCGTCCACTGCGCCGCGTCCGATTCCTCAGCGTTCCGTCAGTTCACGTCGGCATGCGAAGCGCGCGCGGTCCTGCCAACTCACGCAGTGAGCGCGGGAGCTGGACGGAACGAGGCGTCGCTCTGGCGCAAACGTCCGAACGGCAGTTTCGGCAAATAGCGGCCCGGCGACTCCTGCGTCGCGTGATAGACGCCCATATCCAGATAATTCCCCAATGCTTCCCACAACACATCGCCGACGTGGCCCTGCGCGATTGCGACATGATGCGGAAAGTGTGCGAGCAGCACATCGCGATAAAGCCGCTGGAGATTCGGAATTCGGCACCAGCCATAGCTGCCGAACGTGACCGCCGCGTTTTCTTCGACAGTGCCCTCGGCGATGACTGCTTTCCACGCGCCGCCGTCCTGCGTGACCCGGCAGAGCGTCAGCGGCCCATTGCGCGCGACAAACTCGACCGTGCCCTGCGAGTTTTCAGCCGCGGCGGCCCCGCTGGAAACGATGATTTCGTGCAGCCCGAGCTTCACGGGGGAGCGGGCGAACGCGGCCGGAAACACGCCGCAGTGCCAGACGTTTGCGAGTTCGTCATCGTCGTTGTGCAAATTGTTCCAGTCGGCCAGGCCGGCGGGAGAACCGGCAGCGAGCATCGCCGCGTGCATCGAGAGCGTGCCGAGAATGTCGGCCTCGCAGGCACTGGGAACGCCTTCGTCTCCAAAGCGGCTCATCGTAGCGCAGGCGCACACGCCGTAGTTTTGTTGAATGCTCGTCCAGCATTGCACGGCCAGCGCGTCCAGCGCGTTTTCGCGCGCCCAGCGGCGTAGGAACAGCTCGAGCTTCGCGCTGCGCAGCACGGCCGGCTGCGCAACGCGCGACGTATCCGCGTAACCGGCGATCGACTCGACCACCCGTCGCAAGTCTGCGTCGCCGTCGGGAATTCGCGCAGCGCCGGCGAAGACTTCTGAAAGATCGAGCGTCACCGCGGTTGGGCCCAGAAGCTGCAATTGTTTTTCGTCGTAGCGACAGGTCCAGAAGGCGTCCGGCCGCGCCCCGACCTGTCCGTAGCGGGCATTTCGCACGCCTTGAACCACGCGACAGACGCGCACAAACCAATCGAGGTCGGCCGCGAAGCTCTCGTCGCTGGGAAAACAGATCGGGCGCGGCGCGACGCTGTACTTCGCGCCGATCTGGCGCAGGGCCTCGCCGATGGATAGCAATCCGCAAAAGCTGTCGCGACGCGCGGTCTGGAGCGTGAGGCGCTCTTCTTCCTGACAGCCGAAAATCATGATCGGGACATTCAGCGCGGCCTCCACACTTTCCGGCGGCCGCCTGTCATCACCGAAATTCACCGCACCATTCAGGATGCCCTGCACGCCCTCACGCCGAAACTGTTCAGCCGCGAACTCGGCTTCCTGCCGTGTTCCGACACCTTCAGCGTTGGTGCCTTGACATCAGCGCTGTCCACGCCGACCCAAGCTGCTTCAACGCGCGGATCGTTTCTTCATCGCGCATCTTCGCGGTAAGCTGACTGGAGAAGAAACTGCGATTAGCGGGGATGAAACCGAGCTTGATCTGCGGCAAGGGCGACGCCATGCGAGCCTCCTGCCGGGGAATGTAGCGGCGAGTGGCGGAGAGCGTCAGCGCTGAAGTTTAAGCTTCATCAGCGACAGCGGAGAGCAACGCGACTTGGCACTTGAGAGCGCGCCAAGTCCGGGAATCTGTGCCGGCAATGTAAGATTCGGCGCAAACACGCCCGACATTCAATTCAGTTCGCGAAAAGTTTCGCGTAGGCGCGTTAAATCGAGCCGAAATCCGGGCACGGCGAGACTCACGTATGTGTCGGGCTCGAATTGAGCGGCGACAAACTTGCCGTCCGTCAACCGAAAGAACTGCAAACGCGCTTCGAGCGGATCGATCAACCAGTATTCCGAGACTCCGGCCGATTCGTAGTCGCGGAATTTTGTCACGGAGTCGCGCGACCTGGATTCCGGCGATATCACTTCGACGACGACGTCGGGAGCGATTCGGGTGCGGTCTCCAAGAAATCCCGCCCGGTCGCTCCGTACAAAATGCAGATCAGGCCGATAGACCAGATCGGCACCGCCGACAGCGGCTGGAAGCTCAACATCCGCGTCAATCAGCGCAAACCCCAACCCTCCCGATCGGACGAACGACCGCAGTTGAACCGCGATCTCGAGCGTCACGTGCTGATGCGAATTGCCCGCGCTCGGCGACATGACCACCACTCCGTCGATCAATTCATAACGGTTGCCGTCATCCGGCAATGCGAAGTACTCTTCGGCCGTCAGGCGTAAGCCGTTGAGGCTCGCCTCCCCGCCTCGGTGCTCAGTTGTCCTGACGACCATATACGTGCCCCGAAGAGGAATTTTGCGCCGGTGTTCGTCTAGTTCCGTCCCGGCGGCAGACTGGCCGTCTGTCCCAACACCGCGCGGCGCACCCACTCGCCCTGCTCATAGCTGAAGCGCCGCAGGCCGACGCGCTCCTTGTTCAGCGGGCCGTTCCCGCGAATCACCGCGTGAAACTCGTCCCAGTCCGGCTGGCTGAAATCCCAGTGTTTCGTCTGCTCGTTGTAGCGGAGCTTTTCGTCCTTCACCCAGATCGGTGAGCCGTCGGGATTGCGAACGATCTTGCCGCCGGCGTCCCGCTTGTACGTCTTGACCACCAGCCCCAGGTCCTGGGCGGCCGGCGCGAAGCGGTCCACGAATCGCTGCCGGAGTTCGTCGTTGGTTGCGGTCTTGATCCGCCAGACCATGAACGGCCCGGTCTTGACGCTTTCCTTGTCTGGCGGGCCGAAAAACATCAGGCAGGGATTCCACCAGCGGTCGAAGGCTTCCTGCATCATCTGCTTCTGCCGCGGCGTGCCGCCCATCAGCGTCAGCACGCTGTCTTCGCCGACCTTGAAGTGAAACGCCTCTTCCATATTGATGCGTCGCATCGTTCGCACATACGGCCCATAGCTGCCGTCGGCGAGCGTCTTTTGATTCATGATCGCCGCGCCGTCCACCAGCCACTGGATCGCGGCCACGTCGGCCCAGGTGGGGGCCGGATAGTTGAAGACGTTGTGATACTTGGTCTTGCCGGTGATGAGGTCGCGCAACATCGAATCGCGCGGCTTGCCGAGATCCTGCGAGACGCGATAGAGCATCTGGCCGTGCCCGACTTCGTCCTGCACCTTCGCGATGAGCGAAAGCTTGCGCTTCAGCGACGGGGCGCGGGTGATCCACTCGCCTTCGGGAAGCGCGCCGACGATCTCGCTATTGGCGTGATGCTCGGCCATTCGCAACATGCCGATGCGATAGTTCTCCGGCATCCAATCGTCGGCTTCGATCAGATCGCCCCGGTCGATGCGGGCCTGAAAATCGGCCAGCCGGGCGGGGTCTTCCTGGCGTTCCCAATCGAGCTTGATGTTGTCGCCGGCGCTGACGCTCATGAAATTTCTCCCAGCAATCGCTCTGATCAAATTGTAGCTTGCGGACGGTCCGCAGTCGAAGCGGCATTCGCGCCGCGAATCGCACGTCTGCTATCATTTCTGCACGCGCCGACGTCCGGAGTCCGAACCCGGCCGCGCGCCGCGACGAGTGAATTCCGATGGCGAGTGCGTACGTAGAACTCTCTTACAAGCGTCATGAGGACGAGGCGGCGACAATCCTGCTGGCCGCGCTGCCCACCGTGCGCGCGCTGGTTGTCGGTGGATCCCCCAGCGATCTGCGATTGCCGGGGATGGACCCGTCGGCCGCGTTTTGCTCCATCTCGTTTACCTACGATCGTTTTCGCGTCGAGCCCCGCGCCCGCAGCGGCGAAGTCAAGCTGAATGACAAGGTGCTGGCCGAGGAAGGGGTCGAACTGCAGCACGGCGACGAGATCGCCATCGACGGCTATCGACTGACGATGCACGAGGGCGAGCTGCCAAAGGATCCGCCCATTCTCGATACACAGATGCGCTGGAAACTTCCCGCGACGGCGCTGAATGGCGACATCGTCGACGAGCCGTCGCGTCCTTACATCGAGGAGTTTCAGCTCTCCGTGCTGCCGCACATGCGCAGCGAACGGTATGCCGAAGTGCAGCGACTCGCCGAAGCCGAGCTGGCACGGTTGATTCGCGCGGATGAGCTGGAAGGCCTCGTCACCTACGTCCGGTATCTCTGGTGGATGCGGGTGCGCTCCGCGCGCGAGAGTGGCTCGCCGCGCGCGCTCGAAATCGCGCGTGAAGCGCTCGACCTGCACGCCGACTTTGCCCCCCTGCTCGTCGCCTGCGGGACAACCTATCTGATGCACCGCGACTGGGCCGGGGCGCATGATGCGTTCTTGCGTGCGCTACTACTTAAGCGCCCCAATCAACTCGTCAGCATGCACGACGCCCGGCTTGGGCGCATCCTCGCAGCACACATGCAAAAGGCGGGGCCAAACTCGGACGCGCGCTCCCCGGACGCGTGGCCGGCAGGTGAGTGGAACGTGCCGGTGATTGAGACGCACGCGGCCGGCGACGAAGTTTTGCTCTGGCGCATGGCTCATCACGGCCGTGTGTTCGGCGCGATCAAGCGCGTGAAATTCGCCTATCGTGGACCGCACAACCCGACTCCCGGCGCGGAATTCGAGCAGCACCGCTGGGAAATTTTCGATATGGAGAAGAACGTCCTGCGGCGCCGCATTCTGCGGTTTCCGACGCTCGCGCTCGCCGACCCCGCCATCCTCGTGGAAGCGGCCGCCATGCGGCAGATGCTGGAGGGAGAAGACCGCGAATGGGCTTCGTTCGTCATCGACCTGTCGCACATGCAGTCGCAACAGCCATCGGAAGATGAGCCGCCCGTACGTTTCGACGCGCACGCGATTGCCGAGTTGCCTCCGACCGTGAAAGGAGATCAGGCGGCGTGCGTAAGGCTCTGGTGCGAGCCGATTCGTGGTGGCGAACGCATCAACCTCGCTGTCGTCGCAAGCCCGAGTTCCAATGACGTGGTCTATAAGCAGGGAGAGCTGAACGTCGCCGTCGCGCAGAGCGACGTGCCGAAGCTAAGCGGCAGTAAGCTGCTGCGCCACCCCACTCGCCGGCGCGAGTTTTATGTTCTCTTGCCGAGTGGTTCGCGCGTGCG
>JBGAJB010000248.1:0-5213 GCA_044225155.1 Phycisphaerae bacterium | reverse complement strand
GTGCGGATTCGAAAATGCGCGCCGCGGTCACAGCGCGCACGAAAGGTGTCGCGGGGCACGGCAGGTTTGCGAACGCGCTCGCCGAGCTTTCGCCGGGGCGATCCATCAGGCGACGGGCTGCAGGATCAATCCCCCGTGCATGTATTCGTAGAGATAGCGGATGGTCTCTTCCTGATCCGTCGCGTCTTCCACGAGCAAATCGCCGATGGACACGATCCCCACCAACTCGTCGTGATCCACGACCGGCAGATGGCGTACCCGCCGCGAACGCATCACGTTGCGGCATTCCTCGCGCGAAGTCTCCGGAGAGCACACGGCTACGGGCGTCGTCATCACATCGGCGACGAAAGTTGTGGCGGGGTCCGCCTCGGACGCGACCACGCGGCTCAGAATGTCGCGCTCGGTGAAAATGCCGATGACGCGCTCGCCGTCGGTGACGACGAGTGCTCCGATGCGGCGTTCATTCATCAGGCGGGCCGCTTCCAGCACGGTCGCGTCGGCCGACACGCTGGCAACGTCGCGGCCTTTGTGCTCCAGCACATTTTGAACGGTAGGCATTGTTCGACCTCCGGCGGGCGAGGACAGGCGGAACCGCCCGCGAGCGAGATGTCGGGCGGACTTCGCCAGTCCGCCCCTGTTTCAGCTAATCACGCGCGACGCGCAATGTCAAGAAAATTCGGGATTTACAGCGAAATTGGGAGCGCTTTCAGTCGAACGCTGATTCACAGGCCACGCGCAGGCAAACGCTCAAGATCGCTCTATTTCGGTGATTTCGATGGTTCTGGATCGGCGGTCTCGCGATTCAACTCATCGAGAAGTTCCACGGCCCGCCGCAGGTGCGGGATCACGATCGAACCGCCGATGATCAGGCCGACGTTGAAGATCTCCCAGAGCTGCGCATCGCTCGCGCCGAGTTCCTTGCAGCGGATCACGTGGTACGCGATGCAGTCGTCGCAACGCAATACCATCGACGCACTGAGGCCCGCGAATTCCTTCGCCAGCGGCTCGAGCGCGCCCGGCTCGTAGGCCTTCGTGTCGAGCGTGAAGAAGCGGTTGATCGCCAGGTCTTGCTGCGCCAGGATGCGGGCGTTCATTTTTTCGCGATACGCACGGAACGCGGCCAGTCGCGTGGACATCGGTGCCCCTGCCTTTCGATCGTCTCGAATTCCTTTTCGCCCTTTGAATCATGAATAACGTAATTCAACGCCGCTCGCGGAGAATTTCCTCATAGAGCGCGAGCAGCTCGCTTGCGTGCCGCCGCATCGACAAGCGCTCGGCGGCCGACGCCAGCGTTTCTTTTGCCGCGCGGCCCACGTTCGGGCTCAGGGCCGCGACGATCGCATCGGCAAGAGCGTCGATATCACCCGGATTTTCCACCACGAAGCCCTGCTTGCCGTGCTCGACGACCTCGGCCGCCCCGTTGTGCACCGTCGTCACGACCGGCAAGCCCGCGACGAGCGCTTCGAGCACGACGCGGCTGCATGGATCGTAATGCGTGGGATGAACCAGCACGTCGGCTGCGGCAAAGAGCTTTGTCACCGGCGTACGCACGCCGATGAATCGCACCGACTCGCCGACGCCCATCGATTCGGCGCGCCGCCGAAAGGGCTCCGAGTCATCACGCCCCGCCACGATGAACATCGCACTCCTCTTTCGTAGTGCCTCAATTCCGAGTGCAGCGATGGCTTCGGAAAGTCCTTTCAATCCGAAATTGTGCGCGACAAAGAGGAGTACCGGGCGCTCGTCCGTCACGCTCCACTCCCGTCGCAACTCACGACGCGCCAGCAAAGCTCGGTCCTCGCCCAGCGGCTGAAACGCCACGCCATTGAAGACGACCCGAACCCGCTTGGCGGGGAACCGCGGATACCCGGAGACAACCTGTCGCCGGACATATCCAGAGACGGCCGCGACCACGGGTGGCTGTGCGCAGGTCAGCAGATCCCGTTCGGCCCCTAGCAACAGACGCTGCTTGAAATTGAAGACCCGTCCAAGCCGCCGAACTCCGCGCGCCAGGGGCGTCTTTCCGCGCGCGACGCTGCGTTGGATTGTTTCGAGATACGTGCCGCCGCGGGGTTGATAGACGTGCGCTCCATGCACCGGCACGACGCCGTGGACGATGTCGAACCGTTCGCGCGCGACGAATTCCGCTGCGCGACGCAGATAGCGCGCCACTCGGCCGGCACGCGTCAAACCGCGTGCGGCCAAACTCACGACTCGCACACCGGTCATCGGATCGCGCGAATTGTCGTCGTCAGTCGCGGTGCAAATGACAGTGACATCCACGCCCAGCGCGGCGAGCGCTTCGGCCATCTCGCGGGTCGAGGTCTCCGCCCCACCGCGCGCCGTATCCAGCGATTCCTGGACGATGGCGACTCTCACGACGCGCGCGCCTTGCGGGCGATGCGGGCTAGGATGCGGTCGCTGCGCCGGACGATTCGTCGTGCGTACCAACGTGCCCGCGGGGCACCACGCTGCAGTCCGAGATAAGCGAGCAGGCAGCGCAGCCGATCAGCACGCGAGGCGCCAATCTGGCGCGCCGATGCATCAAGCTGCGAAAGATCTTTCAGCAACCACCGCATGCGTCGCATGCGCGGCCGCATCACGCGCGCCAGGTCGATGAGCCGAAAGCGCGGCGCGGCGTGGCCCAGGGGGTCAAGCTCGACGAAGACGTGGCAAAGATAGAGATCGCGATGACAAAGGCCGGTGCCGTGAAACGCGGCGATGAACCGTCCCAGCCGCCGCGCGAAATCCAGTCGCGCCAGGCCGCGCGTGATCGGAGCGGCCGCCCGTTCGGCCGCGCTCCAGGCGCGATCCAGCCCATCACCCGGCGCAGCTTCCAACAAAAGCACACTGCGCCGCTCCAGCGGGCCAGTCATCTCCTCAGCAAAACCCACGGCCGCGACGGCGGGCACGTCCGCGCCGGCCAGCATCAGCGAGCGGCCATATTCCCAGGCCGCACTGCTCTGCCGCGCCGCCTGTCTTACGGCGCGATCGGTTTGAGCCTGCAATGGCGGCGCTTGGTAGAGCTTCACGAACACCGCGGGCGCGCCATCCGGAAGTTGCCACCGCCAGCGTCGTCGTCCGCGCAGACCGGGCTTCTGAAACGCGGTCCATTGCCCGGGAAGATGCGTCGGGTCGTCTCCCAGCAGCGTCGCAAGCGACGAAACTCCGGCCGCCGCGAGCCGCGCTCGCCACGCGGGATGGATTTCCTCACGGACCTTCATGCACCGATTTCCCGCGCCGCCCGCATTCGTTCGCTATTTTCGCGCTGCTCGGCTCGTCCCCAGGCATCGAACAGCGCCGCCCGCGCGACGCGCTGCGTCTCGTGCATACGCCATTTTTCCGCCAGTCGCTCGATCTGTCGCACCTGCTCCAACGTGGGCAAAGGCGAGTTCCTCGCCCGCCGGTAGACCACGACGAAGCGTCGCCGTTCCCGCGGGGTTGTGAACGCCAGCGCCGAGGCCGTCAGTTGGGCCAGCTCGCGCAGCCACGCGTCATCGCGTCGCGCGCGCAGCGGCGTCTGACGCGGGCGCGGATCGAGAAACAAAAATTCCGACCCGCCACCCGGCGCGCTGCGGATGAGGATATTCCGCCAGAAGAGCTGGCCATGGCGATAGCCGGCCGAATGCAGCTCCGCGACGTGTTCGGCCAATGCGACAATCGCGCGGCGCCGCGCATCGTGGCTAAGGCAAATACGGCCGGCCGAGAGTTCGAGCGCCGCCTGCGTCAGGTTCATCGCCCCGGGCACCGCCTCCGTAATCAGCACGCTGGCTGTGACAAAGTGCCCGACGCGCCGACAGCCCACGGCCACGGGCCGGACGGCCGGCAGCCCCAATTCGCGCATCTCGCGAATGAGCAATCCTTCGACTTCGGCCCGATGCCGCCCTAGAAACGTGCCGCGCAGTGCGCTACGCCAACGGCTGCGCCAGGTCGGAAACAGATAGCGCTTGACGAAGAACCCGCAGCCTTCGCCGCCATGTGGAACGAACGTCGTGTCGGTCGTGCGGCTCCACGCCACCACCCGCCCGCCGGTGTACGCGAGGATGTCGCTCACGCGCGCCAGGCCGGCCGCGCGCAGCGACTCGCGATAGGGCATCTCGATCCAGAGGTGGTTCGTCGCGATCATGCCGGGCGTGCTTTCAGCAAGCCGGTGAGACGCGTCACCACGTCGTCCGCCGTGATGGCGTGCATGCAGCGGTGATCGAGTGGACAAGTGCGGAGCTGACACGGCCCGCATTCGACTTTGGCCTGGAGTTTCGTCTCGATTTGGCTGCCGGTGTCCGTCCATTCCTGATGCGTCGGACCAAAGATCGTCAGCGTCGGCACGCCGAAAGCCAAGCCGTAATGCCGCGGCCCCGTGTCGTTGCAGACCAGCGCCGCGGCGTCGCGGATGATCACTTTCAGCGATCCCAGCGAAGTTCCAGGCTCGGCCAAACAGATCGGCTTCGAACGCGCCTGCTGCTCGATGGCCCGCATCAGCGGAATTTCTCCCGTAGCGCCGACGATCACGCTGGGGAGGCCTTCGCGCGCCGCCAATTCATCGCACACTTGTGCGAATCGCTCCGGCAACCAGCACTTTGACGCTCCGAATGCCGCACCGGGATTGATCGCGACGTAGTGTTTGCCGTTGAGGCCGTAATGCGATTGCAGCGCTTTGCCGGCGGCCTCTTGCTCGGCGGTCACTCCGAGTCGCAAGCGGCGGTCTGTCACCGGGCACCCCATCTGCTCCGCCAGCCGGTTGTAGTAGTCGAGCACCGGCGCGGGAATGAATTCGCCTTTGTTTTTCAGTGGCCGCAGCCGCTCCGTCAGCAGCAGCGATCGACCGTCGCGGGCATAACCGACGCGACGCGGCACGCCGGCCAACCACGCGAGCAAACCCGAGCGAAACGAATTCGTGAACAGCACGGCCGCATCAAACGCCTCAGACCTGACCTGCCGAGCGAGACCGAACAGCGCTCCCATGCCGCGCTTTCGCGGCCAATGCAATTCCGAATCGTGCCAACCGCTGCCGTCGAGGATGTCGCGCACGTACGCCCGCTGAAGATAGGTAATCTTTGCGGCCGGCAGCGCCGCGCGAATGGCAGCCAAGGCCGGCGTGCAGAGCACGACATCGCCGACCCAGTTCGGAATGCCCACCAGCAGCCGTTTCACGGCCCAATGGATAGCCGCGTAAAGCGGCGATGTCGAGTGACCCGCTGACTGCAACAGCAGGT
>JBGAJB010000247.1:0-5221 GCA_044225155.1 Phycisphaerae bacterium | reverse complement strand
TTGCTCGTGCGTGGTGGGGGGATTCAGCGTCTCGAAGAAGGCGACATCGTGCTCGGGCTCGACCCCGGCGCGACCTATCACGAATCGCAAGTGGCGCTGCAACGCGGCGACGTACTGCTCATGTACACGGATGGCGTTGTCGAAGCGATGAATTTCGAACAGCAGATTTTCGGCCGCGAGCGGCTCTCGGAAGCGCTGCACAGCTACGCGGGCTTGGGAGCGGCGGCGATGCTCCGAAACATCCGCTGGGACATTCGGCGCTTCGTGGGGCTCGCTGAGCAGTCGGACGATCTGACGATGGTCGGGCTGCGCGTGCGGGAATAGGCCGCTCGCTCTACCGCGGTTGCACCGACGACGTTATAAGAACGCGTTGTTTTCGGTCGGATTCCTCGTGACTAAAGGTCGTCGCGCAGTACGCGGCGGCAGGAATATGGACGCATGAGCATTCTCGTCAATCGCGATTCGCGGGTCATCTGCCAGGGCATCACGGGCAAGGCCGGCGCGTTTCATACGAAGCATTGCCTCGAATACGGCACAAAGATGGTCGGCGGCGTGACGCCGGGCAAAGGCGGCACGAAGTCCGAGCACGATCTGCCGGTGTTCAACACCTGTCACGAGGCCGTCGCTGCGACCGGCGCGGATGTTTCGATGATCTTCGTTCCGCCGCCGTTTGCGGGCGAAGCGGCGATGGAGGCGTGCGACGCGGGAATTCGACTGGTCGTGCTGATTACCGAAGGCATTCCGACGCTCGACATGGTGAAGGCGCGCAAGTTTCTCGACGATCGCGGAACACTGCTGATCGGGCCGAATTGTCCCGGCGTCATCACGCCCGGCCAGTGCAAGATCGG
Organism: Phycisphaerae bacterium; assembly: GCA_044225155.1. GTDB lineage: Bacteria > Planctomycetota > Phycisphaerae > UBA1845 > Fen-1342 > CAYMBL01. The sequence goes on along the minus strand of JBGAJB010000247.1, from coordinate 4,373 downwards.
CATCATGCCCGGCTACATTCACACGCCCGTCAGCGCCAGCAGCCGCAACGTCGGCATCATTTCGCGCAGCGGCACGCTCACGTATGAGGCGGTCTGGCAGTGCTCGCAGCGCGGCATCGCGCAGACGACTTGCGTCGGCATTGGCGGCGACCCGGTCAAGGGGCTCAACTACATCGAACTGCTTGACATGTTCAACGGCGATGCGGCCACGCATGCGATCCTGATGATCGGCGAGATCGGCGGCACCGACGAGGAGAAGGCGGCCGCGCACATCAAGAAGAACATCCGCAAGCCCGTCGCGGCATTCATCGCCGGTCAAACCGCGCCGCCCGGCCGCCGCATGGGTCACGCGGGCGCGATCATTTCCGGCGGCGAGGGGACGGCCCAAAGCAAGATTGCGGCCCTGCGCGAAGCGGGCATCACCGTCAGCGACAGCCCGGCCACGCTGGGCGAGGCAGTGGCGAAGATCATCGGATCTTGATCACGGCTGATTAGATTGGGACCGAACTGGCAGCTCCAGGGTGGACGCCAGCTCTGACGCCGAACTGAGGTGATCATGTGCGGGTCAGTGATTTGGATGTTGTTGGGAATTGGGATCGTCTCTCTCGCCACCAAGGGCTTTTCGCCGGGAGGAATGCCACTCGACCGCACGCGGCGAATCACGGGACCCGTGGCAAAAATCATCGGCGTTGTGCTGCTGGTTTTGGGTTTCGCGCTGATCCTCTTCGCCGTGGGGCTGGCGCGTGGTGGATTGCGTGTTAAGTAGTGCTTTTGGCATCTCGAACGATTGAGCCCGAGATTCCGCTTGCGGGCTATCGCGCAAACTCATGAACTCTCTCTCGACGGTTCCATATTTCACGATAGATTGTCATCGCCTTCGTTCCGTTCGTGCCATAGTTTTGCGATGTGAAGCTGCCGGCAAATCCCGGGCGCGTTCTAATCCTCGCGGCGGCGTTTTTCGCCGGGTATTTGGCCGGTGCGTTTGTGAGCGGCGTGGGCGACTCGTCGAGGCACGCGTCCTCTGCGACTGCCACACCGACCAGCCAAAGCACGCATGCACAGTCCGGCGAATCCACGGCGCTGCTCGCCTCGTTGATCCTGGTCTGCCTGCTCGAAGCGGTCGCCGTCTCCGCGCCGTTTGCTGGTCGCGGTCGCGGTCGCGGCCGACGTCGTGGCTGCGGCGGCTGTTTAATCGAATGGCGACGACGATTAGGTGGTACTGCGCCACAAAGGAGACGGTCCTATCACTTCAACAAACGAATCAGACGAAGAATTGAGTCGTCGGCTTCGCACGCATGTCGAGCGACTGGCAGGGCTGATCGGTCCGCGCCATCTCGGCCGGCCTGGCACGATGGATGCAGCGGCAGCGCTGATCGAGCGTGAATTCAGCGGCATGGGCGACGCCGTGCGCGGGGAGGAATATGACGCGCGATATGGAAACGCGACAAATCTCGTCGTTGAACGCAAAGGCCGTACAAGGCCGCACGAGAGTGTGATTTTGGGTGCGCATTACGACACTGTGCCCGAGACGCCGGGCGCGGACGACAACGCGTCGGCTGTGGCGGTGCTGATCGAAGCAGCGCGATTGCTGGTTGGCCAGACGACGCCCCGCACGTTGCGGTTCGTCGCTTTCGCATGCGAAGAGCCGCCGCATTTCTACACGCAGACGATGGGCAGCGAAGTGCATGCGCGCGGCTGCCATGAGCGCGGCGAGCGAATCGTCGGCATGCTCTGCCTTGAAATGGTCGGCTTCTATCGTGATGAGCCGGGCAGTCAACACGTGCCTGACGAGTTGCAGCGCTTGCAGCACTGGCTGATGCCGACGCGCGGGAATTTTCTCGCGGCCGTCGGGAACCCGCGCTCGGCGTGGCTGGGCTGGAAATTCCGCCGCGGCTTCAAGCGCGCGACGAAGTTTCCCCTGCTGAGCATCGCACTGCCGGAGAGTGTGCACTCGATCCGGCTCTCGGACAACGCGTCATTCTGGGACTACGGATATCGCGCGCTGATGCTCACGGATACGAGCTTCTTACGGAATCCGCACTATCACCGGGCGAGCGACTCCGGACACGCTCGATTACGAACGCATGGCGCGCGTGACGCGCGGCGTGGCTGGGGGAATGGCGCGGATCGCCGGGGGCGCGCGAGCGAGGAATCCCTGAGCAGTCGCCCTTTTAATTACGCGCCCGGGAGTGCCGATTAGGCCGTTTCCAGCCGGATCGATTCCGGAATGTCCACATAGCGACTCATCGGTCCGAACACGCCTGACACATCCTCGCGGAACACGTTCCCAATCAAGATGTTCACGATGTCCTTCTTGTGCTGCGGGAACTCGCGGTTGAAGCGGCCAAAGGAAAAGTCCTTCGTGTAGAAGGCGTAGACGAGCTTGCGGACGGTTTGCACGCCTTCGTAAAACGCCGGCCCCCACGCGCCGAGCCGCGCGCCGGACGTGTCGCCGACCGTTAGCGCGCCGTGAATCGCGTCGGCCGCAAGTTCGCCGGATTTCAGCGCGAGAAAGACGCCGGACGAGTACATCGGATCGAGAAATGTGAACGCATCGCCGATGAGCACCCAGCCGTCGCCAGCACACACCTTCGAGTTATAGGAAAAATCGCTGAGCACATGTACGGGCGAAACGCGCTCGGCGTTTTTCAGCCGCTCCTGCACCACCGGGCAGCGCTCGATCTCCTCGGCCAAAGTTTGCTCGGCGGGGCCGCGTCCTTTGATGAGGTAGTCGATGTCGGCCACCACGCCGATGCTGACGATGTCATCCGGCAGTGGGATGTACCAGAACCAGCCGGCCTGATCCTTCACTTGCAGAATGAGCGTCGCGCCCTCGTCGCGCGGATTGGGATCGCGAAAGGCTCCTTTGTAGTGGGCGAAGAGTGACGCCTTTCGGAGCTTCGGGTCGGGAAGCCGCAAATCGAATCGCCGCGAGAGCATCGCGTTCGTGCCGGTGGCGTCAACCACGACGTTCGCTTCGACGCGGACGCGCGCGCCGTCGGGTTTTTCGGCGATGACGCCGGCTAGGCGCGGAAGACTCCTAACCTTGACTGGTGAATTCTGGGCCGAAGGTGCAGTTCTTGCGGCACATGACCCGTTCCCGTCTCCACATCCGCAGGCTGACGGCGCCTCGATCACATCCACGACATTGGTCCGCTCCCAAACCGTCACGCCGTGCTCGGCCGCGTTTTCGAGCATCATCTTGTCGAACTCGCTGCGGAGGACCTGCCAGGTCTGCGAGCATTCGTGCGGATTCATTTCGTCGAAATAAAACGGCGCGGACTCCTTTCCACCGGCGCCGAAGAACTGCACGCTAAATTTCTTCACGAACTTGCTGCGGCGCAGTTTGTCGAGCATGCCGATCCGCTCGAACGGCCAATAAGTGTCGGGCATGAGCGATTCGCCGATGTGGAAGCGCGGAAACTCGCTGCGCTCCACCAGCAGCACGCGTCGGCCCAGGTCAGCCAGCACGGTCGCGCACATCGCGCCGCCCGGACCGCCGCCGATCACGACCACGTCAAACCGCTCCGTGACCATTCCGTCCTCCCTCTCTCGTCAGCCGAATGTGCGCGCTCAGCCAGACTGACAGATCATTGCGCCCAATCTTCGATGAGCAAATGCCGTGCAGCATGCGCTCTGTGTCCAGCTCGCTCGCGGCGAGCCGATGTCCGTTCAGGTGTAAGAAAAGCGACATCGCCAAATGCCCGATCGCCTCGTTGCCCTCGCGAAACGGATGATCCTGCATCAGGGCAAAGCCCAGGGCCGCCGTTTTTGCGACGAGCGTCGGATAAAGCTCCTGGCCGTCGAACGCTTGGCGCGGGGCGGCCTGCGCCGCCAGCAAAGCGTCCAGGCTGTGTAGCGCCGGATGAATTCCCAACCGGTCGCGCACGGCCCGGTGCAGAAAGAGCAGTTCTGAAAGCGACAGGTAGCGCATCAGGCCCGACCGAGCCTCCGATATAGTTCGGCGTTCGTCCCGAGCACTTCCTGCACGAAGGCGCGAATCGAGTCCGGCGGCTCGTTGATCAGTTGCGTGATCGCCGCCTTGGCCAGTTCTTCGGGCGGAATTCGCAGCTCGCGCGCGATGGCCAGGAAGCGTTCATATCGTTCGAGGGTCAGTTCCAGCTTCATCGCACCGGCTCTCGTTTGGCGCCGACGCCGATCGTCCCATGCGGAGCGGCGTTACGGCATTTTATCCCGGTACGACTTCAAGGAGCTCGATGGCCGGCGCGCCGTTGCAATGAATGACCCCAACACGGCCAAAGGCGGGTTCTCGGACTTGCAGCGCCTTCCCGGGGCGCGAGTCGGCATCGAACCGGAAATACCAGCGCGGTTCGATCCGCCTGAGCACATCGTGGGCCACCAGGATGTCACCC
>JBGAJB010000246.1:0-5233 GCA_044225155.1 Phycisphaerae bacterium | reverse complement strand
CCGCGATTTTGCGGCCATCGAGCACGGACCGACGCATGTTTGGGAAACGCCGATTATTAGTCGCCGTGTGCTTGGCAGTACTGTCGAGCGGCGCTCCGCTCGCCCGCGCCCACGACTTCAAGATCACCGAAGTCACTGCCCATTTCGATGCGGCAGGGGGGTATCGAGTTGAGATGATCTGTGATCTCGATCAACTCGCCCTCGGCCTGCCGCCCGGGACGGATGCGAACGAGGTCGTTCGGCAGCTGAAGGCGCTAAGCCCGGGGGAAATGGACAAAGCGGTCTCGGATCTGAAAGACTTGTTCCGCAAGCGCGTGCGCCTGCGATTCGACGGCCAGCCGGTCGAGCCGGTGGTGGAATTTCCCAAGCCCGGCCAGGGGCTGACGCATGCGGATGAGATTCCGACCGTTCTCGGCGTCGTTGCGCGTCTGAGCGGGACGGCTCCGCCGGATGCGAAGAAGTTCACGTTTTGGGCGTCGCGGTCGTTCTCGGTTTCGCACCTGAAGATTACGCGCGAAGGGCGGGAAGGGGAGTACACGCAACTGCTAGGCGTGGCCGAGGAAAGCCGGCCTTATCCTTTGCGAGAGGAAAAGCCTTCGCAGTCGCGGCTCGGGATCGCGGCGCAGTTTGTCATGCTCGGTTTTCAGCACATCGTGCCTGAGGGACTCGATCACATTCTGTTCGTGCTGGGTCTCTATCTGCTCAGCACGCGCATGCGGGCGCTGCTGTGGCAGGTGACGGCGTTCACGGTCGCGCATTCGATCACGCTCGCGCTGGCGATGTACGGCGTCGTCCGCATTTCGCCGTCGATCGTCGAGCCGCTGATCGCGCTGTCGATTGTCTACGTGGCCGTTGAAAATCTCTTCACGACCAAGCTGCACCCGTGGCGGCCGGCGATCGTCTTTCTCTTCGGCCTGCTGCACGGGCTGGGCTTCGCCGGCGTGCTGCTGGAGATGGACCTGCCGCGCAGCGAGTTCGTGACCGGGCTGATCTCGTTCAACGTCGGGGTCGAACTGGGGCAGCTTTCGGTGATTGCGTGTGCCTTCGCGCTCGCGGGCTGGTGGCGGTCGCGACGGTGGTATCATGCGCGCGTCGTCGTGCCTGCGTCGGCGCTGATTGCGATGGTCGCGCTCTACTGGACATTCGAGCGCACGCTGATCTCGTAGGCCTATCGCGGCGACGAATTCGAGAGAAGGATTCGGCCGCATGAAATTCACGCTGCAAGCGCTGTTTTCTTTCGGGTTGATCGCCTGCGTGGCCGGCTGTGACAACTCCGGCCAGTCGACGCCCGCCACGGGCGCATCGGCAGGGGGCGCAAGCCGCGGATCGACAAAAGAGCAATCCAGCGCGTCCGCGCCGGCCGGAGACCAGAATCACAAGCGATACACGGTCGCACTATTGCCCAAGAAAAAGGGCGTGCCGTACTTCACGACCTGCGCGAAAGGCGCGGAAGAGGCGGCCAAGGAACTCGGCATCGACCTGATTTACGACGGGCCGACCGACGGCGCGCCGGAGAAGGCGGCCGCCATGATCGAGCGCTGGACGCTGCAAAGCGTGAACTGCATTGCGGTGTCACCGAATGATCCCGACGTGCTCGCACCCGCCATGAAGAAAGCGCGCGAGAAGGGCGTGCAGGTCATCACCTGGGATGCTGACGGCGCGCCGGGGACGCGCTCGTTTTTCGTGAATCAGGCCACGTCGCAGGCGATCGGCTACGCGCTGGTTGATCAGCTCGCGCATGATCTCGGCTTGCCGCCGGTGCCCGAAGACACGGTGACCGCACCCGACGCCGGCGCGGCACCCGCTGACCCCTTTGAAGTGGCAATCATCACCGCCACTCTGACAGCCGCGAATCAGAATGAGTGGATCAAGCACATGAAGAATCGCCTCGCGGCGTATCCGCGTTTGAAATTCGTCGCGCTGAAGCCGTCGAACGAGGATCAGAAGCTCGCGTTTCAGACGACGCAGGATCTGATGAAGGCCTACCCGAAGCTCGCCGGAATCTTCGCGATCAGTTCGGTCGCGTTCCCCGGCGCGGCGGAGGCCGTGAAGCAAGCCGGCAAAGCGGGGGCGGTGCAGGTGATCGGGCTTTCGACGCCGAATGACATGCGGGCCTATTTGATGGATGGCACGGTGCGCTCGGTGATTCTCTGGAACACGGTTGATCTGGGATATCTCACCATTCAGACGGCCGGCGCGTTGCTGGGCGACAAGTTGAAGGAGGGCGCGACGTCGCTTTCGGCCGGTCGATTGGGTGCGAAGCGCGTCGCCGGCGATAACGTCCTGCTTGGCGACATCCTCGTGTTCACGAAGGAAAACGTAGGGAAGTTCGACTTCTGATCTTCGCGTCCGTCTCCTGCGCGACGTTCTGGGCTGGCCCGCTCGCTCGCACGGCTGCGGCTCAGTTCAAACCGACCCACTAGCCGTTGGCGCATCAAAGTTGGCGCTGTCGCGCGCGCCGGTTAGCATCCGCCGCGAAGCGCCGGAGTGGCGGAATCGGCAGACGCGCGGGATTCAAAATCCCGTTCCCGCAAGGGAGTGTGGGTTCAAGTCCCACCTCCGGCAGTGCCCGCAATTTTGACCCGTCGCACCCCAGGAGGCTGACCAGAGCGTGATAGCGCGTCAGTCATCCACGCCGCGAGCTGAAGACGCGGGGAGTCCCAACGAGGAAATCGGCTCGACATCGACGGCGAAATCCTGGGCCGCGCAGCCCGGGGCGTCGGGATTCGCCCTGGCGGCTCCGGCGATCCTGCTCATCGCTTTGATGACGCGCGTGGCGACGTTGATTCGCATGCCGGCCATTTCGCGCGACGGCGTCGGGTTCTGCTGGTTCGCGCGCGACATCGGTGCGCGCGGAATCGACGCGATCCACGACGGTGTAAACGAGCAACATCCGCTCTATCCGCTGCTGCTCCTTGCGGCGCAGCGGCTGTTTCGCGCATTCGGGGCGGCGGCTGCACCACTCACTTGGCAACGAGCGGGACAGGCCGTCTCGCTCTTAGCCGGCGCTGTCGCCATCTGCGCAGCCGGCTGGGCGGCGATGCGACTGGCGCGGGCGCTTGGGCAATCGCGCGCGGTCGCTCAACACACCGCGTGGTGGACGCTGCTCGCGTTTGCCTACTTGCCGCTGGCTGTCTGGCTCTCCGTGGACACGATGTCTGATTCGCTGCACATCGCGCTGTATCTCGTGGCCGCTGCGCTCTTGATCGAGCTACGATCGGTCGGGCCGGCGATCGCGCTTGGAATCGTGGCCGGACTGGCATTTCTCACGCGGCCGGAAGGGGGTTTGTTGCTCCCCGCCGGCGTCGCGGCGCTGATCGCCGCCGCTGCGCATCAGCGAATGCGTATTTCGCGCGCGATCGCGGCAGTGACAGCGCTTTGCGCCGCGTTTCTAGTAATAGTCGGCCCCTACTGGCTGGTGCTCGGTGGTTTTTCGCCGAAGCTCAACAAGGAGAGCGTCGACGAGTTTGTGCGGGCCGCGGTTTGCACGCCGACATCGTCGACAATCCCATCTCCAGTCCTGGAAGCGCGACTCGATCGCGCGAAATACGAGTGGTACGAAGCGCTGGGCTACGCGGCCTATCAGACATTCCGCGGCGGGCGCGTTGTCATCCCGCTCCTCGGATTGATTGCGGCCGTCATCCTCTGGCGAAAGACAACCGCGCCGGCTCTCTGCGGCCTGAACGTTTGTCTCTCGGGACATTTCCTGCTGACGGCGGCGCTGGCGCTGCGCCACGGGTATCTCGATCAACGACACACGCTCGTGGCCGTGGTTCTCCTGGTCGTGCTGGGCGCTCAACCGATGGGGGTCTGGATTCGCGCGCAGCTTTCCAGGAACCGATTATTCCCCGGAATGCTCGTCTTCCTCGTATTTTTCACGCCATTGGTGGCGTATTCGCAGCGCGTGCCGAATGCGGACGATGGCGTCGTTCGAACGGCAGGGGAGCAACTGCGGGGAATTCCAAACTTCTCGAAGTCGCAGATTCTCGTCGGCGGCAGCAATGAGAAACGCATCGCGTTCTACGCCGACTGCCGCTTTCAGCCTTGGGCGGAAAATCAGTCGACGCCCGAGGCGCGACTCGAAGCCCTTCGCCATGAACTCTTCGACGCAACGGGCGATTTCCGCCCGCGCTTCTTCGCGATGGAGATCGATCGTTCGCCTGGCGGGGATGAAGACGCGCGCCTGCTGGCGCGGTTCAGCGCGACGCCCGAGGCAGAGCGCGTCATGCGGCCGCTGTTTTCACTCAACGACGACGAGCATCGAAAAAAACTACTCGTCTTTGAGCTTGTCTATCCGAAATAACCAGATCGCCGGGACGTCCGCCGCACGGCGGCAGTGATTCCGAGACCAAACGTAGCCGCCGTCGAGAAGTTCGCCCTGTTGCGCAGAATCGCACGAAGCGGTAGAGTGCCGCGGCGCGCGGTGAAGCGGCGGACGCCGGAGAAGCCGCGCCGGACGGTGCGAAGGGTGTCGCGCCGCCAATCAACTCCGAGGAGTCATTCACGATGGGATCACGTCTTCGTCTGTCGTTGGCCGCCATGGCCGGCTTCTGCCTTGTGTTCATGATGACGGGTTGCGCTTCGACCGATGCGCATGGTCAATGCTGCAAGGCGCCCGAAAAGGCCTGCTGCAAAGGCAAGGGCTGCGACGGCGGCGCTTGCTGCAAGGATTGCAAGGTCGCTTGCTGCGACAAGTGCCCGGCGCCGAAGTCGGCGTGCTGCAAGGACGGCAAGAACTGCTGCGCGGCCGGCAAGTGCGGACCGAACGCCGAATGCTGCAAGAACTGCAAGACGGCGTGCTGCGACAAGTGTCCGGCCGGCAAGAAGGATGCGGTCGGTTGTTGCGGCGGTAAGGGCTGTAATGGCGGGGCCTGCTGCAAGAACTGTAAGAAGCCTTGCTGCGCGAAGTGTCCGGCCAAGGGCTAGCGTGCGCCGCGACATGTGGCACAGCCGCCCTCGCCTGTGTCGCATGCGCCTGACATCTCAAACTTACAAACAGTCCGCCGGTGCGACTTTTCGCCAGGCGGACTGTTGTTTTTTCAGCGCCAATGAGAGACTGCGGTGCCGCATTCCGGGCAGACCGGAATGCCTGCGTCGCGCGTCCCCGTCAGGTTGTATCCGCATTGCAGGCAATGATCCGGATGGTGCAGTAAACGCCGAATTCGGCGACGCGCACCCAGGAACAATTCCAAGGACCCGCCGTAGAAAAGTACGCTGTAGACAAACGCCGGCC
>JBGAJB010000245.1:0-5236 GCA_044225155.1 Phycisphaerae bacterium | reverse complement strand
CCTGGACCCAGCTCTGGGAGAACGGATCAAACGCATCCAGTTCGAGATCACCTGCGCCGCCAATCGATCCGTCGATCAGATCGGGGTGCAGCACTAACGGGCTGTGCTCTGAGAGGCTGATGGACTCGACGCGCGGGAAGCTGAACACCAGTTCCGGCGCTCCGTCGCCGTCCATGTCAGGAACGATCGTGACGTCTGAGATACCGCTGGTCCAGCCAATGCTGCCGTTAGCGGTTCCATTGACGTTGATCGGGGTGCGAATGCCCGGGAACGACAGGCCGGGGACGTTTCCGCCGCCGACTGCGTTGAGCGGGAAGATGCCGCGCTGCTTTGAACCGTAAACCAGGTAGGCCTCGCCGAAACCAACGCCGCCCGCGCCCGGATTCGTCGTAATGTTGTAAGGCTTCCCAAAACGCGAGACGATTAGCGCTTCACCGTTGCCATCGCCATCTACGTCTGCCACGCCGGACATGGAGCTGCCGGCCAGATCGTTCGGGTTGAAGCCCTGCATGATCGCGCCGAGGTTGCTGCCGCCCGGCACCGCCAATTGATTCAGATCGATCGTACCGATCAGACGGTCTGTAACGATCAGGATCGCAGCCAGCCCGGTCGCCGTGTCTGTGCCGGTGAAGGTCGTGCCTGCGCCGATCCCGTCGGTCACAGTCACGCGATAGTTGTATTTGCCCGGCGGAATCGCGGTGAGATCCACAAAGAACGAGCGTGTCCCGGTACCGGCCGCGAATGCCACGTCGGACGCTACTTCAAACGTCACCAGCGGGCTGTTCACGTCGACGAGTTCAATGGTGACATTGTGCGTCGAGTTGTCGCTGGTCGTAATCTCGACCGTGACACTGCCGCCGCTGCGCTGCAGCAGCAGATCCTGTCCCGGCGCGACCCACGCCGCCGTCGGAGCGATCGAGTCGAGCGTGATCGTGCCGTCGCCGTAGACAGTGTTCACAACGCCGGTCGTGGTCGTCGTGCGAATCCCGAAAATAAACCGGCCAAAGCCGTTCGTCAGCAGCCCGGTCAGCGAGTTGCTGCTGAGCGAGGTTGTCCGGATGCCGGTCTGATTCGGGAGCGTCTGGACGAAAACCGGAGCGCCGTCCGCGGCGCCGTCCGAATTCGCGTCCGCCGCCACGACCAATTCAGTCTTGGCGACGAGACCGGTCGTATCGATGATCTGGTACGTCACATCAATGTTGGCGCCCGGGCGCATACCGACCGAGTTGCTCGGTTCGTCGACCACGAGCGTGACGGAGCCGCTTCCGCTTCCGCCGCCGCCGCCGCTGTTGCCGCCCCCACCGCCGCCGGTGTTGCCGCCGCCGGTAGTCGAGCCGCCGTTGCCGGAGTCCACGGTCGTGTCGACGACGACCGGCGGGACCGGCCGGGTGATCGTGTCCCCGTTGGTGCCCGTCGTGATCGAGTTCGAGTTCGTGTTAACGTTGGTATTCGTCGCGTTTGTGTTGGGCACCTGCGCTTGGGGGCAGCCGCCGATCGAGCCGATTGACATCAGCCCGGCCAAAAGCGAAATTGTCGTGGTGGAAGCCAAGAGACGATGGCGCATCGGGAAGCTACCTCCGTCGGGTAGAAGCGTTTTCGTGCAAGCAGTGCCGGAGCGCGCGAATCACGCGCTCGTTCAGCAAACTAATCTAGGTCCGCCAAAGTGTCGAGTCAACGAAAACCTCCGCTTTCGCGCGCAAGGTCGCGACATTTTCTCGCGAAACCTTACTTTGATCGCCGCAAGGACTTATAAGAAATCGAGCTGTGCCCGCAGCGCGCGAGCGCACTTCGCGAACATCAACCGAACAACAGCTGCGGATCACGCGGCGGTAACCTAATTTCACGAAGGAAAACGAAGGGGGACCACGAGCGATGGCGACAATCCAACCGTTCCGCGGCATCCGATATCAAACAGCCGCCCAAAACAATGACGTCTCGACGAAGATCGCGCCGCCCTACGACGTGCTCGACCTCGCCGACAAACAGGCGCTGCTCAAACGCGACCCTGCGAACTTCGTCGGCATCGACCTGCCCTACGTGCCGGCGAAGGCGGCCGGTGCGCCGGCGGGATATCAGGCAGCCGCGGACCAGTTAGGTCGCTGGCTCGCGGACGGCACCTGCGTTCGCGACGAGCGCCCAGCCCTCTACGTCTATTACCAGCGCTACCGCCACGACGGCGTCGAATACACGCGCCGCAAGTTTTTCGCACGACTCCGCCTCGAACCCTTCGGCAGCGGCAGCGTTTATCCACACGAGCAGACCTTCGGTGGTCCGAAAGAAGATCGACTCTGCCTCACGCAAGCCACCCGCTGCAATCTCAGTCCGATCTTCGGGCTCTACCCCGATCCGCAAAACGTGGTCGCCGAGAAACTCTCCGCTGCAACGAAAGTGACGCCCACCGCGATCGGAACGATCGATCAGGTCGAAGGCCGGCTTTGGCGCGTGGACGACGACAGCACCATCCGCGCGGTCACGCAATTGCTGGCGGACAAGCCGATCTACATCGCCGATGGGCTGGGCACCATCGTTACGGCACGTCACTGCTCTACCGCGATTGGCTCGAGCAGCGCGCTGGCAAACTGCCGTCCGATCATCCTGCCAATTTCGTACTGTGCGTTTTCTGCGCGCTGGAGGATCCCGGCCTGCTGATCCTTCCCACGCATCGCGTCCTCGTCGGCGTGCCGCTGAACGAAACGGCGCTGTCCGCGGACGGCGCCCTCGAAATATCTCCGCTGAGCGCGGCCACGCCGAGCGCCGTGCCGAGCACGCTAAAGGCGCACGGCCCACAGGCAGTCGCGCTCTTCGACGCCGCGCGCGGCGCCTTTTTCACGGTTCGTCCCAAAAAACCCGAAATTCTGCAGGACCTCGAGCCGAAGCACAGCGCCGCGTGGCGCAAGCTCGGTCTCGCGTTTCTGCACGCCTACCTCATCGACCGCCTGGTTACGCCGAAGATTCGCGGCGGGACGCCGCCGGAGATCCACTACGTGAAAGCCGCCGACGCGGCCTGCGATGAAGCGCGCAGCACGAGCGGCTGTGCGTTTCTGCTCCAGCCGACGACGATGCAGGAGATGAGCGCCGTTTGTCAGGCGGGCGACCTGATGCCGCAGAAGAGCACCTTTTTCTATCCGAAACTCGCGAGCGGCATGGTCGTGAACCCGCTCACCGACTGAGAGCAAGCGCTTTCATCCGTCCGATATCCTGTAGCGCGCATTCGGTGCGCGCGGAAAATCGAAGTGCGCGAACATTAATTCTGCGTGGAGCGTGCTTTTCCTATGGCCAAGCTGGCAACACGGCCGGTAAGATGTCCTCATTAATGCGGCGGGGGGGAAACTCGTCGCAGCTCGTGTTTTCTCGAACGCGGGCACTTCTCGCTTCCATTCTTTTGCCGTTCGGCATCCCGCAACGGGGCCGATAGAAGGAGAGCACATGCGTGGTTTTCTGTGCACCTGTCTGGCAGGTCTAGGCGTCGCCGCCGCACTCGCGAGCGACACCAACGGTGGCTCGACAAAAATCGACGCCATCCAGCTGGATAATGCCATTCCGGCGCCGATTGCAGATCAGTTCCCCGGCGTTCGATTCATGACGAGTGGTGGTCGCGTGACCACGTTGTACGGCACCGAATTCGCCTTCGGCGCCAGCCCCGAAGACACGGCTGCGACGTTCATCTCGGAGAACGCTCAGACGTTCGCGGCCGGCGACTACGACCTCAGCCCGGTCGGGCCGACGGACGGCCGCCACACGCAGGGTCTGATGTACGACAAGCAGACGGGCGAGCCGGCGTTCACGCTGGTTTACTTCACGCAGGAAGTCGATGGCATTCCGGTGTTCCGCAGCGACGTGCGCCTGCTCGTCAAGAACGAAGCCGGATACCCGCTGGTGCTCGCCAACTCGCAGCTACGCGACGTGCAGTTCTACGCCAAGCAGCCCGTGCCGCTCATCGACGATGACGCCGCGGTCCGCTCGGCGATCCAGCAGATGCCGGACGTGCAGAACGTCAGCGATCCTGAACTCGTGATCTTCGCGGGTACCGGCGACGAAACCGTCGCTCCGCGTCTGGCCCTGGCGTTCTACGCCGACAACGGCCTCCAGAGCGTCAATGGCTATCACCGCATGCTCTACGTCGCGGATGCCGCGACCGGCGCGATCATCTTCGCCGAAAACCAGGTGCATAACGGCAACGTCACCGGCACGGTCAGCGGCAACGCGACCCAGGGCGACGGCCCCGATTTCTGCGGCGCTGAGTCCAGCGTTCCGATGCCTTACGCCAAGCTCACGATTGGCGCGACGACGGCCTACGCCGACGCCAACGGCGCCTACAGCATCAGCGACGGCGGCGCGGGTAGCGTGACCGTCAATTCGACGCTCACCGGCAACTTCTTCAAGGTCGTAAACCTGTCGGGCGCGAGCGCCTCGATCAACATGACCGTTGCGGGTGGCGGCGTCGCGAACTTCCTGCACAATGCGGCCAACACGAGCGAATTCAATCGCTCGGAAGTGAACGTTTACCTGCACGCGAACGTGGTGCGCGACTATCTGCTGTCGTTCATCCCGAACTATCCCACCATCGCCGGTCAGACGAACTTCACCGCCAACGTCAACACGAATGCCACCTGCAACGCGTTCTATGACGGCGTCTCGATCAACTTCTACAAGGCCGGCGGCGGTTGCCCGAACACGGGTTACTCGAACGTCGTCTACCACGAGTATGGCCATCACATCGTCGCCTCCGGCGGCAGCGGCCAGGGCGCATACGGCGAAGGCATGGGCGATTCGATGGGCGTGATCATTCAGGATCGCCCGGAGACCGGCCTGGCGTTCCTCTCGCCGGACTGCAACAGCTCGCTCCGCACGGCGGACAACACGAAGCAGTATCCGTGCTCGGGAGAGATCCATGACTGCGGTCAGCTGATCTCGGGCTGCATCTGGTCGACGCGCAACCAGATGGTGATCACCGAACCGGTGAATTACCAGTCCATCCTTTCGAACATCGTTCTGAATTCGATCCCGCTGCACACGGGTGACGCGATTGATCCGTCGATCACCGCCACGTATCACGCACTCGACGGCACGGCTCACTACAACGAGATCGAAACCGGCTTCGCCGCGCACAGCATGGGCACGCCGATGCCGATCACCTGCGCCGACATCACGGGCATCACCCTGAAGTGCGGCAGTCGCGGACGCCTCAGCATCGGCGTCACGCTGACCGATACCACGCACGCCGGCCAGACGATTG
>JBGAJB010000244.1:0-5274 GCA_044225155.1 Phycisphaerae bacterium | reverse complement strand
CGAGGTCGCCAGCAAGACCAGCGACGTGGCCGGCGACGGCACCACGACCGCGACGGTCCTGGCCGAGGCGATCTTTGCCGAAGGCCTGAAGCTCGTGACGTCGGGTGCGAATCCGGTCGCACTGAAGCGCGGCATCGACGCGGCGGTCGCCGTGGCCGTGAAGTCCATCGCCGATCAGTCGGTGAAGGTGCGCGGCAAGGACGATATTGCGAAGGTCGGCACGATCAGCGCCAACGGCGACAAGGACGTCGGCAAGATGCTGGCCGAGGCGTTCGAGAAGGTCGGCAAGGACGGCGTGATCGAGATCGAAGAGGGCAAGAGCACCGATACGACGTGGGAGCACGTCGAGGGCATGCAGTTCGACAAGGGCTTCATCAGTCCCTACTTCATCACGAATCCGAACACGCTCGAAGCGGTCTTCGAGGATCCCTACATCCTCATCTTCGAGAAGAAGATCAGCTCGCTGCGCGAGTTCGTTCCGCTGCTCGAAAAACTGCTGACGACCGGCAAGCCGTTTGTCATCATCGCTGAGGACATCGAAGGCGAAGCGCTCGCGGGTCTCGTGGTGAACAAGCTCCGCGGCGTGCTGAATGGCGCGGCCGTGAAGGCCCCGGGCTTCGGCGATCGCCGCAAGGCTATGCTCGAAGACATCGCGACGCTGACCGGCGGCACGTTCGTCAGCGACGACCAGGGTCTAAAGCTTGAAGCGCTCGACCTGAGCGTCATGGGCCGCGCGAAGCGCATCGTCATCACCAAGGACAACACGACAATCATCGAGGGCGCGGGCAAGAAGAAGGAAATCGACGCCCGCATCAACCAGATCAAGGCCCAGATCGAAAAGACCACCAGCGACTACGACCGCGAGAAGCTCCAGGAACGCCTGGCCAAGCTCACCGGCGGCGTGGCCGTCGTGAAGGTCGGCGGCTCGACCGAGATCGAAGTCAAGGAGCGCAAGGACCTCGTCGACGACGCTTTCCACGCCACCAAGGCGGCGGCCGAAGAAGGCGTGGTCGCGGGAGGCGGCGTAGCGTTTCTGCGGGCGATCAAGGCCGTGAAGGACGCCGCGAAAAAGGAAGAGGGCGACGAGGCCCTAGGTTACCGGATCATTGCCAAGGCGCTTGAGTATCCGACGCGCCAGATCGCCGAGAACGGCGGACACGACGGCGGTGTCGTGGTCGACGAGATTCTGTCGCAGGGCAAGAACACCGGCTTCAACGCGGCCACCGGCGAATACGTCGATATGCTCGATGCGGGCATCATCGATCCGGCGAAGGTGGCGCGCGTCGCGCTGCAGAACGCGGCCAGCGTCGCGGGCCTTTTGCTGACGACGGATGTGCTGTGCACGGAATTCAAGGACGAGAAGCACAAGGATATCGAAGGCGCGACGCACTAGGCGTGCGGCATCGAGTCACCTGCAAAGGGCGTCGATGTCTATCGACGCCCTTTGTATTTAGAGCGGAAGGGCGAATCGCTTGGCCCAAATTTCAGGAAGGCCCGCCAGCCTGACATTTACGGAGCACCGTGGCCGCTAAGCGCGACTACTACGAAGTTCTCGGCGTGACGAAGTCCGCTTCGTCCGAGGAGATCAAGCGCGCCTATCGCCAGGCCGCCATGAGATACCACCCGGATCGCAACCGCGAGGATGGGGCCGACGCGAAGTTCAAGGAAGCTTCCGAGGCGTACGAGGTTCTTTCCGACGGCGACAAGCGCGCCCGCTACGATCGGCACGGCCACGCCGGCCTGCAGGGCGCGGCGATGCACGATTTTTCCGGCATGGGCGTCGAAGACATCTTCAGCGTCTTCGGCGACCTGTTCGGCGAGGCGCTGGGCGGCCGCGGACGGCGGCGCGCGGATCAGGGCGTCGACATCCAGACTGTGATCGAAATCGATCTGGCCGAAGTGTCCCGCGGCGTCGAGCGCAAGCTGGAGTTCGAGCGCACCGATCTATGCGATATGTGCAGCGGGCGCGGGGCCGAGCCGGGGAGCGATCCGGTGCAGTGCCGCACCTGCGGCGGGTATGGGCAGGTGGAGCGCCAGGCCAGCGTCGGATTTTTCGTTACGCGTACGGTGGTCGATTGCCCGACCTGTCATGGGCGCGGCACGACGATCGCCAAGCCGTGCAAGAAATGCGGCGGCAGCGGACGCGCGCCGAAGGCCGTCTCGATCAACGTCAAGATTCCCGCCGGCATTCATGATGGACAGCGCGTGCGCGTGCGCGGCGAGGGTGAGCCCAGCCGCTCGGGCACGATGCGCGGCGACCTGCACTGCATCGTGCAAATTCGGCCGCATCCATTCTTCGAGCGCGACGGCGATCACCTGATCTGCCGCGTTCCGATCAGCTTTTCGCAGGCGGCGCTCGGCGCGGAAATCGACGCGCCGACGCTCAGCGGCACGACCACGCTGAAGATTCCGCCCGGCACGCAGCACGGCCACCTCTTCCGCATGTCCGGAAAGGGCCTGCCGAATCTGCGGAGCGGGGCGCGCGGCGAAGAGATCGTCCAGGTGCTGATCGAAATCCCGCGAAAGATGAGTAAAGAGCAGCAGGAACTTCTGCGAAAGTTCGCCACCCTCGAGGACAAGCGCGTCCTGCCCGAATCCAAGGGCTTTTTTGAGCGGGTGAAAGAGTATCTCACCGGCAGCGGTGAGAATGAGGTGAAGGAATGAATAAACAGCCGAACGATCCGGGCGCCGCCGCAGCAGACAAGTCAGCCGATTGCGGTGCGGATTGTCAGTGTGCCAGCGCGAACGCAACGCCCGAAAGCGAATTGGAGACGCTGCGCCGGGAAGTCGCTGAACTGAAGGATAAGAATCTGCGCCTGGTCGCGGAGATGCGTAACACCGTGACGCGCGCTCAGCGCGACAAGGTCGAGGCGCTCGAATACGCCGAGGCCGACTTTGCACGCGAGTTGCTCGTGGTGCTCGACGGGCTGGAGCGCACTTGCGAATCGGCGAAGAACGCGACCGACGCCAAGCCGGTCGCCGACGGCGTGAAGATTGTGCTCGATCAATTTCTCCAGATTCTCCGCAAGGCCGGCATCGAGCCGATTGCAGCGGCCGGACAGCCGTTCGACCCGGGTATGCACGAGGCCTTGATGCAGCAGCCGACCAGCGACGTACCCCCGGGCAGCGTGCTCAGCGAGATCGCGCGCGGCTATCGCATGAAGGGGCGCGTGTTGCGAACGGCCAAAGTGGTGGTGGCGAAGGCGGCCGGCTGATGAAGAATCGCTAACCCGTTCTCGTTCCGTCAATCAGTGCCAAGGCTTTCGCGTGCAGGAGGCCGTTGGTCGCGACGGCCGTCCGTGATCGGTGAGTGGTCTCACCGCCCCAGTCGGTGAACGCACCGCCGGCTTCGAGGATCACGGGTAGCAGGGCCGCGTTGTCCCAAATCTGCATCACGGGATCGACCGCAATTTCCGCTCGACCGGTCGCGACCAGCGCGTAGGCGTACGCATCCGACCAGCCGCGATCACGTTCGCACGCATCGCGCAAACGTGAAAACGCACTGCCGCAGCCGGCCTGATCGAAGCCCTTGGCGGTGCAATAGACGAAGGTCGCTTTTTCGAGGTCGTTGACCGTGGACACGCGGCAGGTTCGTCCATTCCAGCGACAGCCTTCGCCTCGCGCGGCGCAGATCGTTTCGCGCAGCGCCGGAAAGTGAATGACGCCCACGCGAGATTCGCCCGCGATTTCGACGCCAATCAGGACCGAGTAGAGCGGCACGCCCTTCAGAAATGAAAACGTGCCGTCGATGGGGTCGAGAATCCAGCGAACGTCGGTCGAGCCGCGCTTCTCGCCAAACTCCTCGCCCACAACGCCGTGCGTGGGAAAAGCTCGTTCGATGCGCTCGCGGAGAAGCTGCTCCGCGGCGCGATCGGCGATCGTCACCGGCGATTGGTCGCTCTTCAGTTCCGCCTGCACGCCGGTCTGAAAGTGTTTCAGCGTCAATTCGCCGGCCGCCTGGGCCGCATCGACGGCAAAACTGAGGATCGCCAACAACTCGGTTTGGTTCATGCCGCGCACCTTGCGTTCATCGTATCCGTGCGGACCTTTGGGAGTGGCGGAAATCCTTCTCAGGGGCGGGATCGGGCCGACGTGCGTAAGATCACCATCATCTGATTTCGTTCCTCGTCGCGTAGCATGGAGCGATCCTTGCCGTTGCAGGCTTTCATTCAGCGCATCGTGGCCGGCGAGCGGCTCTCAGAGCTCGAAGCGGCCGATGCGGCTCGGCTAGTGATGTCCGGCAGCGCCACGTCGGCACAGATCGCCGGCCTGCTGATCGCGCTCCGGATACGCGGCGAAACCGTCGACGAGATCTCGGGTTTCGTGCGGGCGATGCGGGCGGGCGCCAGCGCGGTCGCGCTGAACTGCGACGACGCGGTCGACACCTGCGGCACCGGCGGCGACGGCGCGGGTACGTTCAATGTCTCCACGGTCGCGGCGTTTGTGGCCGCGGGCGCCGGGGCGCGGATCGCCAAGCACGGCAATCGCGCCAGTCAGAGCCGCTGCGGCAGTGCCGATGTGCTGAGCGCGCTGGGCGTGAACATCGAGATGCCGCCGGAACGTTCCGCGGAATGCATCGAGACGCTGGGCATCGGCTTTCTCTTCGCCCCGCAGTATCACCCCGGCGCGCGCCACGCCGCGCCGGCCCGGCGCGAACTGGGCGTGCGCACGATTTTCAACACCATCGGACCGCTCGTGCACCCCGCCGGCGTGACGAGGCAGGTGCTCGGAATCTACGATCCGCGTCTCACGCGCGTTGTCGCTGAAGTGCTTCAGCGGCTGGGAGCCAGGCACTGCCTTGTCTTGCACAGCGATGACGGGCTCGACGAAATCAGCATTTCAACCGCCACGCGCGGTACGGAGTTGCGCAACGGCGAGTTGCGGGATTTTGTCATTACGCCCGAGGAAATCGGCGTTGCTCGTGGCCGGCTGGAGGAGTTGCGCGGCGGCGACGCCGCTCACAATGCGGCCCTGGCCCGCGCGATTCTCGAAGGACGGCAGCTTGGCGCGCCGCGCGAAATCGTCATCGCCAATGCCGGCGCGGCGATCTACGTTGGCGGAAGGGCCGCGACGATTGTGGAAGGCATCCAGATGGCGCGGGCCGCGCTTGACGATCGGCGAGCATTGCAGAAGCTGGACGCGCTGATCTCGGCCGGCCGCCAGGCGTAGCGTTGCACTCGCCCCATCAGTAGATATCCGAGCCCCCATAGACCGGAACAGAGCCGGGCTGTCCTCTGCCCGGCGGGAACGCGCGCCGGCGCTCCCCGGCGTGAG
>JBGAJB010000243.1:0-5464 GCA_044225155.1 Phycisphaerae bacterium | reverse complement strand
TTCATGCGATGCCCACCGACTTCATGACTGGAAATTTCGCAGACGGAGCGATACATTTCTGACTGATCGCGACATGAAATTGATCAAAAGAGACGCTCCGCCGCCACGCTGGCCGCCGCGCCCGATCCGTTCGATCGGCGTGCTGCTGCTGCCCGGCTATTCGCTGATGTCGTATGCCTGCGCGCTCGAACCGCTGCGCGCGGCCAACGCGCTTTCGGGGCGGGAGATCTACGAGTGGAAGCACGTGTCGATCGACGGGAAACCGGCGCAGGCATCAAACGGCGTCCAGGTCTTGCCCGACGCCGCGGTCGGCGATCCGATCGCGCCCGACCTGCTCATCGTCTGTGCGGGCGGCAACCCGACGACGTTCGAGGACACGCGGACTTTCGCCTGGATGCGCCAGATCGCCCGCGGCGGGGCGATCGTGGGCGGCGTCTCGGGCGGCACCTACGCGATGGCGCGCGCGGGGCTGTTGCGGGGCAAGCGGTGCACGATCCATTGGGAGCACGTGCCGGCCTTCGTCGAGGAATTCCCCGACGTCGATCTCACGCGTAGCCTCTTCGAGATCGACGGCGATCGGATCTCATGTTCGGGCGGCATCGCGGCGCTCGACATGATGCATGCGATCATCGAGGCGGAGCACGGCCACGAACTGGCGAGCGACGTCGTCGAATGGTTCCTGCACACGCATGTGCGGTCCGGCGACGGGCCGCAGCGCATGGCCGTGCGCGAGCGGCTCTCGGTCGGCGATCCCAAGCTCGTGCGCGTTCTGGAGCGGATGGAGAGTTCGCTCGAGGACCTCTGTTCGCGCCGCACGCTCGCGCGCATCGCCGGCGTTTCGGTTCGCCAGCTCGAACGGCTGTTCAAGTCGCATCTCGGCCGGACCGTGTCGTCCCATTACATGGAGCTGCGGCTGCGGCGCGCGCGTCTGCTCATCCGACAGAGCGGCCTTTCGGTGCTGGAGGTCGCCGTGGCGTGCGGCTTCGTCAGCGCCAGCCATTTTTCGCGTGCCTATCGCGCGCGTTTCGGACACCCGCCGCGCAGCGAGTTGCGCGCGCATGTCAGGGGCAAAGTCGTGCGCGTTGCGGGACGTCGTCGCATTTAAGCTAAAAAGCGTCGCTCAGGGATAAGTTGGCACGGTAACCTATTTCGAAGATGATGCGGGTCTACTTTGCCGAAAACCGGAGGGAGGGTTGCATGAAACGGCTTCTGAAATTGGCGCTGTCGTCCGCCGTCGTCGCGATGGGGCTCGCGGCCGCGAATGCGACGCCGGCCGCGGCGCAGGACACGATCGCCCAGATCAAGCAGAAGGGCACGATCGTCGTCGGCGTGAAGAACGACTACAAGCCGTGGGGCTTCCTCGATCCGTCGGGCAAGATCGTCGGCCTCGAAATCGATCTCGTCGACGATGTCGCCAAGAAGCTCGGCGTCAAGGTCGAGATGATCCCGGTCACGGCGGCCAACCGCATGGAGTTCCTCCAGCAGGGCCGCATCGACATGGTCATCGCGACGATGGGCGACACCGAGGCGCGCCGCAAGGTCGTCGGCATGATCGAGCCGAACTACTACGCCGGCGCCACCAACGTGCTCGCGCCGAAATCGGCCAATCTCAAGCAGTGGTCGGACCTGAAGGGCCGCAAGGTCTGCGCGGTGCAGGGCGCGTACTATAACCGCCGCGTCAGCGAGCTCTACACGCCCGACATGGTCGTGTTCCCGGCGGTGCCCGATGCGCTCAACGCGCTTCAGGGCGGCAACTGCATCGCCTTCCTGTTCGACGATACGCTCATCGTTTCGACGCTTTCCGGCGGCGACCCGAAGTGGGCGAACTACGAGATGCCGCTCGTCTCGGAGGACCCGCAGCTGTGGGCCATCGGCGTGCGGCTTCAGGATCTCGACGCGCCTTTCGGCAAGCTGCTGAAGGAAATGTCGGTCGACTGGCACAAGTCCGGCCGCCTTCTCGAACTCGAGCGCAAGTGGGGAATCAAGCAGAGCCCCTACCTGATCGAGACGAACCGCAAGCTCAAGAGCAGCTGATTGGACGGCATGCAGCGGCTGCCCGGAAACGGGCGGCCGCTGCGGCCGGACCGGATGAGGGGCGATGCAGGCGATTGCCGACTGGTTCAAGTGGCTGGCGAATGCGCACGGCAACATTTCCATCGCCTATGACGCGTTCGATCGCGCGCGTTTCCTGACGGGGCTGTCGACGACCGTCTGGCTGTCGGTCGTCTGCATCGTCCTGAGCATTCTGGTCGGGCTGGTCAAGCGCCAGCCAGGGCGCGTTCGCCGTTCGCGCGTGCAGCCGTTGCCGGGTTCGACAATCCAGTTCTTCCGCAACACGCCGCCGCTCGTCCAGCTGGCCTTCTTCTACTTCGCGGTAAGTGCGGCACTTCCGGCAGTGACCGACGCCTTCGGGCAGAAGGTTCCGCTCGTCAACAACGTGGGCTGGGCGATCATCTCGTTTTCGCTGTTCGCCGGCGCGTTCAACATCGAGATTTTCCGCTCCGGAATCGAAGCCGTCCCGACCGCAACGACGGAGGCTGCCGAAGCGCTGGGTTATACCCGCGTGCAGAGCTACGTCTACGTCGTCCTGCCACTGGCCTTCCGCATCTGCCTGCCGGCACTGGGAAACAATCTGGTCAATCTGGTGAAGACGACGACACTTGCCTATGCAATCGGCGTACCGGAGCTTCTCTATGCCGCCGCCCAAGTCTGGTCGGAAGTACTGAACGTCCGCGAAATGATGGTCGTTCTGCTGATCACCTATGTCGCCATCGTCGCCGTGCTCGTGTGGCTGATGCAGCGATGGGAACGGATGTTGCGCATTCCGGGTTACAACGCATGAAGGCGATCCCGTGCGCGAGCGATCTGCCCGTCCTGCTGCCGTTCCGCAAGCCGGCAGTTCCGCCCTGTGAATTCGCATCCAGTTCGCTGATCGCGTTCTTCGCCTCGCGGCGGATCTTTGCAGCAGCGCTGCTTGTGGCGGCGCTTTCGATCGCGGTCGCCGAGGCTGCGGACGGTCCCGCGCGGCCGGGAATTTTCGAAACCGTCCTCAAATGGACGCCGTTGATCGGGCAGGGGTTCCTTTTCAACCTTGCCATCAGCGTCGCGTCGATGACCGTGGGAACGCTTGCCGGCGTCGTTCTCGGCCTGGGGCAGATTTCGTTGCTGCGGCCCGTACGCGGCTTCTCGTGGATCGCCACGCAGTTTTTCCGCAACTCGCCGTGGCTTGTTCTGTTGTTTTTCGCGATGTTCTTGCTTCCGTTCGAGCTGCGCGTCGCCGGCGTCGTTGTCGCGCTGCCCGCCTGGTTCAAGGCGATCATCGGACTTGCCTTGCCGGTAATGGCCAATGTCGCGGAAATCGTGCGCGGCGGCGTGAACTCGGTGCCCGTTGGGCAGTGGGAGTCGGCGGAAAGCCTTGCCTTCTCGCGCATGCAGACATTGTGGCGGATCATCCTGCCGCAGGCGGTCAAGCGCATGATCCCGCCCTGGATGAATCTCTACGCCATCCTCACGATGGCCACGACGCTGATTTCGGTCGTCGGCATCCAGGATGCGATGACTCTCACGCGCGGCGCGCTGGTCGCCGAGGCGCGCACGGAACTCTACCTGCCGTTCTACGCGCTGCTGCTGCTCTTCTTCTTCGCGTACTGCTATCCGATCGCACGCCTGACGCAGCGGCTCGAACGGCGCTACGCGGTCAAGCTCTGAGGGTTGAGATGTCGCACAAACTTGGCGAACCCGTCGTCGTCATCGACCGCGTCGAAAAGCGCTTCGGCGCGCTCGTGGTGTTGAAGGACATATCGCTGACCGTCCGGCGCGGCGAATGCGTGTGCATCATTGGTCCTTCGGGATCCGGCAAGTCGACGCTTCTGCGTGCGATCAATGCGCTGGTGCCGGTGCAGAAGGGCTCGATCAAGGTCGACGGCATCGAAGTGAATGATCCCGATCTCGACAAGCTGGCTCTGCGCCGGAAGGTCGGGATCGTGTTCCAGCAGTACAACCTTTTCCCGCACAAGACCGCGCTCGAGAACGTGATGATGGCGCCGCTGCACGTGCTCAAGCAGTCCAAGCCGGAGGTCGAGGCGCGGGCGCAAAAGCTTCTTGGCAAGGTCCGCCTTTCGGAAAAGCAGGGCGCCTATCCCGGCGAACTGTCGGGCGGCCAGCAGCAGCGTGTCGCGATCGCGCGTTCGCTCGCGATGTCGCCGACTGTGATGCTCTTCGACGAGGTCACGGCGGCCCTGGATCCGGAAACGAAGAAGGAAGTGCTGGTCGCGATCCGCGAACTGGCGGCGGAAGGAATGACCTGTATCCTTGTGACCCACGAGATGGGGTTTGCCGCCGAAGTCGCGGACCACGTCTATTTCACCGACGGCGGCACCATCGTCGAGCACGGCCCGCCGGCCGAATTCTTCAAGAACGCGCGCCACGAGCGCACGCGCGCGTTTCTCGATCAGGTTCTCTAGGCGGACAGAACGAGGTCCGCGAGCGGTCCGACGGGCCGGTCCGGCTCGCCGAGCGCGAGGACCGCGTCGCGGATCGCAGTCGCCCGCTTCGCGCCGAGAGTCTCCGCGAGCGTTTCGAATTTCGAGATGACCTCCGCGTCGGCGAGCGGGCTGTCCGGATCGCCTCGAGCGGCCGTCAATTCGGACTCGAGAGTCCGGCCGGCCTTTGTCCGGATGCGCACGCGGGCATAGCGCTTCGCGGGAAACCGCGCGGAAATTTCAGGATCTTCTGAAAGTCTGATGCGCGCGGCCATCGCCGCAATCTCCGGATCGTTCAGGCCCGAAGCGCCGACTTCGGTGGCGCCGATCTTGCGACGTACGAGATAGGCGGCTAGCGGAAAGCCAAGCGCATACTGGGCCGCTTCCGTCGAAGCCGGCAGGGCGGTGCCGAGCCGTACGCCATGGCCGAAAGTCTCGACCTCCACTTTCTCGATTTCGGCCGGCGCGACCGAGGCCCCTGCAAGCAGGGATTCGGCCGCCTCGACGGCAGGCTGTGCCCATCGGCAGACGGGATATGGCTTGAAATACTGTTCCTCGATGCGCCAGCGGCTTCCGAGATCGGACCAGATCGTGCGCTGGTCGTCGGCCTCGATCGTGATGGCCGGCGCACCGGTGAACCCGTCGCGGGCGAGATAGGCGGCGCTCACGCCGACGAAGGCGCCCCAGCCCGAGCCATCCTTCAGCATTGTCGGGTGGTCGATGCAGCGCATCATCTGGCTGCGCGGCCCGTGATACTCGGCCGTTCCGAGCGCGTGACGCGTCGTTTCCTGATCCAGCCGCATCAGCCGTGCGCCGAGGGCCGCGCAGGCGAGCGAATTCCAGGCGCCGGATGTGTGGTAGTCGCTGACGCTCCGGTGGAGCGCAATGCCGGCGCGCGTCGCGATCTCGTAACCGATCACGGTCAGCGTGATGAGTTCCGCGCCCGAGATGCCGCCCGGCCCAAGAAGCCCCTCCGCATCGGC
>JBGAJB010000242.1:0-5302 GCA_044225155.1 Phycisphaerae bacterium | reverse complement strand
CGGTGACTGGGACGTCGTCGGCGCTGCGTTCACGGACAATGACGTAGTGTGGTTCGAGAATATTGACGGCGTGGGTGGCGCGTGGACGCGGCACGACATCAATACCGACTTTACCTTCGCCATCTATGCGAACGCCGCCGATCTCGACTTCGACGGCGACATGGACGTACTCGCCATCGGGCATAACCTGGGCGAGGTTACGTGGTTTGAAAATGTCGATGGAGCCGGGACGAGCTGGAGCGAGCATCCCATCATGCTCGGATTCGCGCTGGCGACTTTCGGTGCAATCGCCGACTTCAACGGCGATTCACGTCCCGATGTACTCGCCTGTGCGGCCGTCGCGAATCAAATCCTGTGGTGGGCAAACACGGGCGGGCAGTTTCAGTTGGCTGCCGCCAGCGTCGCCCTGCCGACGATCGGCGAACTGTCCCGTCAGGCGGCGCTGAAGCTTGATCTGACGCACATCGGGCGCGCGGGAGATGACGAAATCGGTTTGTCTTCGGTCGCGCTGCGGCTCGAGAGCGCAGCAGGAGTACCGCTGACGGACCTCCAGGCGAATGGTCTGTTGATCTCGCTTGAGCTTTTCCGAGACACCGGATCAGGCGACTGGGATGCCGGCGATGAGCTGGTGGGGACATGGACGCCGACAGCGCTTTCTTCGGAGGGCGAGCTTTCGCTCTCCGTGCTTGACGAGAGCGCGGCCGGCGTACGCCTCGGGGTAGGAGAAACTAAGACGTATTTTGTGGTGCTTTCCACGACGGCGTCGGCGTCGGCGTTCGGCGTCAACGAGCTGCGCGTGACGCATGTGCTGGCGAAGACCCAGGTCGAGGATCGCAGCACAGATATGCCGTTGCTGTCGACTGCGGGCGGCGAGGTCACAGCGGGTCCGGTGAACGTGCTCGATAGCGTGCGACCGGGCGACACAGACGGCGATGGTGACGTCGATCTTAGCGACCTGGGTGTGGTGCTGGCGGCCTACAACTATTGCTTTGGGACGCCGGGATACGTGGCGGCGGGCGACTACAACGGCAGTGGCTGCGTTGACCTCAGCGATCTGGGCGTCGTGCTGGCAGAATTTGGAACGTGAGCCGCGATTTCCCGCGATTCCATGTCCCGGAACTCGTCGTCGGCGAGGTCATCCTTACATCGGAGGAGTCCTCGCACGCGGCCAGTAGTTTGCGTCTCAAGCCGGGCGACGCGTGCATTCTCTTTGATGGCCGGGGGCATTCTGCGGAAGCGGTCGTCGTCGAGATTGGAGTGCCCGGAAAACGTTCGCGCGCCGCGCCCGTGCGCTGCCGGGTAGAACAAGTTTGCACGCACACGTCCCCGTCGGCGCGACTGACGCTCGTCGTCTCCGCGTGCAAAGGCGATCGGCTGGATTGGCTGATCGAGAAGTGCACCGAACTCGGCGTTTCGCGGGTGGTGCTGACAAACTTCGCGCGAAGCGTCGTGCGCGTGGAGGAAAAGCATGGCGCACGGCTGCAGCGCACGGCGCTCGAGGCTGCCAAGCAGTGTGGCCGTATGTGGCTGCCCGAGATACTTGTCTCGGGCGCGCCACCGGATATTTCCGCGGAAACGCTGATTGCTCATCCAGCCGAGGGCGCGGAGTCAGTCGCATCGGCGCTGGCGGCAAACAAGAAAGCAGATCCGACCGTCTTCATCGGCCCCGAGGGCGGATTCACGGATTCGGAAATTGCGCAGTTTCGGACGGTCGGCGCGCGGCTCGTGCGCTTGGCGGCAAACATCTTGCGCGTCGAGACCGCCGCCGTGGCTGTCGCTGCTGTCTGGGCGGCTGGCGAAATAACGAATGGCGAATAGCAAAGAGCGAATGGAGGAGACCGGGAGGGTGAGGCTCCCGCCGAGCCGCTTGGCGATCGCGAATTCAAAACGCCGACGGTGGCGCCGTGCGTCTCGCCGAACCGCCTTTCGTCCCTTTCCGGCATTCGTCATTCGCTCCTAAACTCGCCGTAAGGATGTGAGTGCCGGCTTGATTCTCGGAATTGAAACGTCCTGCGACGAAACCTCCGCCGCAATCGTGGTAGATGGGCGCGACGTGCGCACCAACGTCGTGAGTTCGCAGATCGCGCTGCACGCGCGCTACGGCGGCGTTGTTCCCGAAATCGCCGCCCGCGCACACGTCGAGCACATTGCTCCGATCATCGATCAAGCGATGACCGAGGCCGGAGCGAAGCCCGGCGACATTCGCGCGATCGCGGTGACGGAAGGGCCGGGTTTGGTCGGCTCGCTGCTGATCGGGATGGCCGCCGCCAAGACGCTGGCGATGACGTGGAACGTGCCGCTCGTCCCGGTCGATCACATCGAGGCCCACGCGACCAGCGCGGCGCTCACGACCGACGTTGTACCCTGGCCGGCAATCTCACTGGTTGTCAGCGGGGGACACTCGTCGATCTATCTCGTCCGAGATTGGTTGAATATTGAACTGCTCGGGCAGACCGTCGACGACGCGGCCGGCGAAGCGTTCGACAAGGTCGCGGCCATCCTCGAACTCGGCTATCCCGGCGCTTTCCGCGCGCCTGGCTCGATCGGCCGACGCTCGACTTCTCATTCAGCGGACTGAAGACGGCTGTTCTCTATCACGTGCACGGCGTGGGAAACAAATACGGCTCGCTCGAGCGCTTTTCGGAAAGCGAAAAGGCGGACATCGCCGCGAGCTTTCAGGCGGCCGTCGTTGAGCCGCTGGTCCGCAAGACGATCCTCGCAGCCGAGCGACACAACGTGTGCGATGTCACAATCGGTGGTGGGGTGGCCGCCAATAGCGCGCTGCGCGCGGCCATGACAGAGGCGTGCGAGCGGGCGCAAATGCGCGTGCATGTCACGCCGATCAAATACTGCACCGACAACGCCGCGATGATCGCCGCGCTCGGACATCATCGCTTCGCGGCCGGTTGCACGGCCGATCTCAATCTTGAGCCGCGCGCCGGATTGCGCCGCCCGGCTCGGCGATAAGTGCGCCCTCGCCGCGTCGCCAGTCGCGCCGCTGATCCCCTGGTCGATATGATTCAGCAGCATGTATCTGGTCGTGATCGCCGTGTTTTCGCTCGTGCTCGCCTTTGACGAGCCGCCCTATCCAATCGTGCGCGGCGATGCCTGGGTTTGCGCCCTAATTGTGCTCGTGACGCTGGGACCGGCCATTGTCGGGGCCGTCGCCTGCCGGCGCTGCCTGCGACAACTCAACGAACATCCGGAGGATCCCTCCTACGGCCAAGCGGCGCTGGGACGCGACATGACGATCGTGCAGGGCATGCTTGGGCTCGGGCACTCGGCAATTTTGATCGGCACGGATTGGTTGTCGATGTGCCGGGAAGCGCCTTGGGTCGGTGACTGGCTCGTCGTGCCGAGTCTGATCGCCGGCGTGCCCTTCATCATCGCGGTCATGCTGGCGTGGGTGAGCGTGTATCCGGCCGAGCGGGCGATCCGGCAGATCGCGCTGGAGATCAACTTGCTGCGCGGCCGGCCGGTGCATCCGGTCTGGGGGATCTGGGAATACCTGGCCTACAACTTCCGGCATCAATTGTTGTTCATCCTCGCGCCGATGTTACTGATCCTGCTCGCACGCGATCTGATCGAGCAGCATCAGGTCGAGTTGCGCCGCGCGACGGGCTTCCCGTTCCTGCCCGACCTGTTGCTGGGGACGTCGGCCGGTCTCGTGGCGGTTATCGCGCCAGGATTGCTGCGTTACATCTGGCTCACGCAGCCGCTCCCGGCCGGGGCATTGCGTGATCGACTCGAAGCGCTGGCGCGCCGTTTGCGGCTGCGCTTCAGTGAGATACTGATCTGGCGCTCGGGCGGCATGATTGTGAACGCGGCCGTGATGGGAGTGGTCGCGCCGCTGCGCTACATTCTGATCACCGACGGCATGCTGGAGCAGATGGACGACGCCAAAATCGAGGCGGTATTTGGGCACGAAGCCGGGCACGTGAAGCGGCACCACATCGGCTTCTTCCTGCTGATGGCGCTGATCAGCGGCTGCTGGGTGACGATCATCAGCGTGCACGCGCAGCGGCACGGGAGCTTGAATCACCTCGATCCGGTCGTGGTCGGGTTGTCGATTGCGCTCGCGGTGAAGTGGTTCATCCTGTTTGGCTGGGTGTCGCGCAGATTCGAGCGTCAGGCGGATGTGTATGGCGTGCGCACGTTGGCGCTGGCCGGCGCGCCGTGCGAAGTGCCTTGCGCGCTGCATGAGCGCGGAATGCCGGCGGCGGATGCCGGCAACTCCAATCGCCTGTGTTTGTCGGCCGCACAGCTTTTCGGCGAAACGCTGCATGATGTCGCCATTCTGAATGGGATTCCGCCGCAAGCCCCGAGTTGGCGGCACGGCTCGATCGCATCGCGCGCCCGCGTGCTTCAAAAACTCGCGGCCGACCCAAGTCAGACGGCCGCTTTTGAGCAGAGCGTCGGCCGGATCAAGACCGCCATTTTCCTGGTAGCGATCGCGAGCCTGCTCTGGGCGGGGACGGAACTGAGGATTTGGCACGCACTTCGGCTGGGGTGAAAACTGCGCGCATAAGTACGCCCGGATGGGACCTCATGGTCGAAAACGAGGTTCTGCTCCGGGCGTGTTTTTTTTGCGTTTGCGTGACGAACTTGTTCGCGGGTTGCGAACGGCGATCACACCATCGGCTTACCGACCAGGTTCTCCGGCAGCGGCTGGCCCAGCAGCTTCAAGATCGTCGGCGTCACGTCATAAAGCGTGCGGTTCTGCTCGCCCTTGGGCAGGCTCGGATGGTTGAGGATGTACATGCCTTGCTGGGCGTGGTTCGCATCGTCCGGGCCGGTGTCGTTCTCGAAGGTGTACACCTCGGGATTGCCGATCGTGCCGACGCTGCGCCAGTGCAAGTCGCCGAAGATCACGACGAGGTCGGGTGCGACGTTGTTCACCTTCTTGTAAATCTGCTCAGGCTTGTAAACCTTGTTGCCCATCGGCTTGCCGTTGTGGTCCTTGATCGCTTCGATGCGGCGGATCAACTCGTCGCGGAAGGCTTCATACTCCGCGTTCTTCACCTGGCCCTGCGACTCGCGGCCTTCGCGATTGATGAAGCAGCGCGCGTAGTAGCCGCCCTCGCCCCAGACCTTTGTCTTGCTCCAATCGACCTCGTTGAATTTGAACTGCTTCTTGGCGGTGACCGGCTCCTTCATCGTGAGCAGGCCTTCACGGATCAGCCAGTCGTTGAAGCAGAACCCGCCGTCCATGCGTTTCGCGCCGTGATCGCTAACGATGAAGACGGCCGTCTTGTTCAGGTCCATCGCGCCGAGCAGGTCGCCGATCAGCTTGTCGACGTGG
>JBGAJB010000241.1:0-5334 GCA_044225155.1 Phycisphaerae bacterium | reverse complement strand
CGCCTGATGACTTCGCTTGCCGGTGCCGCGCGCTTCGTCTGCGGTCTGCTCGCGGCGGTCGCGACCCTTGGATCTGCCGCGGACACGCCTCCCCCCAACCGTCCCCCCGCCCCGCTCCAGTCGCAACCCGCCGTCGTCGCCGGGATCCCCGTGCCCAGTTCGACGGCCGCCGGCGCACGACCTTCCTCCGCCGCACTGCCCTGGTTGCTCAACAGTCCGGCCCCCTTTGTCATTTCCGAGAGCCGGGCGAATCCGGTCGCGGTACCCGACAAGTTTGCCTCGCGCGTAAAGTCGATCGAACTGCGCGGGACGCTCCGAGCCTACGAAGGTGCGCCACCGGTCGTTCCACACCCGACCGGAGCCATGAACCTGCAGACTTGCCGTGCCTGTCATGCGACCGGTTTGCGCGCGGGGGACAAGACCGCCCGCATGGTCGCGCATACGTATCTGCAAAACTGCACGCAATGCCACGTCGAAGCGCCGGCCACCGAACCCGATGGATCGCCCCCGCAGAATTCCTTCGTGGGTCGACGGGCGACCGGCTACGGCGGCACCAGGGCCTGGGCCGGCGCTCCCCCCGTGTTGCCGCACACCGTGTTCATGCGGAACAATTGCGTGAGTTGCCACGGCGAATACGGATATGACGGTTGGCGCCCGGATCACCTTTCCCGTACGAACTGCATGCAGTGCCACGCGCCCAGCGCCGAGCTTGAACAGCTCTCGCCAACGTTCGGAGTACCCGACGCACCGGATGGATCCGCGATCGTTCCCGACGGACGGCTCAGGGAAAACTGAGCCGCACGGGACCGCTTCGACGCGACTCGCATCGCCCATGCACGGCGCAGGTAGGCGTTGCTCGCCAAGGCGTCCAGCTCCAGCAGGTTCATCCAGCCGAACCACATGTAGCGCGAATGGGCGGTCGGCGTCGTGTTCCACGCCCCGGTGCCTTCGGCCCCGCCGGTCGGGTTCCAGGTGTACACGCGCCGCTCGATCCGCCGGCCACGATAATCATAGCTGTATTCGACCCTCGTATCCCTGCATTAATGGAAAGGGTGCTCGATGTCTCTGGCGGCAGAACACAGGTTCGAGTCCGCTTTGGCGACAACGACGCGCAGGCGGATCAGTCGGGTGGTCTCCAACGCTCGATCAACTTCTCGGCTTTCGAGCAGCCGACCGAACGATAAACGGGATATCAACTCGGCCGGGAACGTCGGCGCGCGCAACTGTCGTCGCTCGTAGGATTTCCGGAGTTCCACCGTGCTAACCGAACCGCACAGTGCCGCCATAGAATTCCCGCATGCCAAAACGCCGGCCAATCGAGCTGCGCACGGTCCCGTTCGGCCAAACGCGCGAAGGGGAGATCCTCATCGGCGCTTACGCGCGGCGGCAGTTTCGGCGTCGCGTCATCATCGGCGCCGTAGGCGCGGGCCTGATCGCCCTCGCCGGCGCGGTCTACCTGCTTCTCGGCGATCGCCCCGCTCGCGGAGACGGCGGCTATGACGCGGTGCTTCGCTGCGTGCAGTGCGGGGCGGAAGCTCGCGTCCGCGTGCATCCCGGCGAAAGTTTCCCGTTCAAGTGTCGCAAGTGCGGCGCCAGCGCCATGCTCGAACTTTGGCACTGCTACGACTGCGGGACCGACTTCATTCCGCCCCAATCCAACGACCCGGTTTCCTGCCCGAAGTGCCAGTCGCAGTTCCTCGGTTCCACGGCCGTCGCGCGCGCTCAAAGTCAGCCCGCCTCGCCGGATTAGTCCGGACTGCGCCGATTGTTATCACGCCCCGGGAACTCACGCGGCCAATTTGCTGACGTTGCCGCTTCGGCGACACGTGTAGAATGTTGCCATGCGAGCGAACGGCGAGAAGCGGCCAGCAACGATGCCGCGCACTGCTGGGCCAGAACAGAAAAGTACGGCAGCGCGTCCGGCGTTCACGCTCATCGAGCTGCTGGTCGTGATCGCGATCATCTCGATGCTGATCTCGATGCTCACGCCGTCGCTTTCCCGCGCCCGGGCTCAGGCCAAGTCGACCGTCTGCATGGCCACGCTCAGCGAGATGATGAAAGGGCTGATCGCCTACGGGAATGATTACCACTTCACCCTGCCTCCCGCGAAATACGAAGTGAAGGATCACCCGGGCATCTACCACGGTTGGGCGGAGGCGCTCTATCGGTCGCTCTACGACGACGACGATTTCAGCATGACCGACAATTTCCCGGTCATGCGAAACCTCGAAGGCCGCTTCGGCCTCTGGACCTGCAAGGAAACGCAGCAGCTCACCGATAGCACCGGCCACTTTCGCGTTTACGAATACGCCTGGTCGCGCGGCTCGCTCGACAAGATCAAGCATCGCATCCCGATCATCATTGACGCAAACCCGCTCGTAACCGACGCCGACGATCTGCTGCGCAGCGACATTCCCAAGCTGCACATCGCTGGGCTCGAGGGCGAGGCGTACATCGACGAGCGTCACTACGGCGGCGCGAACTTCTCCTTCAACGACGGCCATGCGGAACGCAGCACCAATCTCAAGGAAGCGCTGGCTGCCGATTGGGATCTCGATCCGGATACGCCGAACCAATGAACGGCCCGGCCATGAGCGATCCCGGCCTTTGCTACCTCGACTACAACGCGACGACGCGCATTGATCCGCGCGTGCTCGACGCGCTGCTGCCGTATCTCACCGATCTTTACGGCAATCCGTCGAGCTTGCATCACTTCGGGGCGCAGGTGGGCGCGCGGATCGAGCAGGCCCGCGCGCAGGTCGCGCGACTGATCGGCGCCCGCGACTCCGAGATCATTTTCACCAGCGGCGGCACCGAGGCGGACAATCTCGCGCTGCGCGGCGTGCTGGCCGCCCGGCCGCAAAAGCGCCGCCTCGTCATCTCCGCCGTCGAGCATCACGCCATCTTCGCCACCGCCGAGGCGCTGGAGCACGAAGGTGTGTCGGTGACGCGCATCAGCGTCGATCAAGACGGCCGGCTCGATCTCGCCGCGCTGCAAGCCGCACTTCGCCCCGACACCGCGCTCGTGTCGCTCATGTTGGCCAACAACGAGTCGGGCGTGATTTTCCCTCTCGCCGAGGCGAGCCGCATCGTGCACGCCGCCGGATCGCTGCTCCACACCGACGCCGTGAACGCGGCCGGCAAGCTCGCGATCAGCGTCGATTCGCTCGGCGTCGATCTGCTGAGCCTCAGCGCCCACAAGATTCACGGCCCGAAAGGCTGCGGCGCACTCTATCTGCGGCGCGGCACGCCCCTGCGCCCCATGATTGTCGGCGGCCCGCAGGAGCGCGGCCGGCGCGGCGGTACGTCAAACGCGGCCGGAATCATCGGACTCGGAGCTGCCTGTGAGAGTGCCGGCGAAGCCCTCGCCGACGCCGCATTGCAACAGCGCATCACGACCCTTCGCGATCGTCTGGAGCAAACGCTCACGGAAAAATTCGACGCCGTCGTGGTCGGCGGTCGGGCGGAGCGCCTTCACAACACCTGCTGCGTCTGTTTTCCCGGCGTCAGCGCCGAGGCAGTCCTGTTGTTGCTTAGCCAGGCCGGCGTGTGCGCCTCGAGTGGCGCGGCATGCAGCAGCGGCTCACTCGAACCATCGCACGTCTTGCAGGCGATGGCGATTGCGCCCGAAATTGCCCAGGGCCAGATTCGATTCTCCATGGGTCGCTACACGACGGCCCGCGAGATCGATCACGTACTGGAATTGATTCCGGGAATCCTTCAAAAGATTTCGGCCGCGAGCCCCTAATATTGCTGGCCCACGGCTCTTACTCCCATGCAAACGGCGCAGGTGAAGACATAAAAGCTGGCGCTGTCATGCCACCACATCAACGCGTCATGCGGACGTTGTGAGCAGAGTTCGTCATCATCGATCTGTCCGACGAAGTACATTAGTCGACCGCAGCAAGTTGGCGGGTCAGGGTTTTGAATCCAATTGGGAATCCGGTACTCCGCTCGCAAGTCTCTGGAGGCCGTTTGCACGATCCAAATCTCTCGGGATTCGGGTTTCACTCGGATGAGCAGTAACTCCGCTCCGGCCAGCCATGCGCAACTCGATTCGACTTGTTCTTGTTCGATCAGAGATTCCAGAACGATTGGTGGCAGCAGGGCACACAGGCCGTCTTCATCCGTTCGCCCAAGCGCGCTCGGATCCAACCTGATGCGGGCTGCAACAGTTGGCCCGGTCGGATGTTCGATCCTAACTGGAACGTAGAGCGTCCATCTCTCTATTTGATCGTCTGGCTGCGTCGGTCCCTGTTCGGCGGTGCGCCTCAGCTCGCTTTCAACCCAGATGTTGGGGTCCATCCAAGAATCCTACCGGCCCTCTTTGCAATCTCGCGGGGCACTCGCGCTGAGATAATCCGCTACGCGCGCTGTTCCATCGGCACATAGTCCCGCAGCGCCGGTCCCACGTACCGGCTGCGCGGCCGAATGATCCGATTGTTCGTGAGCTGCTCAATGATGTGCGCACACCAGCCGCTTACTCGCGACGCCACGAAGAGCGGCGTGTAAATGTCAATTGGCAGATTCATGAAGAAGTACGTCAACCCGCACGGATAGTCGACGTTCATGTGGATCTTTTTCTTCTCCCACACGACGTCCTTGATCGCGTGCCAGATCTCCACGCGCCACTGCTCGTTCCGTAGCTTGCCGAGCTGCTCCATGTAAGGCTGCAGGATGCGGGCGCGGTGATCGCCGTTCTTATAGACGCGATGCCCGAAGCCCATGATCAGTTCTTTCTTCTCGACCGCTTCCAGCGCCCAGGCCCGTGCCTCGGCCGCCGACTTGAAGCGATCGACCAGCTTCATCGATTCTTCGTTCGCCCCGCCGTGCAGCGGTCCCTTTAGCGCGCCGATGCCCGACACAACGCACGAGTACACGTCGCTCAGCGTGCTCGCGCAGACGCGCGCGGTAAAGGTCGAAGCGTTGAATTCATGCTCGGCATAGAGCACGAGCGTGAGGTTGAGAATTCTCTCTTCGAGCTGCCCGGGCTGCTGATTGAAGGCCATGTAGAGGAACTGCGCCGCGTGCGAGAGCCCCGCCTTCGGCGCGATCGGATCCTTCCCGTCGAGGAAACGCATCCGTGCCGCGATCATCGTCGGCACGGCCCCGAGAATGTGCATGCTGCGCTCGATCAGCGCGGACTTCGAATCGCCTTTGGCGACGTCGAAGTGTCCCAGCATCGACACGCCCGTGCGCAGCACTTCCATCCCGCCCGCCGTCCGCGGAATCGACCGGATCGCCGCCAGCACCTCGGCCGGCAACGTGCGGTACCGGTCAATTCGGCCGGTGAACTCCCGGAGCTGCGTGCGATTGGGCAGCGCTCCGTTCAGC
>JBGAJB010000240.1:0-13431 GCA_044225155.1 Phycisphaerae bacterium | reverse complement strand
CCGGCCCGCCGAAGGAAGCCCACTTCGGCCTGAATCAATCGGCGATCGTCAGCGTCACGGTAACGTGGCCCAGCGGCCAGACGGCCACGAGACTTACACGCGCAGACCGCGTGATCACATTGACCGAACCGCTTGACGATGCGAATGGAAAGCTCGAACAACCGTAATAGGTTGTGGAGTGCCTGACGGCGGAAGGGCTATGCCTCGCCCTTCTGCCGCTCGCGGACGCGCTTCTCGGTTTCGTCGAACGCGGCGGCCGAGTCGCTGATGAGTCCGGCGTCCATGTCGTTCCAGACGCGCAGCAATTCCTGACTCGCGGGCGAGAGGCCGGCGGATTCCACGTCTGCCTCGTGTCCCATTTGCAGGATCGCGTCGAGGCGCTCCTGATAGACCTCGGTCGTCACCTTGTCGCTCTCGATGAGGCGCTCGATCAGCGCCAGATCGTTGTCGCGAATCAGGCCCTTGCCCATCGCGCCGACGCCCGCCCGGCTCGCCGTTTCGCGCAATAGCCGCAGGCGCGCGACGGTCAGCGCCTCTTTGCTGCGCAGGTTCAGATGGCGCGAGAGCATCATCTGTTCGGTGTGCAGCAGGTCGTACTGCTGCGCGAACGTGCGGCGCATCTCGGGGGTCTTTTCCTTCGCGCCCTTTTCGATGATGGCCTGCTTGTCGGTCGCGAGCTTTCCGATGCGCGCCGAAAGCCGATC
Organism: Phycisphaerae bacterium; assembly: GCA_044225155.1. Classification (GTDB taxonomy): domain Bacteria; phylum Planctomycetota; class Phycisphaerae; order UBA1845; family Fen-1342; genus CAYMBL01. The sequence goes on along the minus strand of JBGAJB010000240.1, from coordinate 12,727 downwards.
GCGCTCGTTCGTGAGCAGCATTTCCTGAGCGCGCAGCTCGGCCACGTCCATCGTGCCGAGAGTCTTGCGCGGGTCGTGACCACTCGAAGAAATTCATGCCCATTCAAATCTTTGCCCGCCGTTTCACGCCCCAACCAGTTGAGCGTCGCGGCTTGGATATTCACTCCGCCGCGACGCCCGGCTGCGAATCGTCCGGGCGCTTTTCCCTACTTCATCGTCGTCTGCAGGCGCTGCTCCACGTCGTCCCAACTGATGACGTTAAAGAACGCCTTGATGTAATCGGCCCGCTTCTGCTGATATTGCAGATAATACTCGTGCTCCCAAACGTCCAGCGCGATCAGCGGCCGCGTGCCCGAAACGACATTGACTTGATGCTTTTCCGCTTCGAGCACCACCAGTCGCTGCGCCAGCGGCTCCCAGGCGAGAATGCCCCAACCGCTGCCCTGCACCTGCATGGCCGCGGCCGAGAAGTGTCCATTGAACGCGGCGTAAGAGCCGAAGTCGCGCTGAATGAGCTTACCGATCTCCGAGCCGGACTTGGGCTCGCCGCCACCCGCCTTGGCCATGTTCTTCCAGAAGATCGAATGCAGCACGTGTCCGGCGAGGTTGAACGTCAGGGCGTCCGTCAAGTTGCGGACCTTTTTGATCTCATCGCCGCCGGTCCGCCGCACAGCGTCCAGCGCCGCGAGGGCTTCGTTCGCACCTTTGACGTAGCCGGCGTGATGCACGTCATGGTGCAGCTTCATGATCTGGGCGCTAATGTGCGGCTCCAGGTCGGCGTAGCCGTAAGGCAGGTCGGGCAGCGTGTATGGGCCGTCGGCTCCGCCAGACGCCTGCTGTGCGTGCGCTTGCCCCGTCAGGGCATAGAGCCCGCCCACCAGCGCCGCCGAACCAAGAATGTCACGCCGAGTTAGTTCGCTCATGAAGCTTCTCCTACCCAGACCTTGATCGCGCCACAGCGCGACGAGTGCCGCGCCCCCGCTATCCGCTGTGGGACAGCCAGGAGTCTATCGCCAACCGGGACCTGCGACGCGGAACGAGTCGATTGCCGGGTCTGCGTCTAACCGTGGTGATGATGCGCGCCGGATGGTGCGGGGTTTGGTTGCAGCGGCCGCGGAAGTTGCCACGATTTCAGCGCGGCGACCGGCGCGCGCGGCGCGGAAGAGCCGTCCGGCGCGACGCCGTTTTTCTCCAGCGCGCCCTGCGAGGCGACGTCGGCCGGCGCCTCGCCCGGCGCGGAGTACCAGCCCGGATCATCGTCGTAGTTCGAAAGGCTTTCGCGCACTTTCAGGATCGTGAACATCCCGCCCATCGTGATTTCGTCGTACGGGCCGATGCCCCCTACCATCGGAATGCTGTTGGGAGGCACCGCCATTGCCATCTCGGTCATGCCGCTCATGCCCGCCTGTCCCATGGTCATGTAGCCGGGCAGCAGGGCACGAATGCGCCGGTCGAGGTCGCCGGTTTCCACGCTGATCATGCTCGGGATGTTGTGGCCCATCTGGTTCATGACGTGATGCGTCATGTGACAGTGCATCGCCCAATCGCCGGGGTGCTGTGCGTCGAATTCGATCGTCCGGGTCGCGCCAACCGGTACCAGCACGGTCGTATCCGGCCAGCGCGCCGTTCCGGGAATCACGCCGCCGTCGGTTTCCGTTAGCGTGAAGTTGTAGCCGTGGAGATGAATCGGGTGATGGTCCATCGCGGAGAGATTCCCGAAGCGAATGCGTACGCGATCGCCGAGCTTCGCGATCAGGGGCCGCGTGCCGGGGAAGCACTTTCCGTTCATCGTCAGGATGTTGAAGTCGGTCATCTCGTTCGGATTCGGCCGTCGAGCGCCGACCTCGACTTTCCATTCGTGCAGCATGATCACGAAGTCGCGCGCCGGGCGCGGCGCGGTCGGATGGCGCGGATGGACGACGATCATCCCGGTGAGGCCCATGCCCATCTGCGTCATTTCGTCGTGATGGCTGTGATACATCAGCGTGCCGTGCTGCACGATTTGAAACTCGTACAGGAACGTCTCGCCGGAGCGAATCGCCCGCTGCGTCAATCCGCCTACGCCATCCATGCCGCTCCGCAGAAGTACGCCATGCCAATGCACCGTGGTTGGCGCGGCCAGGCGATTCGTGACGAAAATGCGGACGCAATCCCCTTCGACGGCCTCAATGACCGGACCGTGCACGCTTCCGTTGTACCCCCAGCAGAGCGCTTTCAGGTTGGGAGCGAATTCGTGCTCCACCTCCTCCACTACCAGGTGAAAGACTTTCACCCCGTCAACCACCTTGTAAGGGAGCGTCCAGCCATTCGGCACAACAACCGGCGCGTAGTCGCGCCCGGGTTCTCCTGGTGGCAAGTCCCGGAGTGATTCGCTTGGTTGCGACGCCGACGTTGTTTGAATTCTTTGTCCGAGCGTCGTGCGTGCCGCCAACAACAGCGCGCCGGCGCCGAGCACGTTGCGGCGCGTTGGTAGCGACGCCAAACGCACGATCGAGGCCGTTTCGTGGGATTTACTCATGCGCCGCTCCGTCGCTCGACGACATCATGTTGCTCGCCGACGAATCCTCGCGCCGGCCGAGCGCACCGGACGTCAGCCTCCCGTGGACAAGCTGATCCAGCGCAGCGCGGGCGCGCCAGTATTCTCGCAGGGAGTTCACATATGCCGCGCCGGCTGTGATTTGATCGCGCTTTGCGATCAGCAGTTGGAACGGCGACACCTGCATCGCGTTGTATTGAAGCTGAGTCTCGCTCACGATCCGCGCGCGGAGAGGCAGAATCACATTTTCGTAGTAGCGCGCCTGGTCACGCGTGAAGGTCAACCGGGCATACGCGACGCGCACGGCCGACCGAATCTCGACCGCCCGAGCGTACAACCTCTCGGCCGCCTGGCGATAGCGGGCCTGCGCCGCGGTGTACGCGGCCTGCCCCTGATCAAAAATGGGAATCGGCAGCGAGACGGCCGGACCGAGTGACCACTCGCCGTCCGTCTCGCGTTCGGCGGCCGCGCCGGCCTCAAGCGTCGATATGCCGCCGAATTGCAGCGCAATGCCCGCTGTGCGCGCGAACACCTCAGCTTCGCGGCGCAGGGCCGCCAAATCCGTGCTCGCCTCCAGTGCCTGGCGTAAGAGACCGTCGCTTGGAAGCTCATCGGCCGGCAGTTCCGGTAGGCGCGGCACCGCACGCCAGAGATCGGCCGCTTCACCCCAGAGCCCCATGAGGGTCGTCAGCCGCTCGCGCTTCTGAAAAGCCTCGGCTTCCGCCGCCGCCAAATCCAGCTTGGCCTGCTCCGCCATGGCGCGCTCGTTGGAGACGTCCAGCGCGCGATAGTTGCCGGCCTCAAAGAGCCGCTGAGCCAATTCGCAGGACGCTTCCATCGCCGTCCGGACTGAATCGCGCATCTCGCGCGTCTGCTCGGCCGCCTGGTAGTCGTAGAATGCGGTGCGCGTCTCGTAGACAAGGTCGAGCACCGCGCCGCTGACGCGCGCCCGAGCAGCTTCGAAGGTGGCTTCCGACCGCCCCTTCCGAAGTGGCATCGCGAGGATGCTCAACAGATCCTGACTCGCATCCAGCACGACGCCCGTGCCGCCCCCGGAAGTCGCAAACCGAATCTCGCCGCTCAGCATGGGATTTCGGAGCAGACCGGCCTGAACGATGTCCGCGCGCGCGATGTTCAATTCTTCATAGGTCGCGCGGAGGTTGCGGTTGTTGAGCAGTGCAATCGCCACGGCCTGCTCGCGGGTAAGTTCCTGCTGCAAGAACGGCTCAATCGCCTTTTTCACAGCGCGATCGTCATCTGCGACAGCACTCTGCTACCGCCTTCACCCCCGCACGTTGAAAATCGTCCCGCCGCCATCGCGCTGATCCCGGGCCCCACCTGGGCACACCCAACCAGCAGGTGAAAATCCGCGTAGGTCGGAATGCGGGCGCGGCTCATGGGCGCGCTCGATTGAACCGAGTTTCATTCCGCAGCGCGGGCACTTCTGATCCCGGCTGCACGTCGGTGATATCCGGGTGCATCGGGCAGGCGTACATGACGCCCTGGTCGGACTGCGTTTGATGCGCGTGTGTCGCCGAGGCGGATGGCGTCGCCGGCGTCGTGTTCGCCAGAGTGCTGGGGCCGCGCCAGCAATGCTCGGTCCGGGCCTGAAGTTGGCGGGTGATCCGCAGCGAAGGTCATTCGGCGATAAGGAGCGGGCACACAGCCGCACAAGGCCAACACGAGCAGAGAAGCAAGCACGCGCCATCGGCCTCTCCGGGCCCGGCCCCGGCTTAACTCTTCGCCGGGCCCTCAGCGAAAATGCCCCATGCACTGGGGCCGAGCCATGCGCTTGCCGGACTCGCGCCCTTCAACCGCGCTGACCACGATCTCACTGGTCGAAACGTTCTCGATCGGAATCTTCGCGCTGACCAGCGCGTCAAACATCCGTGCCGCGACACCGCTGTGCGATCGCATGCGCAAACCCCGACGATGCTGACCTTGCTCAGGCCGTCGTCCGCTTCGACGCGGCGCGCGGCCCTTCCGCTCCGCCGCCGTGTTGCTGAACGAGCAGCTCGCCGACAACCTGCGACTCCCCGATGTCGCCCTTATCGACCGTGAACGAGACGCTTAGCCGCCGCCCTGATCGTGGATGTTCTGAATGATATCGTCCACGACGATGCGCCCGTGCCGCCACGCGACTAGAAGATCTCCGCCGTCAGCCCCGCTTCGTTCGGCAGATTCACAAACGTCACGCGGCCCGACGTCGCCTTTGAGGCTCGCCCGCGGACGACGACCATCTTCCATGCCCAGTGTGCTGCTCATGATCAGGGTTCCCGGAGTGTCGGTGAAACTGCTGCGCGCATTGGTCGGCACGCCGAACTTTGCCCAGTTCCATCGCGCGACCGTGCATCACGCCCGCGCCGGCGCTGGCCAAACCGAGCATCTCGTCGTAACTGATCGCTTCGATCCGCCGCCAGCAGCGGCACGATGCGCGGATCGGCCGATGTAGACGCCGTCCACGTCGGTATAGATCTCGCGCATCTCCGCCAGCCAGCAGCAGCGACCGCGACGCTTTACCGCGGTCGTATCGCTGCCGCCGCGGCCCCAGCGTGGTGATGTTGAAATCGGGATCGACGCCCTGAAAGCCGGCCACGATCACGATCTTTCCGGCGTCGAGCAGGCCACGAATGCGATCCGTGTCGATCGACTGGATACGCGTACGTGGTCCGGCTGTCCGTCCGCATCCCGACTTGCGCCCGTCAGGCTGATCGCTTCGTAGCCCGTCTCGTGTATCGCCATCGCCATCGGCGATGCTGACCTGTTCGCCGGTCGAGATGAGCATGTCCATCTCGCGGCGGCCTGGGCCGCTGCGAAACTTGATACGCGGGTCGATCAGGCGATCGGTCGTGTGTCCCATCGCCGACGACCAGCACGACTTGTCGACCGGCTTGGCACGAACGGCATGACGCGCGGCGAGCGGGTGAATGCGGCGCATGATCGCAACGCTCGTGCCGCCGAATTTCTGAACGATGACGCCCATCCGATTTCGAAGACCTCGCGCTTCGCGAAGTCTATCCGGCGCGCCTAAGGCCGCGCCGGACGATTTCGACCAAATTAGGCGACCGCCGAGACTAGCGGCCGCGCAGTTGTTCCGAATCCGTTCAGCACCGGACGGGAATCTTCGCAAGCTGCGGCGGAGGCAGCTCGTCGGCGATGATGCGACTGATCACGTCGTCGAGCATTTTCGGCTGCCGCCGCGCGCTGTCGCGTCGCTTCGACGCGTCAAATCACCGCCGGCCATCGCGGCGTAGTCCATGACATGCTCTTCAATCTCGTGAGCCGTGAGGTCGGCGTCGGTGCGGGCCGCGCTCGGCCTGGCAGCACGCGGTCCATCGCCGGGGTCGCGTTCGGAAAAGCCGGGCGGCGACGACGTTTGTTTCGTGCGGAGTCGCACTTTACGCTCGCGCTCCGCGTTCGGATCGAGCGGCGAAATATTGAGCGGCTCAAGCGCATCGCCCTGGGCGTCCGGGGATGTAGACGTCCTGGTGGCGGGACGGACATTTACCGTGCCCCCGCCACCCGCGTCCTCGGGGCTCGCACTAGTTTTCCGCAGTGATTGCAATGCAATTCGATCGGCATAACCGTCTCCGGGCGGTCCGCCCCACTGTGACTATAACCGGTATCGGGGCAACCTGCCACGGAGAATCAGAGCAGGAATTGCGTCGTCTTGAACAGATCCCCGACCGCCTGGGCGGGGAGCACTCTCCAGAATATCGCCATACTGCCCCTGACTGCCGGGTTTCGGCTCGGAATTTCCGAGCCCGAAAAAGCAGGGCAGCTCCCGAAGGAACCGCCCCGTTTGACCGCCCCCCCGCAACAAGGTGGAGTGCGAATTTCTCATCCGCGGCGACTGGGTTTGGCCATCTCGCCGTTCTTGAACGACACCTTGCGGTGCTCGCATTCGCCGTCGGTCACCATCGCGATCGCACAACCGCCGCGCTTGCTGGAGGCCTGGAGCGCGGTGGAGACGATCGCGTACGACTTCTTCGCGGCTCTCGAAGGCTTCCTTTGAGTCATCGCCCTTGCGCCATGCACAAAGCCGGCCTTGCACTGATCACGCAGCCGGTACCTGTGCCATTTTCTCGAGGCCTTCCTTCTCGCAGGCGGCTTTACCAAGCGGCGCGTCGGTGTGTCGCCCAGGTCGCGCGCGTGCCGACCGCCAGATGCGGCGATGGGCAAACCGTACATCTTGCCGCTGGCAAACGAGACGTGGCACGCGTCGCGCGATGCGCGGCATCAGGCCTTTTCGCACGCGCCGCAGCCCGACTTCTTCACCTGGTCGGCGGGGCTTTCGTGCCCTGCAGCGTGTCGTACGCTTCTTGTTCTTGATCTCGATGCCGTCGACGTAACCTTCCTTGCAGTCGGCACTCCAGCCATTACCGGCGGCCTTGTCCTTCGCGCAGGTGCAATCCGCCCAGGCGGTTGCTGCCGCGGCTTTACCGCCACTACCAATGCCGTGAACAAACGAAACATATGTAACCCCTTCGTGATCGCAGTGCGCACTTTTCGAGTGCTGGGCACCGGCCCCGCCACGCAAAACCCGGTTGCTCGCGGCTTTACTGCGCGCCGGATTCCGAAACTAACTTCGCGAACTGCGCTAAGGAAATTCGTCCTGCGGAAGCAGCTTGCGACCTGCGAAGCGGCTACGCGCTTGCTCCTTGCGATCGAGCAGCCGCGCAGCACGGCACTGCTGGCAGGCGGACGAGGAGCCCAATCGATCTTGAGATTCCTGAACAGCTTCGCCAATTCAGCCCTTTCCCTCCGGAGAGGCGGGATCGACCGTGGCGAAATAAACGCCACGGGCCGCGTGGTCGCGGCCAGTTCGTCAAAAGCGCGTGCGTCTTCTCGCAATACGGACAGTCGGCCGACGCGAGCCGCAAGGCAACGAACCGCGGCCACGGGTTTTCGGCTTGCTTCTTGACCGCCTGGAAAGCTGAGCCTTGTCAATCGCCTGCCGCCGCAGTTCGACGATGGATTGCTGCGATTCACCAAACGAGCGATAGGTCCAGACGCTGAATGCGCCCGGCACGATCGCCGCAGCCCATCCCACCCACGCGGTGAAGATGCAGCCGCTGCGCTGGCACGATTCGCTTTGAGTCGCTGATTTCCGCCCGCGGCGCTGCGCTCAGTCGGCCATTCGTTCAGGGCAGCTATCCGCTCAGGCAGCACAAGTCGTTCGTAGTAGTCGCGCAGCATCCTGTCGGAAGAACTCATGAGGCCGCCCTCCCGCGCGCCAGATCCTCCTGCAACCGCCGCCGAACGCGATGCAACACGCTCAGCACCGTTCCCGCGCGGCCATTCCATCAATTCGGCGATCTGCACGATCGGCCACTCGGCTGCATGCGCGAGGAGTAGGTCACCGCCCGCTCTTCGGGCAATAGCCGGCTCAGCGCTGCGTCAATTCGTGCGGCGAACGTCCCGGCGCCAGCTCTCGTCCGACTCATCCAAACCGGAAACCGGCTCGATCACCAAGGTACTCAAAACGAATGCGGCGTTCGCGGCGATGCAGATAAACGAAGCGGCAATAAATCGCGCGAAGCAGCGTCGCGGGAAGAAACCTGGCCGCCACTCGTCAAACTCGCAACCAACCATCACCACGAGGTCCTCCGCACGTCCGGGGTCATGCGTCAGGGCAAAGGCGTAGCGATACCCCTGTTGGAGTAGGCCGCATATTTGCCTTGCGCCCTGGGCTTGGTCCATCCGCCTCTTAAAATTGCCTTCGGCCGCTGGCTGCCAGTAACTGATACGCTGGGCGGCCCGCAAGATTTCAGAATTGCGAAATCAGGGGAGGCGAGATCGGCGGGCAATCCGGGCGAATCACGCTGGACGGCGAGAAACGGGTACTGATCCCCGCCGGTTTCCAGGAACAGGCCCCCGATGCCATCCGAAAAAATCGAGCAGGTAACCGAATGTGCCGTCAATCTCGTTAGAGGCGATCGTCCCAGGAGTAGATGATCGCCCGGCCCACGAATGTCTGGTTCAGCCGGACATTCACTACGATCCGCGAAGAGCGGAACGTATCGCCCAACTGAAGGCCGTAGGACGCTTGTGCAGGCGCTCGGTCCGGGGATTGGCGCTCAGCTTCCGCCGACCGGAATCTCAGTGCCATGGGTGTCGGCCAGGGAAGTAGAGATTCTCCACGAATGGTGGTGAGTTCAATCCCCGGACTCAGGACTCCTGTAGATCTTATCAGATTACGTTCAGGCTTTCCTCGATGTTTGAACAGATTGCTGGATTGACGAGCGATTTGCCTGCTCTATCGAAACCTGTTCCCGGAAACCGGCGGGGATCAGTACCGTTTCCTCACCGTCCCGCCCGGATTGCGATCCGCGCTTTGATTTCCGCGAATATAGCTCTGCGGGCCGCCCATATCGAGTCGGCAGCCAGCTGGAGCTGGCGAAATTTGGGCGCAGCGTGCGCAGCAGAATTATCGCTACGCCACTTGCTGATTTTATGATTTGAACGTACCGGAGACCTCGTGCAGAATGATTTGGTTGCAGGCCTGACGAGTGGCGCGATGGAGTTCTCCGCGGCCTTTTGCTCATTGTCGATCTGCGTCGCCGCATTCGCACGGGCGCAGCCGCCGGACTCCGGACTGGATGAGTCGGACGCGGAAAGGTGCCAGTTTATCGCGCCGCGCAACAGCCTTTAGCCGGCTGTGGGTGGCCTACCTCACATAAACCAGTGATATCCGCACGCCAGATCACCGAATTGATGGAATGGTGCTGGGCATGTTACATCTCGCCGATCTGGCGGCGCGGAGAAATGGCGATATTCGCGGGTGCTGCTGCGACACCCGCAGACGGCAACCTGCGCAGACGAAGCCGCCCTGGAACAGATGGCCGACTGCGCTGCGCCATCTCCTGGCGACTCAAACAGTCGTGCCATTCGCGTACTTCGCCGCGTGGATGGGCTGCTGACAGTCGCGGTAATCAATCGTCGGGCACTGCGGCGGCGAACGAAGACTCAGTTTGCGACGATCAAACAGGCTATTGCAGTTCATTGCTGCTTACGGCTCGCGTCGGCCATTGCGGGGAACGCACGCAGCGCGAACAGACGCGACCGCGTGGCGTTTATTTCGCCGCGATCAGTGCGAAGGCCAGATGCGCAGCTGTTGTCATCAGATCGGTGAACCTCGTCGCAATGCCAGCTTGTGCTGTGCGATAGCGGCTGCTCGATCTGGGAAGCGTAATCGCAGATGTACGCTGCTCGCAGGATAGCTACGGGGGTTAATTTCGGAATCCACGTAACGCGGCAACCAGGGTTTGCGTGGCAGGGCCAGTGCAGCACTTGAAAGTGCACTTTTGATCACGAAGGGTTATATGTTTCGTTTGTTCCTGGCATTGGGTAGTGGCGGCAAGCAAACAACCGCCGCAGACGGTGCACTGCGGCGAAAGGACAAGACCTGTGTGAAGCAGTGCGCCGACTGCAAGGAAGATTACGTCGACCGCATCAGATCAAAGAACAAACTATTACGACACGCTGCAAAGAACACGAAAGTCTCCGCGACCAGATGAAGAACGCGGCAGCGTGCGGGCCTATGCCAGCAACGCTGCGACGACATCTTGCCAGATGCAATCGACCCGCACCACCGTACCGGCTGCCGCTCGTGATGGGACGCGCTTGTAGAGGCCGCTACTGCGAAGGAGACATCGGAACGCCGGCTGGTGCGATCAGTGTATGGCGATGCTGTCGGGGAAACCTTCGAAGACGCGTAGAGTCGTACGCTGATCGTCTTGACCAGACGCCAGCAAATGCGAGGGTAATGCGATCCGCGTACGGCGAAATGCGCTACAGGTGTCGTTCAGAGGTGGCGGATGGCAAAACCAGGCCGTAGTCGTGCCTTGTTGTGGGGGCAGTCAAACGGGGTTCCTTCGAGAACCCTTAGCTCGGGCTCAGCCAGACTGGCGCAATGTGGCGATTCCGGAGGCCCCGCCCCGGGCGGTCGAGTCTGTTCAGACGACGCAAATTCCCACTCTGTTCTCGCTGCTGTGCCGTGACTGCCAATGCAGTGGGCGGGCCATCACCGAGACGGTATGCCGTCGAAATTGCGTGCAATCGCTGCGGAAAGGATGATGCGAGCCCAGTGCGCGGGTAACTGGCGCAGTCGTCCTGCCGCCAGAACCACATCCCGGCGCTAACGAGGCGGCGGCTCGCTCGACGGCGTGGAACCGGCGCAGAACAGAGCCGTCGTCGCCGCCCGGCTTTCTTCTGGACGCGACCCCGGCGATGGACCGCGTGGCTGCTGCAGGGCGCGGCCTGCCAGCATTGCGTAATCATGAACTGGCAGCGTATTTGACGCGCTGACGATCGCGACGGCAATCGCATCATCACCGACAGGCGCAGCTGCGAGATTCGGTGTTCTTTGAGCAACTGCGCGACTATTCGTCCGGAAATCTCCAGCGCTGACCTTAGGCGCGCTGGATAACGCAGGTGAAATCGTCATCGGCGGCACGAAACGTTGCGGACGCATTCGCCTGGCCGCGCGTGCCGAAACTGCCGGTCGATAAGTCGTGCTGATCGTCAGCGCAGTTGCGACCGATCGCCTGATCAATCGCGTATCAAGTTCGCAACGCAGCAATCAACGCATCGGATGGACATGCTCATCTCGACAGACTATCAACATCGCGTAACGATGGCGATGGCGATACGCAGACGGGCTACGGGCGTGCAGCCTGACGAGCGCGTGCCGTGAACAGTAATTCACGCGGGCATATCCAGTCGATCGACGCAGTTTATTCGTGGCCTGCTCGACGCCGGAAGATCGTGATCGTGGCCAGCTCGGAGCGTCGATCCCGGTTTCCGGCAATCACCACGCGTTGCTGACGGCAGCGATACGACCGCGGTAGCGCTCACCGCTGGCCGCGCTTACGGGCGGTACCGAGATCACATACCGACGTGGACGGCGTCTGCACGGCCGATCCGCATCGGTGCCGCCAGCGCGGCGGATCAAACGATCAGTTGCGACGAGATCGCCGAGCTGGCCAGCGCCCTGGCGCGTGATGCACGGTGCGATGGAACTGGTGAAGTTCGGCGTTGCCGATCCGATGCGCGCTATTTCACCGACTCGAACTGATCATATTTACACCGGGTATGGAAGGTCGTCGTCCGCGGAACCGGACGTCGGGCGCGTGACGTTTGTGAATCTGCCGAACGAAGCGGGGCTGACGGCGGAGATCTTCAGTCGCGTGGCGGCACGGCGCATCGTCGTGGACGATATCATTCAGAACATCCACGATCAGGGGCGGCGGCTAAGCGTCTCGTTCACGGTCGATAAGGGCGACATCGGGGAGTCGCAGGTTGTCGGCGAGCTGCTCGTTCAGCAACACGGCGGCGGAGCGGAAGGGCCGCTGGCGCCGCGCGTCGAAGTGGACGACGGCCTGAGCAAGGTCAGCATCGTCGGGGTCGGCATGCGATCGCACAGCGGTGTCGCGGCACGGATGTTTGACGCGCTGGCCGGCGCGAAGATTCCGATCGAGAACGTTTCGACCAGTGAGATCGTGGTCAGCGTGCTGGTGCGGCGCGAGTCCGGTGAAAAGGCGCTCGCCGCCGTGCATGGGGCATTTTCGCTGGAGGGCCCGGCGAAGAGTTAAGCCGGGCCGGGCCCGGGAGAGCTGATGGCGCGTGCTTTTGCTTCTCTGCTCGTGTTGGCCTTGTGCGGCTGTGTGCCCGCTCCTTATCGCCGAATGACCTTCGCCGCGGATCACCCGGCCAATCCCGAGGCCTCGGACCGAGTATTGCCGGCGCGCCCCAGCACTCTGGCGAACACGACGCCGGCGACGGCGCCATCCGCCCCGGCGACACACGCGCATCAAACGCAGTCCGACCAGGGCGTCATGTACGCCTGCCCGATGCACCCGGATATCACCTCGACGCAGCCGGATCAGAAGTGCCCGCGCTGCGGAATGAAACTCGAGCCAATCGAGGCGCGCCCATGAGCCGCGCCCGCATTCTGACCTATGGGATTTTCACAATCGCGCTGGCTGGGTGTGCCCAGGTGGGGCCCGGGATCAGCGTGGCGGATGCGCGGCGGGACGATTTTCAACGTGCGGGGGTGAAGGCGGTAGCGAGCGTCGTCGCAGATGACGATCGCGCTGTGAAAAAGGCGATTGAGCCGTTCTTGCAGCAGGAACTTACCTGCGAGCAGGCCGTGGCGATTGCACTGCTCAACAACCGCAACCTCCGCGC
>JBGAJB010000239.1:0-5652 GCA_044225155.1 Phycisphaerae bacterium | reverse complement strand
GTGCGAATGACGACGGAAGCCGCGGCGACGCGCTTCCATTCGTTACTCGCTACTCGCAATTCGCTACTCGACTGTTTCACCCCGCGCCCCGGCAAAGGGCGCGGCGGCGCGTTCCCCGCTCAACCCGCGGGCCGCGAGACATCGAGCGGGCCGTACGCTGGCCGTGCGGCGGAAGATGGGAGCCGAGACCGGAACTCGTGCGGATGCAGCCCGGCCGTGAGGCTGTGTTGCATGATGTGGCACGCCGCGAGGCGCTGCTGCAAGGTGTGGCCCAGCCGCGAGGCTGAGCTGCAAAGTGTGACCCAGCTTCGGCTGTGTTGCAGGCTGCGGCCCAGCCGCCCCCGGCTGTGATCCCCACCCGCACGCGGCGCAGGACCACCACTGCGAAAAATACCCGGCGGAGAACCCGTCCGACCCACGAGGCAGGCGAACTGCGCCGTTCGCGCCGCCCGTGGTGGGCACCGCCCACCACACGGCCGAACACGCAGGGTGGGCCCAGGCCCACCACGCAGAAAAAGACGTTTCGCCGGCGGGCCACAACCCCGCCACCTCCACCGTTTTCCCTCTCCCTCTGCGCGCGGCCACGCGCGCAGAAGGTTCTCCCACGCGCCCACGCTTCCGCATTTCATCCACTTCGCTCTTCGCCCTTCGCTATTAGCAATTCGCTCTTGGCCCATCGGCCCACTAAAAGTTTGAATACTCCACCCGCTGCAGTGCCCGCCACATTCGCAGGCACCACACCACGCAGAGCGTTGTTGTGCCGCCGATGAGCACGATCGCTTCGCCCGTGATGGACGACGCCCCGCGGATCGGAAGACTGCCAAAGGCATTGGAAATCCAGCCGGGGGCGATCACGATCGAGGTGAGAAACGCCGCCCAAAAGATGCACAGTACCCAGGCAAAGACGATTTCGTAGCTGAGCGCTTTTTCGGCGACGCGCCCGTCGAAGCCCGGGCGGCTGGAGAAGAATGCCGTGCAGGCCAGAGCGGCGACCAGGCGATGCAGGCCCCACGCGACCAAGGCCGAGGCGAGCGAAAAGCTGATGAGCATCGGAATGAGCATCCAGCCGGGCAGCGAAGATTGCGAATGCAATTGATCCGCGACCGCGATGATCAACAGCAGCAGCGGGATCGCCAGCGCCAACCAGCCGGCCCGCGCCGATTCCCAGCGCCTTACACCCAGCAGCGATGGCCACGCGGGACGCCCCAACCCGAGCCCGACAATCGTGACGACCCCCAGCGTGATGGCCGGGATGAAGCCAACGTAGCGCAGATCTGACATCGAGTTCAGGTGCGTGAGCGCGCCCAGCGCGATCGTGGACGACAGCCAAAGCGGCGCGATGGCCGCAATCCAGCGCAAATGAAGATTGCGAAACTGGCGCGCCGCACGCAGCGTCGTCTGGACCTCCAGCCGTGGGAAAAATCGCCTCGGCCGGAAAAGCAGTTCGAGCGACGTCTTCGCCCACAGCGGCCAGGAGTCGGCCGCGCGGTCCCACGGCTGGCCGCTGCGCCGGCGTTCCGGCAGCAGCGAATCGGCCACGGGCAGGTTGCACTCGGGACACAGTTCGCCCGCGTGGGAGAGGTCATAACCGCAGCCGTCGCAGCGTGGGACGCTGCGAATTTCGCTCATCGCCGGCGCGGCACGGTGCACGGTGCGGCTCACGAGGGCGATATAGGCCCACGCGGATGTCGTCACCAGCAGGAGCAGAGTCATAACGCCCAGGTCCTCAGCGAGGTGGTGCAGGTAGTCGCGAGATTCGACGAATGCGACCGGTACGACCGCGACGAGGATCAGCCAATGGGTGGTGCGGGCGACGGGGTGCAGGGCGGCCAGCACACCGGCAGCGAGCGTACCGCCGCGATGCAGGAGCGGGAAATAGATCCACGCCAGGCTGATCTGGAGCAGCGCGCCGAGCGTCGCGAAGACCAGTCCGACGATCACATATGGCCAGGGTGTGGCGGCACGCACCTCAAGCGTGGCGATCAACGCCGCACCGCCGCCGATGAGAAACGAGTGCAGAGCAAAGAGCACGACCGTCCAGCGGTTCGATGAGCGCGGCGGCGGCTCCGCGGAGGTGGAGCGGGAAGTCGCGGCGACGGCTGTAATGCCGGGCGGTTCGGTGTCGTACGTGGCCTGCGTCATGGGACCGGATAATTCCATCGGCATTCCCCTGAACTTAGCTTCAGACCGATTGTCCGGCGCGCGTGCTCTACAAACGCAGGCGCGTTCGCCATCTCCGCTTACTTACGTGCGCGGCTCCGGAACAAACCAACCCGACGCGCGTCCTGAACTTGTACCGCAGGACAGTGCCTATGATGCAGTGCTATGTCCCAATTGATGCAAGTTTCGTCGGTCCGGTCAGTTCTACGCCTGTTTTGGCCGCGGCCCGCGTGGCGGCGGTGGCCATTTTTGCGGCCGCCCTCGTCGCGAGCGCACATGTGCGCGTGCCGCTGCCGGAAACGCCGGTGCCGATCACGCTGCAGACGCTGATCGTCCCGCTGGCGGCGCTTACGCTCGGCCCATGGCTGGGTTCGGCGGCGGTGGCGTTCTATTTAGTGCTGGGGATGACGGGGACGCAGGCGTTCGCGGTGCAGAGCACGGTGTTTCCGGGCTGGAGTGCGCCGACGGGCGGCTATCTCCTGGGCTTCTTGCTGGCCCAGCCGCTGGTCGGGTGGATGACGAACGGCGGACGAACGAGTTGGGTGAGGATCGCAGGCGCGGTGGCGGCGGCGAACGTGGTGACTTTCGCGTGCGGGCTGGTGTGGCTGAACGTCGCGATGGGGCACGGCACGAATTGGCAGTTGACGCTCGCGCAGGGGTTGTGGCCGTTTGTCACCGCGGCGATCGCGAAGGGCGCCGGGAGCTTCGTGATTGGAGGGCCTGCGCTGCGGCGCGTGCGGCCGGTGTTGGGGTGGCGCTGAACGGCGACTTTTTGGCGGCGCTGAGCGGCGAGCGGGTTTCGAGCCGATCGGCGGTTGTGGGTGATTGCGGCTCGGCGGGAGCCTCGCCCTCCCGGTATTGAATTTCTGACCGGAACCGCAGTGTGTGGCACAGCCGCCTTTGGCTGTGATCTTTGACTGGGTTTCGGCGTTGATCTTCGGCTGTGGCTTGTTCTCGCCGAACTGATCCGCGGACTCGCGGAGCTGAAATGACTGAAATCCTTCTGTTTCTGGGCGGCGCGGCCGTCGGCGGGTTGCTGACGCTTGTTCTGCTGCGCGTGCGAATGCGCGGCGCAGGCGGGGCGGAGCGCGAGTCGGCGGCGCTGACGGCGCAGCTTTCGGCGGCGTCGGCGGTTGAGAAGGAGCTGCGCGAGCAGGTGCGGATGCGCGAGATGGAATTGGGTGAGCTGCGCGTCGTCTGGCAGCAGGAGGCGAGTTCGCGGGCTGCCGCGGATGCGCAGGCGCGTGAGGCAGCCGCCAATCTCGAACAGCAGCGAGAATTGCTCCGAACGGCCGAGCAGCGGCTGCGCGAGAGTTTCGCCGCGCTGTCGCATGAATCGCTGCAAAAGAACTCCGAGACGTTTGTACGGGCCGCGGATGAAAAAGTGCGGCCGCTGAAGGAGGCGCTCGACAAGCTGGACGTGCAGGTGCGGGCGGTCGAGCAGGCGCGGCAGGAGGCGTATGGGCGCGTCGTGACGCAGCTTGAGCAGTTGGGCAAGTTGAGCACGCAGCTTTCGCAGCAGACCGCGGGACTTGTCACGGCGCTGCGGACGCCGCATGTGCGCGGACGCTGGGGCGAGGTGACGCTGAAACGGGCCGTCGAGGTGGCCGGGCTGTCGCCGCATTGCGACTTCGACACGCAGGCGACGGTCGGTGACGAGGAGAACCGGCAGCGGCCGGACCTGACGGTACGTCTGCCGGGCGGGCGGACGATCGTGGTGGATGCGAAGGCGCCGCTGGCGGGTTATCTCGATGCACTGGAAACGCCGGACGAAGTGCTCCGCGAGGCGAAGCTGGTCCAGCATGCGCGGCAGTTGCGCGCGCACCTCGCCGCTTTGAGCGCCAAGCGCTACTGGCAGCAATTCCAGCAGACGCCGGATTTTGTCGTGTTGTTCGTGCCGGGTGAATCGTTCTTCTCGGCGGCGATCGAGCGAGATCGCACGCTGCTGGAAGACGGCATCGCCGATCGGGTGATCCTGGCGACGCCGACGACGCTGATCGCGCTGCTGCGGACGGTGGCGTATACGTGGCAACAGAATGAGGTCGTGGAGAACGCGCAGGAGATCGGTCGGACGGCGCGCGAGTTGTTTGATCGCGTGTGCACGTTTGGCGGGCATCTGGCGAAGCTGGGCGAAAACCTGAAGCGCGCGACGGACAGCTTCAATGACGCGGCCGGGTCGTGGGAGCGGCGGACGTTGCCGATGGCGGCGCGGCTGAAGGATCTGGGGGCGACGACGAAGGACGCGGAATTGCCGCTGCTGACGAATATCGACGCGAAGGCGCGGGCGTTGCCGGAATCGGTAGTGCGCGTGCAGGGGGAGGGCTAGAGTTGTCCCGACTTTCGCACGCCACGCGCTGCGCCGGTGCCGCCAGTGCTACGATCCTCGTGAGGATGATCAGACTTGGTTGTTGACGTCGAGACGCAAGCAGATGATCCAGATTACTGACTCGGAATTCGATCGGGCCGTCGAGGCCGCGCTGGATTCGATTCCGGATGAATTTCACGAGTATCTCGACAACGTGATGGTCGAGGTACGCGATCGGCCGGATGCGGAGTTGATGCGGCGGGAGGAAGTGCCGGGCGATCTGCTTGGGCTATACATGGGGACGCCGCTGGAGAACAAGGGCGTTGAGGGCGGGGCGCTGCTGCCCGACCGGATTTTGATTTTTCGCGACAACCTCTGTGCGATGTGCGAAACGCGCGACGAGTTGATCGAAGAAATCCGCATCACCGTTCTGCACGAAGTAGGGCATCATTTCGGGCTGGATGAGGAGCGGCTGGATGAGTTGGGATATGGGTAAGGGCGCAATGCAGAATGCAGAAGGATGAACGATCGGCGAGCGATTCGTTCTGAGCACGGAGAGCGAAGATGAGAGCGGCGGTTGTGATTTTTGTCGTGCTGGTCGCTTCTTCGGCAGTTTGTTTGGCGCAGGCGGCGAGTGTGCCGGTTGGGGTCGTGTTGCGACCGGCGGCGGCATTGTCGCCGGAGCTGCGCGGCAAGGTTGAGACGATGTTGCGGCGCGGTGCGGAGTTTGTGATTTCTGAGCAAAAGAGTGATGGTGGGTGGGGTGGATTGGCCGGGCCGGGAGTGGCGGGGTTGGCGGGCAAGGCGGTTTTGAATGCGCCGGGATACGGGCCGGAGCATCCGCGCGTGCGACGCGCGGTTGAGTATGTCTTAAAGGCCCAGCGCGACGACGGGGGCATTTATGGAGCGGCCGGACGCTGGAAGAACTACGAGACGAGCGTGTCGCTTTCGCTGTTGTCGGATGTTCCGCGGCCGGAAGCGAAGCGAGCGGCCGAGACGGCGCGGCAGTTCCTGAAAGACTTGCAGTGGGACGAGGGTGAAGGGACGTCGATCGACGATGTGTATTACGGCGGCGCGGGATATGGCGGCGGCGCGCGGCCGGACCTCTCGAACGTAAACATCATGCTCGACGCCTTGCGCGACAGCGGACTGCCGCCGGACGATCCGGCGTTTCAGAAGGCGCTCGT
>JBGAJB010000238.1:0-6876 GCA_044225155.1 Phycisphaerae bacterium | reverse complement strand
AAGTCGTAGATGCGGGCCAACCGCTGCTGCGTTTGATCGATCCCGGCAAAGGGCTCGCCGCCGTCGAATTGCCGCTCGGCCAAAACTGGTCTCCGGGTAGCGGGATGCCGCGCGTCGCACTGGTCGGTCACGAAGAGTCGGTTCGCGCCGCAAAACTCATCGGTCCCGCACCGCATGCGGGCATGCAGACACACGGCGCAAGCTGGCTGCTGTCAGTCTCGGGTGACGAGCTTCAGCCCGGCGCGCCGATCGTTGCATACCTACCGCTGTCCGGAGAGCCGCGCGCCGGCGTGCTGATTCCCGCCCCGGCTTTGCTGCGCCACGGCGGTTTGACGTGGGTCTTCGTTCGCGAAGGCGATGAGTTTGCACGCAAGCAAGTGGAACTCGTCACGCCAATGTCCGCAGGCTGGCTGGCGACCGGGGAAGTGAAGCCCGGCGACGAAGTCGTGATCCGCGGCGCACAGCTGCTCCTGTCGCAGCAGCTTAAGTCGCAGATCGAGGCGGAGGCGGAGGCAGCGGAGTAACGCGCGCTCATGTTGCAGTGGCTGGTAGAGCTTTCGATTCGCTTTCGCGGCGTCGTCCTGGCGCTGGCCATCGCATTACTCGGCTACGGCGCCTTTGCGGCACGTCATGCAAAACTCGACGTTTTTCCCGATTTCGTGCAGCCCCAGGCGACGATTCAGACCGAGGCGCCCGGCTTTTCGCCCGAGCAGGTCGAGACGCTCGTCACGCGTGTGGTCGAAGGCGCGGTGGCCGGCATGCCGCGCCTGACCTCGCTTCGCTCCCAGTCGATCGAAGGCCTCTCGATCGTCAGTGTTTTCTTCGAGGACGGCGTCGACATCTTCACGATACGACAGTTGCTGAATGAGCAGCTCACCGCGGCTACGGGGGATCTGCCGCAGGGTGTACGCACCCCGCGCCTCACGCCGCTGACTTCGTCCACGATGGATCTGCTCAAGATCGGGCTGCGCTCGGACCGACTCTCGCCGATGGAGCTGCGCGAATTTGCCGATTGGACGCTGCGGCCACGCTTGCAGGCGGTGCCCGGCGTCGCACAGGTCGGCGTGATGGGCGGCGACGTGCGCGAGCTGCAAGTGCAGGTTTTGCCAGACCGTCTTCAGGCGTTCGGCCTTGCCCTCGACGATGTGCTTGATGCGGCCCGCCGCGCGACCGGCACGCGCGGCGCGGGCTACGTGGAAACCGCCAATCAGCGCATCGTGCTGCAATCCGAGGGGCAATCGACGACGCCGGAGCAGTTGGGCGCCATCGTCGTCAAACGCTCCGAAAGCGCCGACATCCGGCTGCGCGATGTGGCGCATGTCCAGTTTGCGCCGCAGCCGAAGTTCGGCGACGTGCTGATTCAGGGCGGTCCTGGCGTGCTCGTGAAGCTGCTCAGCCAGTACGGCGCGAACACGATGGAAGTCACGCGGGCAGCCGAAGAGGCGCTCGACGACTTGAAGCCGGTTTTCGAGAAAGCCGGCGTCGAAGTCGTGCCGCGCCCATCGCCAGCGACCGCTGTGGTCTCCTCGCCGCGCCGCATCAGCCGTTCGCTGTGGATCGGTGCGGCGCTGGTCGCCGTCGTGCTGCTGCTCTTTCTGTTCAATCTGCGGGCCGCGCTCATCTCGATCCTCGCGATTCCGCTCTCACTGCTGACCTCGGTACTCGTGTTGAATTGGATGGGCCTGAGTCTGAGCGCGATCGCATCTCAACGGTCAGCAATCGCGATCCGGCGGATCGTCGATGATGCCATCATCGACGACCGGGCCTCTTCGCCGGCGCGGCGGCCTGGCCGCCGGCGATGGACGGAGCGTGCTTTCGGTCGTGCTGGATGCTTCGATCGAAGTGCGGGGCGCGGTAGTCTACGCGACGCTGATCGTCGTGCTCGTATTCGTGCCGGTTCTCCTGCGCTCTCCGGCCTGCGAGGCCATGTTCGCCGCCCGCTGGGAATCGCATGCATCGCCGCGATCCTGGCCTCGCTGCTCGTGGCAGCCGGCGACGCCCGCGGCGCAGGCGCTATTTTGCTGCCGCAGGTCGCCGAGCGCGCATGGAGCCGCTGCTCGATTCCGCGGATTCGGCGTCTACGTCGTCCTGCTGCCTTTATCGCGGTGGCTGGCCTCGTCGTCGCAAGTCTGGCGACGCCCAGCGCCCGGCGCGTTCCGTCGGCGGCTGGCCGGGAGTTTCTGCAGGTGATTCCGCAGAGGACATTTCGTCGTGCGGAGTTTCGGCCGCCGGGACCTTCGCCTGCCCGTCAGCGCATCGGCTACCAATCCGCTGCCGATCTGCGCCTGCAGCAATACGCCGGCAATATCCGATCATCGGTGCGATCGGCGCTCAGGCCGGACGCGGGGAACTCAGCGAAGAAGATCCATCGAGGAGCGCATCGAGCCGAATTCCACATCGAGCTGCTTCCAGCGTCCCGAGGAGATCAAGCCACGCACCCAGGAAACAATGCGCGAAGAGGCTGGCAACCTTCCCGGACATCGCGAGCGAAGTCGTCGCGTTTTGGGCAGCCGCATCGGTGAATCGATCAGCAGCGAGACGGCCTCGGTGGTCGTCAGCGTCTTCGGCGAAGACATCGACGTGCTCGATTCACGCACCGGCGATCCGCGGCCGCGATCGCCAAGATCCCCGGCGCGGCCGACGTGCGCATCGCCCTCTCCGCCAGGGATGCCCTCGTGGTCGCGCGGCTGCGACCGGAGCGTGTCGCCGACTTCGGCGTGCGTCCGCTCGACGCCCTCAATGACGTCGAAACGGCCTACACCGGCGTGTCGGTCGCGCAATTTTACGGAAACAATCGCGTTTTCGACGTACGGGTCATTCTCGATCCGTCCGAGCGGCGCGATCCCGAGACGATCGGCGCGCTCCATCGCACGACGCCGGCGATCTGGCGACGCTCGGCGCGATCGCGGACATCAATACCCACGTCGCTCCGCCCTACATGTTGTTGCACGAAGCCAGGCAGCGGCGCTGGAGCACTGTTCTATGCAACGTGCAGGGACGCGACGTGCATTCGTTTACCGACGAAGTGCGCGCCCGCGTGGCGGAAATCGCGCTGCCGACCGGCTGTTACACCGAGATTTCTGGCGCTGCTGAGGCGGGAGACGAAGCCCGAAACGAACTGCTGCTGCATTCCGGTGTCGCGGCGCTCGGGATCATTCTGCTGCTCGCGATTCTCTTCGGCACGCCGCGGCGCGTGGCGCTCGTGCTCGCGAACGTGCCTTTTGCGCTGATCGGCGGCGTGCTGGCCGTCTGGGCGACCGGTGCGACGCTTTCGATCGGCTCGGTCGTGGGTTTCGTCACGCTCTTCGGCATTACGATGCGAAACTCGGTCATGATGATTTCGCACTTCGAGCATTTGGAGGCGCGCGAGGGCCAGCCGTGGGGCGTCGACCTGATCCTCCGCGGAGCGGCCGAGCGGCTCGCGCCGGTGTTGATGACGGCCCTGGTGACCGCGCTGGGCCTGCTACCGATCGCACTGGGCAGCGGCGAGGTCGGACGCGAAATCGAAGGGCCGATGGCGATCGTGATTCTGGGCGGACTGGTCAGTTCGACGATGCTGAACCTGCTGCTGCTCCCGAGTTTGTATTTCCGTTTCGGCCATGTCACGCCGGGGGCGGAAGATTTCGCAACTGCCTCTCGTCCCCGAACGTCGTAGTTGCCGGGCGGAAGCCGCGCTCCCCAAGGGCACTCTCCCTCACCCAACTTCTGACTCACCCAATTTCCGCTGGCTCTCAATCATCGCCGTCCGGGCGAGAATCAAATGGATTTCCCCGATCCGGCGACTGAAGTCGCCGGCAACTATCGTGCGCCCTCTGGGCGACCGGGCAGTCGTGCGATCGACGGCCGCGCGATTGGGCAACCTGATCATCAGCCGACCGTACCGCGGCCGATAACCCGGCTGGTTTGGACTTGCCCCACCCACCCGCTATGATCGACGACCCTGCCGAAAGCGGAGCGAACCCCGGGAGGGGCGGCGGCGGGCATTCATCAGGAGAACGCGAACGTGACGATGCAGAAGGCCACGAACATCACCAGACATGAAGGACACGTGGACCGCCAGGCGCGGTTCGACATGCTCAAGCAGACCGGTTGCACCATCTGGTTCACCGGCCTCTCGGGCTCCGGAAAGAGCACCGTGGCCTACACGGTCGAGCACGCGCTGGTCGAGCGCGGCCACCTGGCGTACGTGCTGGACGGCGACAACATCCGCTTCGGCCTGAACAAGAACCTCGGCTTCTCGCCCGAGGATCGCACGGAAAACATCCGCCGCATCGGCGAGGTGTCAAAGCTGTTTGCCGACACCGGCGTGATCACCATGACGAGCTTCATCAGCCCCTATCGCGCCGACCGCGACCTGGTTCGCAAGACGCACGACGAAGGCAAGCTTCGCTTTATCGAGATTTTCGTTCGCGTGCCGGTCGAGATCTGCGAAACGCGCGATCCGAAGGGCCTCTACAAGAAGGCCCGCGCGGGCGAGATCAAGGAGTTCACGGGCATCTCCGCTCCGTACGAGGAGCCGGTGAAGCCCGAGCTGATTATTGATAACGGCGGCCAGAGCGTGCAGGATTCGGCCCAGCAGGTGCTCGACTATCTGAGCAAGCAGGGTCTGATTCGCTAACGCGGCGAAATGCAGAATGAAGAGTGCAGAGGCTCTCCCCCAGCCGGTTGAGCTTCTGCATTCTTCATTCTGCATTTTTCGCTTCGCAAGTGTCCGCCGTCGGTGCGTTCCTCCGCTACGATCTGATGATTGTCGAAGGAGAAACTTTCGATGGCCGCTGCGAACGTGATGTGCGCCAAGTTGAAGCAGGAGCTGCCCGCGATCGATGCCGACTCCAGCGCCGGGGCGCGTGAGTTGAAAATGGTCCGGCTGATCGCGGGACCCGAGATGGCCGAGCGCGTTCGGTCCTCGATCTCCGCCAAGGCGATGGAGATGTGGAAGGCGCACATGCTGATGTGCATGAACGAGTTTCGCCTCGATCCGACGTCTGACGAGGCTAATCGCATGCTGGCGATGCAGATGGAGCAGTTCTTCTTCGGCGGAGATGCGACCATCCCGAACTACGTCCCGCCCAAGCACTAAGCCCGGTTTCGATTCACACCCAGGCGAGCCGTTCGCTTTCGCCGCAATCGTCTATTTTTGAAGTGGGAAGCGGAAGGGCCAGGCTCCCGCCGAGCCGCCCGCCCGCGCGGCCTTCGTTACGGCTGCGTCGTAGCGGCCGCCGGCTTCGCCGGCAGCGAATACGCCTGCTGCGTCGTTAGAACGCGCTTGGTCAGCAGATCAATGAACGTCGCGCGCACCGTGATTTCGGACGACCGCGGCGGCCCATTCTGCCACGGGCACTTCAGGCTGTAGTGATACGTCATGAACTTACCGAGCCACAGCTTGATCGCTTGTTCGGCCGGGAATGACCACGTGCCGACGGTACGCGGGTTCGCCGGGTCGCTGAGATCGAAGGCGTCGATGCGAATGTCGCCGACCGCCTTGATCGCGTCGCCCTCATGATCAAACAATTTGAGGTGAATCATCAAACCGTCGGCGCCGGGCTGGTTGTCCAGATCGGCCGGGCCGGAACGGGTGTCGAGCGTGATCTTCTCCGGAGCCACCAAGAGCGCCCGGTCGCCCGCATCGATTCCGCGCGCGATTTCGACTTGGCGCCGGGATTCCGCGGCCGCCGCTTTCAGCGAAGCGTTTTCGCGCTCCAGCGCCGCGATCCGCTCATTTTTCAGGTCGAGTTCACGGCGTAGATCGCTCTGGCCGCTCGTCGTCGCGCAGCCCGTGCAGCACAAATTGGCGAGAAGCGCGCAGACCGTCGACATGTGCGTGATCGAGCGAAGGCTTCGCCAGCGCGCGGCGCCGGCTGTTGGAATCTTGGCGGTGCGCATCGATCAACCGCCTTCGACTTGGGCCGCCTCGGGTGGGGGCTCGCCCACGGGTTCGGGGGCGCTCGGGCTCGTGGTGGTCGGCTCTTCCGAAATCGGCGCGGGATCGCTCGCCGTCGGCGCGTCGCTCGGCGCCGGCTCGACGCCCGGCGCGGGATTCGTCGTAGAAATCGGACTCGTCGCCGTGCCGCCCGCCCGCGACAGAATCTGCTTGAGCAAATATTCCTCCAGCAGGCTGTCGCGTCCCAGCGGCACCCAGTGCTCGCCCTCAACGCGCCGTCGCCGCAAGCCTTCCTCCGTGGGAATGTGTTCGCTGTAGATCGTCAACGCACCGCTGGCCGTCGTCACTTGCCGTTCGGGGGCGCTGTAGCGCGACTTTTCTACCTGTACCGTGACCTGCTGCTCGTCGGGTTGTCCGCCATCGACCGGCTGGACGGTGAGCGTCACTTCGCGGCGAATCGTGTGAATGCTCGCTTCGAGACTTTGGTAGGCGCCGTGAACATCGCGCCGCCAGAATTCAAACCACTGGCCGCTCGTCGAGGGCCACGTCACGACAAGCCCGATATCTCGATCCGCCCGGCGGGGCTGGAAATCATGTTCGCGCAACACCGTCATGGCCCGATCGAGAAACGCATCACGGTCCGCTATTTGCACGATTCGCGCGGCCGGTTTTTCCGTGACGGCCGGCGCGTTGCAGCCGGCCAGGAAGCCGAGCAGCGGGAGCGCGAGCAGAATTTTCAAATGGCGCGGCATCGCGGGGCATAATAAGTGGCGCGGGCGGCATTACAAGGCAGGGCTATCGCACCGTGGCGGTGAGGCGGGATTTCCTCGGGTATTTCGACCGGCGGCGGTGGTTACTTGAGTAGATCAATCCAAGAATTGGGGTGGAAGCTGTCGTGTCCCCCTTCACGGTCCCGCATCGGCGACGTAGCCGATGCGGGACACGGTTTTTTTAGCGACGCCTCAAATTGCCTCCGCGCCGCGACACATGGCCCG
>JBGAJB010000237.1:0-5411 GCA_044225155.1 Phycisphaerae bacterium | reverse complement strand
CTCGGGCGTTCGCACGAAGTCATGCGTCGAAACGAACAGGACGTTGCCTGCGAACTCAGGCCGGGCAGCGGCAGCGGCCTGCGCCTGCCGCAGTTGATCCCACTCTTCCGGCGCTTTCACCCAAGGCCCCGTGAGTTCACCGATGACCACCGGCAGGTTCGGAACTTCGAGGTCCTTCCGAACGTCCTTGATGAGATTCACCAGGTTGCGCTCGTACTCGGGTACCGCGTGCTTCGGGTCGCATCCGTCATTCCAGCCCTGGTACCAGACGAACCCGGCCAGTTCGTATCCGACTGCCTTCGACTGCGGGAAATCCGTCTTGAGGTTCGCAAGCGACTCGCGGACTTGCTGGATCATCAGGGTGTAGTACGGGCCGGTCTTTCCGCCCGAGGACGGCGGCCGGAAGTCCACGTACAGGCTTTTTCCTCCCCACGCGGTCTTGATGAGCAGCACCTCGTTGTCGATGGCATCTCCCATCACGTGCCCGAACTGCAGCTCTGGCCCGAAGTGATGCTGGTCGCCGTATGGCGTGAACCCAAAGGTCAGCGGCCCCGCTCGCAGCGGCCCGCCCTCGGGCTGGTAACGCACCCATACTTCATTGCGTACCCGCCAGTTTCCTTTCTCGTCAATCAAGTGCTTGAAAACCTTCCGCTTCGCGGGGTCCCTCATGAGCGAGACCAGCGTTCCCTTGCCGTCGTTGTAATCCTTTCCTCCAAGGTCGACGACCGCCTGTCCCTCCATGTTCGACTGACCAGCGAGAATGAAAACCTTCAATGGCCCGGACTCCTCGGCGACAGCTCCGTGTGCCAGAACCGACAGAAAGATGAGGGCCGTGATTCGCACGATTCGGTATCGCATCTCGAAGCCGCCTTGTTCTCGGGCACAACCTGCCTCAATTTATCGTACCATGTCCGATGCCGGTTGCGAGGTGCACCGGAACCTAAGGCGGCGTAGTTGCTGCAGGTGCTGCTCGCTAAGTTCTGTGGAATGAATGCATGGGAATATCATGGAAGGACGTGCCGACTCGCGGTTTTGTTATCAACCTCGTATCGGATCCGGTGCGCGTGTGCGCAGAACTGCAACCACGCACTAAGTTTAGGATGCAAAATCAGGAACTGAGCAATCAGGCCGTAAAGTCGCTGCGGGAATTTGGTGTTGCAGTGGGCACGCTCCTTAAGCCAATTGTTTTTTCGGAATGGAGCACCGCCGACATTCAACCTGCCTGCCGCGCTTTCTTGCGACATTGCAATCGCGGCATGCGGCGACCATCAGGCATTGCGTTTGTTGACCTGGCGGCCGTGGCCATGTTAGCCAGGAAGAAGCAGCGTCGGCCGCGGCCGGACGCGTTTTTGACGTCTATTATGAGCGCCGCGCAGTCGGCTCCGATTTCTGCGATGACGCATGAATACAAAAAGCGCTTTGTTACAACAATTCCGGAGTTGTTGTTGTGCGTGCGCCATGCATACATTGCACCCCACGAAGCAGATTTTTGGCAGTGGATGTGGTGTACCTGCACTTCTGTTTTGGCCTGCATTCCGATTGTGGCGTCTCTTGAAAGTGCTGAATAACTAGGAATGATTGAACGGCGGCAAGGCGTTCTGGACCCGCATCGGCGCCTCCTGGCGACACAGTTCGGGATTATTATCCGGACAGCCGTCGCTGCAGTCTGGAATGCCATCGCCGCACTCAACGGCGCCCAGCTCGACGGTCGACGCTTCACCGTCAACGAAGCCCGCGCCGCCGGAACGCGGCGGATTTCGCAGCAGCGGCGGCCGATTCCGCGGCGCGCGCGAGACCGTGGCGGGCGCGACCGCGCCGACTGGAGCGATTGCACTTTCGCGGTACTGCTCGGGCTGGTGCGGGTATGCAGCCCGCTCGAATTCTCGACGGGCGGAACGCCCGCTCCACGCAGCCCGTGAAACAGCCTGAGCCAGTATTCCGATACTTCGTCCGGATTCGACCAGCCCGATTCCGACGATGCGACCGCCCTGCGCGGCCGCCGATGACATCCTTGCTATTGGCCGTCCACAAACGTAGCATCCCGGCTCCATTTTACCTCTCAACAAGGAGCTGCGGGTGCATTTTGTCTCACGACACCGTTCAACACTGACTCTTGCCGTCTTGTCCGCTTCGCTGCTGCTCGTCGGCGGCTGCCCGGTCGACAGCAATTCCAACGAAAACGCGAACACCAACTCCGGCTCGCAGTCAACCGCCAGTCGCCGCGACTCGATCCCGTCCGCCGAAGAGCGATCGACCAGCCTGCCGCAACCCACCGCACGATTCCACCGCACCAACCTCAACTACGCCGTGCAGAGCCTTTATCCGCGCGTCTCAACCGACCGGCAGAACCAGCTCATCGACGACGCCTTCGCCCGCTGGTCCGCGGTGACCCCGCTGAACTTCTCGCGCACCACCGACGTGAATGCGGCCGACATCATCATCGGCTTTAGCACCGCCCGTCACTGCGAGCTATACACCCCGCGCAACGTCGAATGCCCGACCGAGCCGTTCGAGTCCACCACGCTCGGACATGCGTACTTCCCCAACACGGGCGAATCCGGCCTGCTGCACATGAACAACGACTTCGACTACACCAACGAGCGCCTGCTGTTCAGCACCCTCGTCCATGAAGTCGGCCACAACCTCGGCCTCGAACACATCGCCCCGACCGACGCTGTCATGTACGCCAATGACAACGGCCAGGCCGGCAACCTGACCCAGGCCGACATCGACGCCATCCAGCGTCTCTACGGCTCGCGCGACGGCTCGGTCAAGCCCTCCCCCGCCACCACGCCACCCGCCAACGATGCGTCCGCGTCGCGCACCGCGCCGACCACGACGTTGCCCGACGCCGACGGCGACGGCATCGACGACGCTACCGAGCGCTTCATTCTCGGCACCAATCCCAACAATGCCGACACCGACGGCGACGGCCTCGGCGACGGCGTCGAAGCGCTGGCCGGCCTCGACCCGCGCGACGCCGACACCGACGGCGATGGCGTCGGTGACGGCGACGAACTCAACGGCGGTACCAACGCCTACCGCCCCGACTTCGCCAATCCGGGCAATGTCGCTCCCTTTGTCGGCGCATACGCCGGCACCGACAACAACGGCGCGGCGATCGAGTTCACCATCGCCGCCGACGGCTCGATCACCGGCACCTACTCACAGTTGCAGTTCGGACTGGACGAAAACCTGGGCCTCGTCGGCGCAGTCGATTCGACCGGCAAGATCGAGTTGGTGACGTTCGACTACTTCTTCGTTTACGAAGGTTCGATTGTCGGTGCCGCCGGCAGCGGTACCATCAAGTCTGACTCCGGCCAGCAGGGTAGCTGGAACGTGACGAAGCAGTAGGCGAATGCGCTCACGCACGGCGAGCTGAACACGCCATCCGGCGCCCGCGCGCCGGATCGCCTGTGGGCGGTCGCTGGCGCTCGTTGTGTGGCGCCAGATGATGTTGCTCGAATGTCTGCATCTGCTGCCGCTCGGAGCGTTGCTTGGTGCGTCCGGCACGCGGCTCGGCGCCGAGCTGCGCGACGAACCAGGGCCTCGTCAAAATGGCCGGTTTTCAAGTGAAAATCAGTGGCCGGGCTTGACTGATGGCTGACACCCAAACGAGTTTCTAGGAGCTCTTGCGCGCCGCGAATTGCAGCTGCTCGGGTTGGTCGGGCAGCGAATCGGAGACCTCGCATAGCAGCCGATAGTACGCTTCAAGGTCCATCCCGAGCAATGTGGAGCCATAGAGCTCCGCATCGACATTGCTCGCAACATCGCCGTAGTTGACAGTCGGAATGTAATACGCGACGAGGGCCGGCAGAAATTCGGCGCACTCAAACCTGGGATGGATGAACAGGCAGAATCCATCGGCCGGGTGGCCGCCGAGTGGCGCGAGGCATGCGAACTCCCCGGAAAGCAACGGCTCGGCGTCGTAGCGAATTCCCACGGGATAACGGACGACCGTGCGATCCTCCAGTAGACGCAGGATCGCAGGGCGATCGACGCGACCGCAACACTTCGCGCGCGCCTCTAGGGCCTTTGCCCGTACATGATCCCGGAGAGACTGCTGGCCGTCGGCGGCGGTCGGGGTTGGCGGTCGCGCTTCCATTCTCAATGCTCCGGAACGGGGTGGGCGAGCGCCGGCTGATCGACCGTCGCGATGTCAAACGGCAGGTCGTACGTGAGCCGCCCTGAAAGTACCGGGATTGTCACCCGGACCAGGATTGTGAAGAGCAGCAGTCCCCCAGCCCAGATGCCTGCGGTAACGAGCAGCTCGTTCAGCGTTGGCAAGTATTCGACAATTTCGCCAAGCGGCGTTGGCACGAAGGCCGGGACAATCATCCCCATGCCTTTTTCGATCCAGATCCCGGCAATCAGCATGACGCAGACCAGCGGCAGCAGACGCGGGCTGCGGCTGACGCGCGAATACAGCAGAATGAGTGCGCCGCAGTTCAGCGCCATCGCAGTCCAGATCCACGGCAGCAGCCCCGTCCGCCCGCGCAGTCCGAGGAACAGATATTCGGCCGACGCGCCGTGCGCGGAGTTGGTGTAGAATTCCGTAAACGCCTCAGATCCAAGCAGAAACACGTTGATGGACAGCGCGATCGTCACGATATTGCGCAAGGTAAGAAAGGCCGCCGCCGGAACTTGGTAGTGACTGACGCGCTTGAGCACGGATAACGTGAGAATCAGAAACGCCGGCCCGGCGGCGAACGCCGATGCCAGGAAGCGTGGTGCGACAACCGCCGAGTTCCAGAAAGGCCGCCCGCCCAAGCCGCTGTACAGAAACGCCGTCACGGTATGGATGCTGATTGCCCAGAATATCGCGACAAATACGAACGGGATGTAGAAGACTCGACTGGGCTTCCGCCGCCGATAGGCGCAATAGATCAAATAGCCGCAGATATGCAGATTGAGCAGCAGGTATCCGTTTAGTACCAGCACGTCCCAGGTCAGCATCGACGTCGGAAAATTGAAGCGCAGCAGCAGATGATGAAAGCGCTCCGGACGGCCAAGATCGACCAGCACAAAGCTCATCGCCATGACGATCGCCGCAACGGCGAAGAGTTCCCCGAATATTACCAGATCGTGCAGTTCGCGATTGTCGTATATGTATACCGGGATTACGAGCATCACCGCCGCGGCGGCCATCCCCACCAAGAATGTGAAGTTCGCGATGTAGAAGCCCCAGGAGACCTGATCCGTCATCCCGGTGGTGCCGAGTCCTTGCACAAGCTGCTTGCAGTATGCATTCACGCCGAGCAGCACGAAAACGGTGAGTGCGAACATCCAGGCGTGGTAACGCCAATTACCGACGAAGCTGAGGCGAAAACACCGCCACAGAAATGTCAGGTAAATCCTCAAGCCCGAACCTCCTTCCTCCCGGCGGGCATAGCTTGAGCCACGAACTCGCG
>JBGAJB010000236.1:0-5424 GCA_044225155.1 Phycisphaerae bacterium | reverse complement strand
GTTCCAGCGATGCGTCAGGTCGGTGTGATCCCAGTCCAGCCAGAATTGCACGTCTTCAGAAACGGTCGCATCCGCCGCGCTCGGATGCGCGTAAATCTGCCCGGCGCCGGGCACGTTGTTCGACCCGCGCGAGCGAATCACGCCGCACATGAACTGCTGATAGCCGGAACCCGTGTCAGCCCAGATGCGGAACGCGACCGGGGCCGTATTGGCGTTTCCCGAGCCGTCGTCGATCCCGTCGCCGTCGATGTCAAAGGCGGCGAAATCGCACTTGTACGGCACGGCGGTGCCGTTCACCTCAAACTCGCCCGCCACCTGCGTCTGTGTGGCCGCGTCGAGATCGAGATAGATGTTGCGGCCGACTTGGATCGCGTCGTCGCCAGTGCCCTGGAAAAAGGTCACGAGCGAAAAGACGGCGCGCACCGTGGAGCGATAGTCATTCGTCGCGGCCGCCCGCGCGCTGTCGCTGCCGTCGTCGAAATCGGAGACGTCGAGCGTGAGGGCGTCGGGCAGGAATTGCGCGACCTTGGCCGTCCCGCTCGTCGAACCGCTTGTGTTATTGTTCGTCGTGTCGCCACTGCCGCCGGTATTCGGACAGCCGGCGATCAGGCTCATCGCCGCGAAAGCGGCCAGGCTCAGGTAAACGAGACGCATGCGGATACTCCTGGGAGATTGGAACCCCCAAAATCGACTCGCCGGGCACACGCGACGTGCAACATTGCACAGTGGCCCGTCATCGCTATCGGCAGTCTTGAATGCGTCACTCAAATGGCGCTTGAGCCTTCATCAATCGGGCGCGAGCGCCGAATGAGCCTGCCCGCGGAGATGCTGCTGGCGGTCGGCTCGCTTTCCCTCTCGCTCCCGCAGATGCTCGAGCTGACGGCGCTCGGTTTTGCCGCGGGCGTGATGGGCGGACTGCTGGGCATCGGCGGCGGGTTGATCATGATCCCCGCGATGCTGTTGGTGCTGGGCGATCGCTTCGGCCCCGATTCTCTGCATCTCTACAAGCTCGCGGCCATCTCCACTTCCGTCGTGCTTTCGATCCCGGCCGTGAGACGCCACATGCGGGCCGGCGCGATTCATTGGGGCATGGTGCGCTCCATGATCCTCTCCGGCGTCGTAGGGGTCGTGCTGGGCGTCGGGGCGTCGTCGTTCTTCACGCACGAGTACACGCACGTGCTGCGCCGCATCTTCGGCGTGTTCATGCTGTTGGTTGTCTTTGCGAATGTCCTGCTCGCCCCGTCGCGCACTGGAGGGCTGGCGAAATCTTGCCCGCGCAGCCGGCATTGGCGGCGACTTGGATTGTTTGTCGGCGGGCCGGCGGGCGCCATCGCCGGTCTGCTGGGGATCGGCGGCGGCGTGTGGGCCGTGCCGATGCAGAACATTTTCTTCGGCGTGCGCTTGCAGGTGGCGATTGCGAATTCAGCGGCCACGATCATCGGCATCGCCGCGTGCACCACGATCTTTCAAAGCGTGGCGGTCAGTCGCATCGCGGGAGTCGATGTGTCGGTTGGCTGGTGGTTGGCGCTATTTCTGGCGCCGGGCGCATTGCTCGGCGGATTGCTCGGGGCGACACTCACACATCGCCTGCCGATGTTCTGGCTGCGGCAGGTATTCCACATTCTGCTCGCAGCGACCGGCGCGCAACTCGCGATTGGCTAGCGGTCCCGGCGATTTTGAAATGAACCGCGGACGTGAGTAAGCGGGGATGACGGAAATCGCGTGATTAGAGGATTTCCTGAAGTGCGCCGGGCAGTTCGTCGGCAACCTCGCGCGCCAGGAAGCCGATCGGGCCGATTCGCGCGGCGCAGCGATCCCCCGCGCGCCCATGAACATGAACGGCGAGTGCGGCCACTTCAAACGGAGAGAGTCGGCCCTGATTATGCACGTTGACGTTTTGCGCCATCAGCGCCGCGATCAATCCGGTTAAAACGTCGCCCGTTCCGCCGACGGCCATCCCCGGGTTGCCGGTCTCGTTCTCGTAGATCCGAACCGCGTCCGTCACGACGGTCTCATGACCCTTGAGCACGACGGTTGCTCCGGTGCTCTGCGCGGTGAACCAGGCCGATTCATTCCGATGGGCAGAAACGGGACTGCTATAAAACGGCAGTCGCTCCATTTCGCCGGGATGAGGTGTGAGAATGCGCGGCGACGGATGGGACAGCGCCCAATCCGACGGCTCGAATTCCGCCATCGCGTTCAATCCATCGGCATCCAGCACAAGCGGCACGTGGAGATGGCGATAGAGATCATGCACGAGCGTTAGTAACTCGGCGGAGCGCCCCATTCCCGGCCCGAGAGCGACGACATCTGAATCCGAAAGTTCGTGCGCCAATTCCGAGATGTGACGATCCGTCAGTCGGCCCTGCGCGTCCTCGTCCAGACCGACCGTCATCAAGCACGGCTCGGACGTGGCGACGATCGGCTGTATCGACGCAGGACAATAGACCCGCACGAGACCGGCCCCGCCACGCAGCGCCGCCAGGCCGCACAGTACGGCCGCACCGCTCATGCCGCGACTACCCGCGACGATCGCAACGCGCCCGCTGATCCCCTTGTGAGCGTCTCGTGGCCGCGGAGGCAGACGGCGAATCTCGTCCAAGGACGTGAAGGGCGGGATCACACGTTCTCCGGCGGAGGTACTGGGCGTTTCGGCAAGGCGTCGAAATCCAGCGCCAGGTCGAGGCTGGGCGCGGAGTGGGTAATCGCACCGACGGAAATGCGATCCACGCCGGTCGCGGCGATCGAGGCGATGGAATCGAGTCGCACGCCGCCGCTCGCCTCGAGCCCCACGCGTCCGCGCAGCCCCAACTCGTCGCGCCGCTTCACGGCTGCCCGCAGCTCCATGTTCGAGAAATTGTCGAGCAGCACGAGCGTCACGCCCTCCACGCGGCACACTTGTTCGAATTGATCGAGCGTATCGACCTCGACTTCGACGAACGCCGGCCGTGGACTTCTCGCCAGGCGCGCCAGGCGATCGCGCAATACTCTTCCCAGCGCGGAATTGGGAACGCCGGCCAGATGATTGTCCTTTATCAGGACTGCGTCGTGCAGGCCGAAGCGATGGTTTTCGCCTCCGCCGATGCGCACAGAATATTTATCCAGGTCGCGCCAGCCGGGCAGCGTCTTGCGCGTGTCGAGCACGCGCACATCGGGATGTCCGCGGCGCGCCTCGGTGACATACTGGCTGGTAAGCGTGGCGACGCCGCACATGCGGCCCAGAAAATTGAGCAGCGTTCGCTCGATCGCGAGCACACCGCCGAATAGGCCGACGACACGTCCGAGGCAATCGCCGGAGTTGATTCGCGCGCCATCCTCCACGGCCGGCGCAAACTCGGCCCGCATTCCGCGCGCGCGGGCTTCGGACATGAGAAAAGTGGAGAATTCGAGACCGGCGGCGATGCCGGGTTGTCGAGCCACGAGGCGGCCGACGGCGGCGCACTCGCTGTCGAAGAGGGCGGTTGTGATATCTCCGGCATCGCCAAGGTCCTCATCCAACGCGAGCCGGATCAGGGTGCGAGCGCTTTCAAGCGCAATCATGCTGTCATCCTACCCAACTCGGCGCGGCGGAGTTACGCCGCGTTCAGACAGATTGAAAAATGAATTCTCTGGACCTGGGGTTTTCCGTGTTGATCGGCTTGAGCCCCCAAGAGCAGATTATTTTCGCTGACGCACCCAGAGATATTGTTCCGGGGCGCTGCGGATCACGCCCTCGAGCGCCGTCAAATATCGGCGGGTAATCCATTCGACCGCATCCGGCCGCTCGGCGAATTCGCTGTGATCGATGATGTCTGTTACCACGAATACAAAGCGAAACGATTCCCCGACACGTCGCAATCCCGCGACGGCGACGTCCGCGGCATGCCGCGCGGCCAGAACACCGACGGTTCGCGGTACACGCACGGATTGACCGAGAAATTCCGCGTCGATCCCATGGCGGGAGCCATGATCCGCGACGAGCGCCACCGTTCCGCCGGCTTCGAGCACACGCGGCAACGCTGACAGTGCCTCCTCAACCGGAATCAGCTCGCCGCCGGCCTGGGCGCGCACCTTTCGCCGATAGGCATCGAATCCGCGATTGCGATGCGGCCGATAGAGCGTGGCCGCGCGTACGCCGCTGAGCGCCAGCAGAATCGGCAGCAGATCGATGGACCCGAAATACGCAGTCAGCAGAATCGCCGGCTGGCCGCGTGCTTGGGCCGCGAGCAGCCGGTCGTGCAGCGGCGCGGGCAAGCGCCCGCCAATGCGGTCCAGCGCGGGCGCATTTACATAGCCGGGAGCCAGGTGCAAATCCGCGAGATTCCACATGCGGTGCAGAAACGCACGCTTGGCCAAAGCAGCCCGCTGATCCGGGGGCACGAGCGCCTCACCGGCGGCCGCGAGATTCGCTTCGCTGCGCTCGCGCAGCTCCGGAAGCAGGGCGTAGAGCCGCTCGCCCACACGGCGCGTGAGGGCGTAAGCACCGCGCGGCCCGATCAGGCGATAGAGCGCAGTAAGACACGTTCGTTGTGCATGGCCGACCCGTTCCGCCCAGCGAGTCGAAGAATCCTGAGCGGCGATGAGCACTTCCATCATGAGCTTCGACGAGGTCAATCCCGGTATGCACGATGGCATGCCGTGCAGGAGTCGGAAAGTGCTTTGTACGCCGCCTCTGCCCCGTCCCCGTTGATCGGCGTGCGGAGTGTGTCGCGCAGCGACAGCGCCGCAACCTCCGCCGCCGCGCGCAGATCATGAAAACCGGCCGGACGGGACGAGAGATTGTTTTCACGCGGCAGTTCGCGGAGGAGTTCTGCGACGATCGTGGCTTGATCGGACAAGATGAGATCAGGGTGATCGGCCGGCGTCTGCCAACCGGCCTTTTGCCCGAGACTGATCAGCTCCATCGCGTTGTCCATGTGCGACATGGCGTTGACCATCCCGCTGACCTTCGCGTGCTCGGGGAAATCGCAGTGCGCTCCATCCAGTGCCGCCGGTCCGAGCGTCTGTGCCGAGCGCACGTCGCGGTAGAGACCGCCGTAGTCACGCGAAGTTCCGGAAGCGGCCAGGAATTTCTCGCCCCATTCCGGCGATTCCTGCCCCAAAGCGATCTCGACGATGGCCGCCGCGGCCGGCGCACGATGTTTTCCGTGGTGGCAATGAATGTAGATGGGACCGGGAAGGTCATGAACCGCGCACGCCAAGTCCGCCTGCGTGCCGGCCGGGATGCCGTCGTAGCCAAACGGGATGTGCACGTAGCGCAGACCCGCGCGGTGCGCCGCTTCTACATCCGGAGCCGCGCCATCGACGGATATCACCGTCTGGATTCCCTGCTTGGTCAGGTAGGCAAATTCGCGATCGTCCTCCGGAAGCCCACCGCAGTAGAGCTTTTCTGACACGCGCTGGAAGCGCGCGGGCGGCGCGGCGTCGGGGCGTGCGGCGGCCGCC
>JBGAJB010000235.1:0-5432 GCA_044225155.1 Phycisphaerae bacterium | reverse complement strand
CGCTACGCGGACCTGCTCAATCTCGAGGATCGGCTGACCGATGAAGCCGGCCTCGGCGGCACGTCGGCCGCCCCGTTGGTGCAGCGACTTGAGAACGCTTGGACTTCGCTGGCCGCCGATTGGGCCCGGCTGGGCGACTCGCCGCTTCGCCGTCTGACCGAAACGCGCGAACGCAGCGTCAGTGACTTCGCCACGCGTATCACGCGCCGCTCAAAACTGGCCCGCGGCTGGGTCAACACGCGCGCGCCGGACTGGGAGTTGACGACTCCCGACGGCCAGCCGGTGAGGTCCGAGTCGTTCTCCGATCGGCCACAGGTCGAAATCTTCTGGAGCGCTGCGTCGCTCGAAAGCCTGCGAACGATCACGGCGGCCGGTTCAGTTGCCGCCGGTTCGGCTCACGTCCTTTGCCTGAATGTCGACGAAGACTCGGCCCGCGCCCGGGAGGCGGCCCTGGCCTGCGGCAACGCCCCGCACCTGCTGCTGGGAGCCCGCGGCGTGATCGAGGCTGGCTGGCTGGACCTCCCGGTCATACGCGTCCTGGACGCGAAACGACGCGTCGTAGCGGTCTATTTCGGCTGGCGGCCGAACCTGGCGGAGACGCTTTCCCGACAGATTCCGGAAGCTGTTGGCGGGAAGCCGTAGCGCCGGTTTGGTCGACTCTTCGATTGACAGGACTTGACCTGGTTCCCTATTATTGGTGCATCACATCGTCTCGGCGGTGCCGCTCGGCACCCAGCCGGGTCTGGGAGCAGAGAAATGAAACGTCGCGCCTTCACGCTCATCGAGCTATTGGTTGTCGTGGCCATTATCGCACTTCTGATGTCGATCCTGCTGCCAACGCTTACCCGCGCTCGCGAGCAAGCGAGAACAGCGAAGTGCCTCGCCAATATGCGCTCGATCACGCAGGCCGCCGTTACATATGTTGGCCAAGAGAAAAACATCGTCTTCTGCTGGCCGATTGGGTATGTGGTCGGTAACGAAGGCACCCAGCGATCATTCGACTACTACACGGAATTCATGTGGGGCGGTCAGATTCCTGATGGAACCCAGGCCCAATGGGATGATACACAGGGCGACAGTTCAATTTCGGGCAAGGGATCGGACACGATGTGGTACACGGCCAAAGAGCGGCCAATGAACAACTACATCTATCCCGGCGTAAGCTTCGACCAGCCCGGGAGATTGCGTGCGAATGGCGTGGGAAACGCTAACCGCGTCGCAACGCCCATGGAACTCCCGGACACGTTCAAGTGCCCATCTGATTCTACGGCCGCCGTTCCCTACGCGGGCGCCGTGGATCCGGACCGCGAACTCGACTCGCCAATCCAAACGTGGAAATTCTGGGGCCACAGCTATCCGATCAATTGGTACTGGGGCTACTTCTATCCCACCGGAATTCTCGAAGCGATCGCCGGCGACGTCACGCGGAAAATCATCCCCTACAGCGGCAAGCTGATTCGGCAAAAAAATGAGCGCGGCGCGGCCGAGTGGATCTTGTTCTACGAGAACTTGATGAACTACAACCTCGAATCGGCGAAACCTCGTGGCTACGGAACGGGCAATCAGGCCAAGAAGACGGCGGGATGGCACAAGCAGCCGGGCTATCACGTGGCCGCGTTCTTTGACGGCCATTCAAGCTATCGGTACTACGACACGCGCTACATCGACGGCCCTGGCTGGACAACCTGGCCAAATCGCCCGTGGGATGATTCACCCGCGTACAAACCGTACGAAAACAATTAGTCCCCTCGACGTCGCAAAGGCTCGCTTTAAGTGATGATGGGCGGCCGTTCCGGGCGATTTGCGCGGGACGGCCGCAGTTTTTTCGAGCTTACAGCCCGATTGGGAAGCCGCCTGCCGCCGCTCAGCCGCAGATATTCCGTCTGGAGCCCGCTGCCCGACTCATTCGCACCTCGCCGCCGCATTGCGTAGAATGCTCCGATCAGGAGGACCGCAGTACCGCTCACGGAGGACGGCCCCGTGTCCACGCGCAGAAAACGCCCTGTCTTGTTCGAAATGGGTCGGCGCTCCAGCGCTCCGGCCTGGAAGCCGCGCAACTCGCTCGCGCTCAAACAGATCATGGAGAAGCGCAGCACTCGGAGGTTGATTCGGCGGAACCCTCGACGCCTGATAGCGCTCCTTCGCCGCTCTTCCTCGATTCGGGGCGGGGAGGAATCGAGATCACGCTTCGTTGGCCGGCGCTCGCGATCCTCGGCGGCGCGGCCGTCGTGTTGATGATCATCGCGTTTTACGCGGGGCAGCAGGTCGGGCGCGGCCGCGCGCCGAAGCAGGATCTGCCGCTCAGCGCCGGAGATACGCGGCTGCAGCCCGGCCGTGCAAACGAGCTTTCGATCACGCCGGCGCCGCGCAATGACACCGCGCGCCGCGACACGGACGTACCGCTCGTGCCGCGCGGCAGTGATGACCGCGGAAAAACCGCCGAGCCGCCGAAAGCCAAGGACGATTCCGCCAAGATCGAACCACCGACCGCCGCGGAGAATCAACCCAACGCGCCGGAATCCGACTCTTCCACCTTCGTCGCGCAGCGCGACCAGTACTACCTCGTCATCCAGCATTTCCGCAAATCCGAGCGGGAAGCGGCCGAACGAGCCGGCCGCTTTTTGGAGGCCAGCGGAATCCGCTGCGCGCTGCTGATCGGAGCGGACGTGCGGCTG
Organism: Phycisphaerae bacterium; assembly: GCA_044225155.1. Lineage (GTDB taxonomy): Bacteria > Planctomycetota > Phycisphaerae > UBA1845 > Fen-1342 > CAYMBL01. The sequence goes on along the minus strand of JBGAJB010000235.1, from coordinate 2,757 downwards.
ATCGCGACCGAACCGTTCGACAAGGGCAGCCGGAGCGCGGATACCCGCAAACGCGAAGAGCAGCGTAGTGAAGGTCTGAAGCGGCAGATCCGCGAACTCGGCAAGCAATACAACCGCGAAGGCGGCGGCTATGTCTTCGACCAGCCGACGCTGCAAAAACTGTCGGACTAGCCTCGGACAATGAAGATCGTCATCCCGGGCGGCAGCGGACAGGTCGGCGCAATACTCGCACGCCACTTGCAATCCGCCGGTGATGAAGTCGTCGTGCTGACTCGCGGCGCCAGCGGCGCGGCGCCAGCCGGCACAAACATTGCGCCACGCCGCGTTGCCTGGGACGCGCGCGCGGCTGGTAAATGGCAGGCGGAAATCGACGGCGCGGACGTAGTGATCAACCTCGCGGGCCGAAGTGTAAATTGCCGCTACACGTCGGCGAACCGCCGCGAAATCATGAATTCTCGGGTGGATTCCACACGCGCGGTCGGAGCAGCCATCGCCGTTGCACGCCGGCCACCGCGTGTCTGGCTGCAAGCCAGCACCGCGACGATCTATTCGCATCGCTTCGATGCTGCCAACGACGAACTGCACGGCACTATGGGCAACCGCGAGCCGGACGCGCCGCCGACATGGCGTTTCAGCATTGAAGTCGCACAAGCCTGGGAGAGCGCGCTCGACGAATCGAACACGCCCGCCACGCGCAAAGTGGCGATGCGCAGTGCGATGGCGATGAGCCCCGACGCGGGCGGCATCTTCGATACGTTGCTCACCCTGGTGCGACGCGGTCTGGGAGGCACGGCCGGCGACGGACGGCAGTTCGTTTCCTGGATTCACGAGATTGATTTCGTGCGTGCGATCGACTTCCTCATCGAGCGCGATGATCTGCACGGCGCGATCAATCTCAGCGCCCCCGAGCCGCTGCCTAATCGCGAATTCATGGCCGCCTTGCGCGACGCATGGGGCACGCGAATTGGTCTACCCGCGACGCGCTGGATGCTTGAACTCGGGGCGATCTTGATGCGCACCGAAACCGAACTGATACTCAAGAGCCGGCGCGTGATTCCAGGAAGATTGAGCGCTGCCGGATTTGAATTTCGATTTCCAACCTGGCCGGCCGCGGCGCGCGAGTTGTGCGCGCGCGCCAGGCAACGGCTGAAAGGAACCCTTCATGGGAAAAGTGGGTGAGATGATCGCGAGTGGCTCGACTCGTACGGCCGACTACGCAGCGCGGCTCGTCAAAGACATCGCAGCCCGCGATTTTTCGCGCTACGCGCGGCCGGGCGGCGTCCTGGTGAAATCGAATCACCCCGCGTTCGTCATCGGGCATCTGGCCGTGTACCCATGCAAGGTGATGGACGCGCTCGGCTTGCCGCGCGGCGCGACGGAAATGCCGGCGTCATATGACGCGCTCTTCAAAGCCACGGCCGAATGCGTCGACGATCCCGAATGCCGCATCTATCCGCCGATGGAGGAACTGACGAAGCGCTACTTCGAAGGCAATCAGGCGGCGCTCGCGGCGATTCGCGAAACCGTTGGCGAAAAGCTGATCGGCCCGAATCCGGTTGAAGGCCGGATGCGCGAACTGTTTCCACAGCTCGGCGCAATGCTGATCTTCTACATGGGACCGCACGCGCACGGCCATCTTGGTCAACTCAGCGCGTGGCGCCGCGCGATGGGCATGCCGGCCGCCTGACATCGTTGCGCCACTTCAAGCTGGTTGGGTCAACGGACTGTTCGGGGCGCACGGCGAGGACGCTGGAAAAAACCGGTAGGCCAAGCGACGCGCTGACGAACTCAGGCTCGATACAGGCGGTTGCAAACCTGGGGCGCTTCATCGGGGCGCTCGATCGTCGCGACGACATCGCCCTTTTCCGCGTAGGCCACGCCGCGCCAGCGCAGCCCGCGCAGCGCGACCGAATGCGACTGCACGCGCCAACCCTCTCCCGCATGACGCAGGAGCAGGAGGCGGTCATCATGCGCCGCCAGCACGACGTCCGCTCCGTCGCGCGCGATCTGCAGATCCAATTCCGGTCGAAACGTCGCATCCCGCAATGTGTGCGCCGTCTGCATTTTCGCCACTCGCCTTGCTGATGTGTGTAACAACCGCCCTCTGTCACATCATTACTTAACAATCGAATCGGTCAAGAGCCAGGCGGCGCAAGTTCGAGCGCGGAAAAAAATCAGACCGGTGCCTCGGCCGCTGCTTCTTTGGCGACCTCCACGTTCGTGGTCGACGGTACGTTGTGTAGCCGCGTGAGTTTGCGCAACTCAGGGAGCTTCCACGCCACGCCCAATACGACCAGAATCGTGCCGATACCGCCTGAGACGACGCTGATGACCGGGCCGAATAATTTCGCGACGAGGCCGCTTTCAAATCCCCCAAGTTCGTTCGACGATTCGATGAACACCGAATTCACGGCCGCGACGCGACCGCGCAACCGATCCGGCGTTCGCGCGCTGACCAGCACATGCCGAATGACGACGCTGATGTTGTCGGCCGCACCGAGCGCGAGCAGCATGAGCAGGGAGAGCCACAGGTTGGTCGAAACGCCGAAGATGATCGTGCCGACGCCGAAAGCGATCACCGCCCAAAGCAGGGTCGCGCCGGCCCGCTCAAAGGGCGCGCGGAACGCGAGCACGAGCGCCATCAGCAGCGCTCCCACATACGGCGCAGCTTTCAACGCGCCGAGGCCGATGGGGCCGACATGCAGGATGTCGGACGCGTAGACCGGCATGAGCGCGGTCGCCCCACCCAATAGAACA
>JBGAJB010000234.1:0-5439 GCA_044225155.1 Phycisphaerae bacterium | reverse complement strand
CAAGCCAGATCGCCGTCAGCGCGGCGGCTAGGGCCACGCGGCGCAAGGCGATGTAGGTGTATTCCGAATTTGTCGGGAACGTCATTTTTGCTCGCCCTTTCTACAACACCGACTGGCGCCGAATGGGACGCGGCCCGAGGAACGGGCGGCCGCCGCCAAACTCCGCGCGTGCTAGCCCGAGGCCGCTCGGTCGAGAAACCGGGCCGGAAGCCCCGAAGTGCCGGACGCCTTTCATTTTAGTGACCGGCGCGGCCGAATAGCAACGTCGAAGTGGCGCACCTGGGTAGGTTCCACGGGGAGTCGGCCCAGGGGGCATGCGAGATGAAGCGGATGAACACGTTTGTTATTCGCCGCGCTGCCAGCCCTCATCCGGTGGCGAGCGGCACGTATATTATTAGTCCGTCAAGAAAGAAGCGCGGCCGTCCGGCGAAAAACGCGCACGACCGCGTTCCCTCTGATAGTTTCCTGCCCTCATCGACGCGGCCGCACCGTTTCTCAACGCCGATGCGGGCGTCCCGGCGCGCCGTTCGCGTCGGCATGCGATTTCGAGGGGCGACCGCATGCAGCCCGAAAAGTTGTTGGCACGACGTGCGCCCCGCGAGTCCGACCCGCCGCTGCGAGGCGTTTGCGCAGCGAGCGATTGACCGTCCTCCCGACGCCGCGATACCGTAATCCCGTGACTACCGCCGCACCCACCACCGCCCCCTTTTCTTCTCAAGTGCCCATGTGGCTGCGACGCAGCGGCTCGCTGCTGGGCGGGCTTCTGATCTTCGCGGTGCTGCATTTCGCGTCCCACTATCTCGGCATCGCGCGCGGATTTTCGACGCCGCGCATTCTGACCGCATCGTCGGGAGGTCTGCTCGCCGGCGCGGCGCTCGGGGTGTTGCTGATTGTCATGGGCCGCTTACTGATGGGCGTGCTGCCGGCGCGCTCAGCCGTGAGCGCTGTTTGTCTGGGCCTCGTCTTCTGGGCGATGCCCGGCGGCACAATGGATGATTGGCTTTCGATGATGAACACCCTGCCGGGTCCCGGTCGTTCCGGCCCGTATCTGGGGCTCCTCGCGGAGTATGGCCTCTGGATTCTGATCTTCGGGGTGCTGCTGCAACAGGCCGACTTTCTGCGCGTGAAGTCGCCCGCAACGCGCGATCCGCTTGCGGCCGGCACGCCTGCGATCTTCGGCGCGGCGGCCTGCGGCATCACCTGCGTTGTCCTGCTCGCCGCGCTCTGGGCGCTGATGGGACCGACCCCGTCTGAGACCCGTCGCGGACAGGTTTACTTCGTCGTGTTTCTCGGCGCATTCGGCGGGACATTCTTCGGCCGCGCCGCGACGCACGTTCGTTCTCCGCTGCCGTACATGCTCGCCGTTCCCCTCGCCGGGATCGCCGGCCTTTTGCTGGCGGCTGCGCGCCCCGTGCTGGCCGCTCCCTATCAGAACCTGAATAACATCCCGGTGTGGGGCCCGGCCCATCCGCTGCCGATCGAGCTCATGGCCGTCGGCATTCTTGGGGTGCTCTGGGCCGGTCGATCCATGGGTCGCGAACCATCTCACGCGGACGCGGAGCGAGGAAAATGAACCGCCTGTTCGGACGCAAGCCGCCGCGGCAGCGCGACGAGTTGCATCAGCGCATCCTGGATGAGACGTCCGCCTATCTAACCGAGTGCCTGCGACATCCCGAGTTGGCGGTTCGCATTCCGACCGTCCGCGCCGGGCGCGTGCGTTTCCCGCGCTCGCTCTCGGAAGCGTTCTGGGCGCCGGTCCTTTCCGAGTAACGCATGGCCAGGAAGAACAAGAAACGCATTGCGGGCAAAATGTCGCGCAAGCCCAAGGCGGCTCGTTCCACGAAAGCCGCGACGCCGCGTGCCGTGAAAAAAGCTGGGCCGCGCCCGACGCGCAGCGCCGAACTCATCATCCGTCAGGGCTTCGTGATCGATGCCACCGGCAAAGACGGTCCGCGTGCGGTTCCTGAAGTGGTCATCTTGGGCAACGAGGGCGGCTTTCGATACATGGCGGAACTCTTCGCGGCGCTGGCCGGCGCGGCCGGCGCGCGCACGCGCGAGCCGCACGAAGGGCTGCAACTGCATCGCGGCGAAGGGCCGTTCGAGCATCGGTTCAGCGACGACTTCGAGCTGCGATTTGTGCCGATGAACGCCGCCAACCGCAACGCGACGATGCGTAAACTCGGCATCACGCAGGTTTCGCGCCAATCCGGCAGCCTCTTCGAGCGTTATCAGGAAGTGGCGGCCCAATTCAGCCGGCTGACCACGCTCATGAAGCGCGAAGATCGGCGCGACGCCTTGGCCCACTGAGCCGGACGCAACAAGCCGCCGTCGACAATCTTGATCGTCGTTATCGGAAATGATCGCCCCGCCTGCTGCTGATCTGCACGGGCGGCAACGCGATTTCACTTCTCAATTGGAGAGTCTCTACTGGGTGTTCGATAACGATGCGGCGCTCTCGCGCGATGCCGGAGACGGGCCATGACGATATCGGGCATTTCAAGCTTTGCCGCACTGCAGGCCCCGGCACTCCAGCCGGCCCGCGCGCCCAACCATGTCGTGCGCGATCCGTCGCAGCAGCAGGGGGATGACGACGGCAGTTCCGAAGACCGCCTTGAGTTGAGTCCCGCGGGCCGCGCGGCCTTGTCGTCTTCCGGCAAGGAACTGACGCCCGAAGAGCAGAAGCAGGTCGTGAAGCTGAAGGCCCGCGATGCCGAAGTGCGGCAACACGAGGCCGCCCATCAGGCGACGGCGGGCGGACTGTCGCGCGGCGGCGCAAGCTTTGATTACGAACGCGGGCCGGACGGTCGGCAGTACGCGGTCGGTGGTGAGGTGCAGATCGACACGTCCAGCGACGAAGGAAATCCCGAAGCAACGATTTCGAAGTTGCAGCAAGTGCGCGCGGCCGCACTCGCGCCGGCCGATCCGAGCGGACAGGATCGCGCCGTCGCCACGCAGGCCGCCGCCGGCATCGCCAGGGCGGAAGCCCAAAAGGCCGAGCAAAACAAGCAAGGCGGTGACGCCCCCAAGGGCGGCGCGCCGGCGTCCGAGACGTCTCAATCCGGCTCCAGCAGTGAATCGTCCGCAGCGCGCGCGCGTTCGGCCGATCGCAAAGATGTCGCGTCAGACCGCCGCTTCGCCGCTGCCACGGGCGAAAACGGCGCTGCGGATGAGGTAGGCGAACTGCTTGATCTGCGCGCGTAACGCACGAACCGACGTGACGGAGGTCGCGGTTGCCCGCTGAAGCCACCATTCCGCCGCCGGCGCCATCAGCGCCGCCGCCACGCCCGGCCGGCGAGGATTCTGAGTTTCTCGCCGCGCTGACCGATCTGGCGGCTATGCCGCTCGATCTGCCGCCCGCGCCCCCGGAACCTGCGCAGGAACCCGAGTCGGCGGGCTCATCGGATGTATCGCTCGCAGCCGCCAGTGCCTCCGACGCGTCAAACGCTTCGCCATCTGCGACGCCCGCTGCGAACGATTCAGCGCAAAAGAACTCAGTTCAGGGCGGCGGCGGCAACGTGCTGGTCGGGAACGACGAACTGTTGGACGCTCTCGCGGAACTCGGCGATACGCCCAGTCTTGATGAGCCAGCGCCGGTCGCGTCGACTGCTACCGCCGCCAAGAGAGAAGGCCGCTTCAAGATCGGTAAGAAGCCGGACGGGGCGCCGCCACCTCCTCCTCCGCCCCCTCCACCACCGCCGAGCGAGTCTTCGCCTCAAGCGGCCGCCGTAGACACCGCGCCACTCATTCCGCGCGTCACACTGGTCAAGCGCGTGCTGCGTGCACTCGACGCCTTACTCGAAGCGATGCATCGCCCGTTTGAGCGACTGCCGATGCGCTTGCGCCAAATCCTTGGTCCGCTTGGCCTGGCGACGGCGATCATTTGCGGCATCTTTGCCGTACTTCAGCCGATGCTCTTTCCGCATCGAGACGCGACCAACTTCCTCGCCGATCGCCTCGCAGCGCTGAATAAGCCGCCGCCCGCGCCGGCGGCCGAAGGCGAAGAGGGCGGCGAGGCGAAAGGTCACGGCGAAGCGAAGGGCCACGGCGAAGAGGACAAAGGCGGCCACGGCGCAAAGTCGAGCGGGCACGGAGACGCGAAGGCCAAACCGAAAGCCGAGGCCAAGTCCGGTCACGGCGAGGCCAAGCCGGCGAAGGCCGAGCACGGAAAGCCCGCGGAGAAGAAGGACAACGCCGAATCAGGTCACGGCGGCTCGAAGCCCGCGGACAAGGGGCACGGCGGCGGTCACGACAAACCGTCCGAAAAGGGCCACGGCAAGCCGGCTGAAAAAGGACACGATAAGCCGCACTGACGCGTCGCAGCCATGAAACCCGCCTACAGCGGCGCGTCGTCAATTCTCGCGCACGGACGTGCGCAGCTTCGATCATCCAAGGCCAAGGCGACGATTGGCTACCAGAGCGCCTCGCCGTAGTGCGCGAGCACTAACCCGAGATCACTCAGATCGACGCAGTTGTTCTGGTCGAGATCGGCTTGCGGGTCAAAGCCCGGCGCGCCGCTGCACTGCCCGAACACCGCCAACACGATCCCGAGATCCGAAAGATCGACGCGCCCGTCGAGATTCGCGTCCCCTCCAAGCACTGTGGCCGCGATCGCGAGTTGCTGATCGGCCGGGACGTTGTGCATCACCGTCTCCTCGCCCGTCGCCCACACCACGCGCAGCTCGTCGATCGTGCTGTGCTCAGCCAAGCCAAAATGTGCTTCGAGTTCGCTCTGGCTGACGAAGTTGTCGCCGCCGCATACCGGCCGCATGAGCGACAAACCGCCGGCCGTGACGTAGACGACGCTGCCATAGCCGTCCGGCGCGAGATTCGCACGATTCGAGTTCGAGAGCTTCACGCGCAGCCAGTGCGTATCCGGCCCGGAAAGATCGTTGCGATAGAGCCGCAGCCAATCGCTGAACGAGAAGATGACGATGTCCTCGTCGCCGTCACGGTCATAATCGAAGTGCAGCAACCCCCGGCCCTGACCGGTGTGATTGATGCCGTGCGCGAGCGCGCCGTCCACAAACTGGAACCCGTTGTTCAGGAAAAGCTTCGTCGGGTCGAGCCAATTACCGCCGGAGAAACCATTCGTCGCGATGATGTCCTGCCAACCGTCGTGGTTGAAGTCGACTGCCGTCGCCCCCCAGCCCCAGCCGCCGTCAGTTGTCCCCGTTGGAATGCTCACTTCCTGGTACAGGTCGTTGCCGATGCAGTGGTAGAGCGCGTTTCCGAAACCGGTATCGTTGAAATAGATTGAGGTGACATACCAGTCGAGCAGGCCGTCATTGTCGAAATCGCCGACGGTCTGCCCCATGCCGTTCGTGTCAATGCCCAGCCCCGCCCCCGCCGTCCGTTCCGAAAATGTCCCGTCGCGATTGTTGACGAAGTAACGGCTCGTTCCGAAATCGGCCGCCAGCAGCAGTTCGGGATAGCGGTCGC
>JBGAJB010000233.1:0-5442 GCA_044225155.1 Phycisphaerae bacterium | reverse complement strand
AATCCAGTCGGCCGGCTTTTTCAGAGCCAGCGCGCGCAGCGAGAGATCAGTCTTGCTGGACGAGATCCAGGCGTCGTACTCCTCGCGAGAGACGCCGCGCGAGCGGAACGCCGGCTTGCGATCCACGACGCGGAACCCGTCGCGCATGATGCCCATCTGTCCGAAGCTCGGTGAGGTAACGCGATAGCGCTTCCACTCGTACTTCGCGTAGAGCATGTAGTCGAGCGGCACGCCCCAGGCGTCGTGCGGTACGAGCAGATCCTGCCAGTTCGACCCGTCCGCGCCGGGTTCCGGCGGAGTCTTGCCCGACGGGTTGATGAAGTCGCGTTTGGAAGTATTCGTGGCGTCGACGATATCCCGGCCGGCGTCGCGCCGAAGCGGTCGGAACACCGCCGGCGAAACCTGATCCAGCGAACCTTTGTCAAACGCCAGCATGTAGGCCATGAACGAGCGAATGTCGTCCTGGCCGAGCGTTTCGCCGGTTTGATCGTCCGCCAGGCGAATGTAGTTGTTCTGCTGACCGGACTTTCCGCCGAAGTCGCGCGTCAATCGGTCGATCAGCAGGTTGCCGGTACTTACATTGCCGAAGCCCGGTGCTGGTGGATCCGGCTCAATAATGTAGGGAGCGCAAACGTCTTTCGCGGCGGAGTTGCTCGGGAGCTTGAGCTGGTAGGGCGGGTAAGCCCCGAACGTCTCCAGGTCCTTTCGGCTGTATAAACCGCGCAGCGGATTCGCAGTCGCAAACTGCTCGACCGAGCGCGTCAGCGCGCCCATCGTCTGTTCGGTGATGCTCTTCTTCTGCTGGTAGATGGCCCGCGAGGCAACGCCCGTAATGAGCGCGATAAGCAGCGCGATAATAATCACCGCGACCAGCAGCTCCACGAGCGTGAACGCGCTGGGCTGCTTCGAGGTGCGCCTCATCGTGTCCTCCGGGGCCGGGATTCGTCGGCCAACAACACGCTGCTGGGTTTGCATCACGGCGTGGCGACAACCACCTCGGCGCCGTTGTGGGAGAAATTCGTGATGTCGTCGCCGGTACCGTACACGCCGTCCGCGCCGGGGCTGACCAGCAGGAAGCCCTGCGCGTTTTGCGGGGCGAGCTTGGCCGTCACGTCGCGGTTGCGGATGTACTGGGCGAAGGTAATGTCAGTCCAGACGACAGCGGAGCCCAGCGTGGGCGGTACCGTGCCCGTGCACTTCAGCGGGCTCGGATCGGTCATGTTTACCTGGCCCGTCGTCAGCTTGAGCGACGTCTCGCTCAGCGTGATACTGCCGCGCTGCGTGGTCAGCAGGCCGCCGTTGTCCATGAAGTGGTAGATGCCGCGGTTGGCCGCCGTCGGAGCACCCGAACCCACGGGGGCGTTATCAGCGGCTTTGAAGCCCGCCGGGTCCGCGCGCCAGTAGAGAATCGGGTTGCCGAAGCCGTCGAGAAACATCGGGTACATGCGTTCAGGAGCCTTCTGGCTGATCGACTTGTAGGCTTCGACTTCGTTGTCGACGGCGTAATTTACCGTCGCGGATGTCGGACCGCCCCCCGAGCCGCTGTTCACATTGATGTTGTGAGTAACTTTGATTTTCGACAGATCGATGTATGGCCCGTAGCGCTTCTGGATCGGTTCGCCGGTCGTGCCATCAACCGCGTACCCACCGCTGCGACTCCGAGTGGCGGTATCGACGGTCGGATCAGTATCGTTAGACCAATAGGAGCCGTCTCGAAACGTGCGAAATCCCGGGGTGCCCAACAGATCAGCACCCGCAAGCGCCCAGACCAGCAGCCCCGCACCGGAAATTCCCATATAGGGGCGCGCGGCCGTGCCGGCGGTATACGGGTTCTTTACGTTGTAGGGGTTGGGCGGCGCGCCCTTGGTGGTGCCGCCGTCCCCCGGTGTGTCGGATGCGGATGGTGGATATGCGCCGCCGATCGTTGCATCACTGCGGAAAGTCTCGATGCCCGTGCTGAGAATCTGCATGAGCGCACGAGTCTGCGTCTCCTTCGCCGTCTTCCGCACTTGGGCGAAAGTCGGCACCAGCACGGCGATCAGCAGCGTGATCACGACGATCACGATCAGCATCTCAAGCAACGTGAAACCACGCCGAGTGCGAGTGGAGGTCATCGACGGTTCTCCTGAGTGCGCCACTCCGGCGCCCGCGGTTCAGCCCTACTTGATCTCGAAGTTCTTCACGTCGTCGCCGCTGCCGTACAGCCCGTCCACGCCGGCCGAGATCAGGATGAACGAATCCGGATTGTGGGCCAGAATTTTGCCCTTGTTCGTGCTGGCGCGGAACGAGTTGTCATACGCGTTTCGGTCGGCGATGAAGGCCTGGAACGTATCCGGGTCCGGCCATTCGCTGTTCATGATCTTGGTTTTCGCCAGCTCGAATTTGCCCAGCGGATGCAGGAAGCCGGGGGACTGCTGACCCGTCAGACTCCAACCGTCGCGGGCCGGGACCGGCGTCAGGCCGTTCATCCCATCCGTGCCGGTGATGTAGGCGTTGTCCGACTGGTCGTACTTGCCGAGCTTGAAGTCGCTGCTGGTGGCGCTGCCCGTCGTAAACGCTTCCTTCGCGGTGGAATTGGCCGCGTAGTAAAGGATGGGGCGGTTGAACGCATCGATAAAGAACGGAACCTCGCCCGTATTCCAGTCCGAATCGCCGCCGGTGCCGCCGTCCTCCGCTCCGAGCAGCACGTCCGGCACAACGCTGATCTCCGGATTTTCCTTCTGCAGCTTGTCGGGCGACTTGGCGGTCTTGCCATCGGCCTGCACGTAGCGATTGCTGCGCGTGTACTGGCGCTTCGGCGTGATGCTGTACCAGTCCAGCCAATCCTTGTCGTCGATCTTGTTGTTCGCGTCAGAATCGTTCTGAATGATCGGCTTGACGAAGCCCTCGAAATCCGCGCCCGAAAGCTGCAGCGTGAGCCACTGCGCGCCGGTCAGGTAGATGTTCGCACCGTCCGACTCGAACGGATTCTTGCCGCGCGACTGCGGCAGGCGATCGTTGTCGACGTGAAATTGCGAGCAGGCGGTTTCGATCGTCCGCAGCAGACCCTGAGTCGCCGCCTTCTTGGCCTGATTGCGCGCCGCGGCCAGCGAGGGCACCAGAATGCCGATCAACAGCGTGATGATGGCGATGACGGTCAGCAGCTCCAGCAGCGTGAAGCCGCGCCGGGCCCGGGCAAGCGAGCGAGCGTTCATGGTCGATTCTCCGTGATTCGTTTTCGTCAGCTCCTGCAATCCTCTCGGATTCTAACCTCTACTTGTTCGTCAGCGCCTGAATCAAGCTGATCATCGGCATGTACAGCGCGATGACGATGAAGCCGACGATACTTCCTAATACGACAACCAGGATCGGTTCGAGCAGGCTGACCAGCGAGGCCACCAGCACGTCCACCTCTTCGTCGTAGTTGTCGGCCACCTTGTAGAGCATCTTGTCGAGTTCGCCGGTCTCTTCGCCGACGTCGACCATGTTCACGACCAGCGCGTCGACGCACTTGCTCGCGCGCAGTGGATTCACGAAGGAATCGCCCTCGCGAATGGCGTCGTGCACCTTGCTCAGCATGTTGCGGTAAATCTCGTTACCCGTGGTGTCGCGCGTAATCTTCAGCGCTTCCAGAATCGGCACGCCGGCCGCGATCAAAGTGCCCAGCGTGCGCGTGAAGCGGGCGATCGACGATTTCGTCACGATCTGGCCGACGACCGGCACTTTCATGAATATCAGGTCGAGGACGTAGCGTCCCATCTGCGCCTGGCGGATCAGCCGGTAGATCAATATGCCGAGAATCGGGGAGAAGATGATCACCATCCAGCCTGGCGGCGAACCCTTGATCAGCCAGTCGGACGCGTTGACCAGGATGTTCGTCATCCAAGGCAGTTCTTTCACGCCGAAGTCGGCGAAGATCGTCTTGAACTGCGGCACGATGAAGATGACGATCGCCATCGTGATGGCCGTGGCGATGGTGATGACGACGATCGGGTAGATCATCGCGCCGATCACCTTGTTCTTGAGCTTCTGGGCCTTTTCGAGGAAGTCGGCCAAGCGCTGCAGAATGACGTCGAGCACGCCGCCCGCCTCGCCGGCGGCGACCATGTTTGTATACAGGTGATTGAACGCTTTCGGGTGGCGGGCCATCGCTTCGGAGAGCGTCGCACCGCCTTCGATATCTTCGCCGACCTGCTTCAGGACATTCTTGAGCATGCCGGGGCGCTGCTGCTGTTCCAAAATCTTGATGCTGCGCAGAATCGGAAGACCGGCGTCTTGGAGCGTGGAGAGCTGACGCGTGAATTGCGTCAGAATTTTCGTCTTGACCCAGCCGAACCCCGTGCCGGCCGCCTTCTTCTTGGCGGCGGAGGTCTGTTTCGCGCCGACCTTTTTCTTGCCGGCCTTCTCGGTGACCTTCGTCGGGAAGTAGCCGAGGCTGCGTACTTTGGCGACGGCCTCTTCCCGGGATGGTGCTTCGACCTCGTCGCGCACCTCTTGGCCGGACGAATTCAGCGCCTCATACTGGAAAACCGCCATGTTCGAAGCTCCCGCCGGCCGCGCAAGTTCGCAGTACAGCTGAGGTTAGTGCGGATCGCCGACTTTGCGCAATCCCTTCCCGGGCGAATTATCGAGGCTGCCACGTGACCAGGCAAGGGAAAAATCGCGCCGCTTGGGGTTCATTGGGGCGCGGCGCACAACATTATCGTTCAGTAGGCGGCCCCGCCCGATCCACCGGCGAGGATTGCCACCCCGCTGGAAGTCCCCAGCCGAGCGGCCCCGGCCTCCAGCATTGCGATCGCGCCCGCCCGATCGCGAATGCCGCCGGACGCCTTCACGCGCATTCCCGGCCGAAGCCGCGCCACTTCGCCCGCCATGAGTTGGACGTGCTCGACCGTAGCTCCCCCTGACGCGTGGAAGCCGGTCGACGTTTTAACGAATTCGGCTCCGGCGGCCGCCGCAAGACGGCAAGCCGTGCGAATCTCGTCGTCGTTCAGGGCGCGGGTTTCGAGGATGACTTTGACCAGCGCGTCGCGATGGGCCGCGCGGGCGGCTTCGACGACTGCCCGAATATCGCCTTCGGCGGTCTGCGTGTCGCCGGCCTTCAAGGCCCCGAGATGGATCACCATGTCGATTTCACGCGCGCCATGCTCGACGGCCCAGCGCGCCTCAAACGCCTTGGAAGGGCTGGCGGCGGCTCCCAGCGGAAATCCTACGACCGAGCAAACGATCGAATCCGAGCCGCGCAAACGCTCCGCGCAGCGCGGCACCCAGCAGGAATTTACGCAAACACTGAAAAAGCGGTGGGTGCGCGCCTCGTCGCAGAGCGTGTCACTCTGAGCGGCGGTGGCCTCGGGTTTGAGCAATGTGTGGTCGATCGTGCGAGCGAGGTCAGTCACGGAACCTCCATCGAGCGCGGCGTCAAGGCGGCTCAGCGGTGTTTGCCCAGCTCCGCCAGAATTCGCA
>JBGAJB010000232.1:0-5540 GCA_044225155.1 Phycisphaerae bacterium | reverse complement strand
AAGACTCGAGCGTCCGCCCCATTCGCGATCATCGCTGACCGCGGCGGCTTCCCAGTGGCCCCACTCGTTGCGCCGCGAGAGCAGATATTCGACGCCTTTGTCGATCGCGGCGTCGACAGTGTCCTGCGTTACGGGCGGATCGGCCGCCTGGGCCGTGGCCGAAAAACCCCAAAAAAGCAGGCTGATAACCAGAAATCGGACGGAGTGAACCCGCGCCAAGTTCATGGGGATTTCGCGCGTCGGGCGCGCGAGGCAGCGCGTGCATAATTCCTGATATGGACTGCGATTAGGAATAATCCACGTCACGGCGTTGTTCCCCGGCCCTGCGTTTGACCCCCGGCCGCGCGAGGCATAAACTTTTTCGACCCTCGAGGCCGAGCGGGCGATCGAAAAGAACTACGCAGGAAGCCGATGGCGGACACGCCGGAAGATAGCCAGATCGTTCGACTCGCGGTAGAGCGAAGCTACGCCACGCAGGACGAGGTGCGGCAGGCGGTCGAACGTCAGAAGATCCTCGACGGCGACGGCCAAAAGCTACCCATTGGGGAAGTGCTGGTCGACCTTGGATATGTGACCCGCACGCAGCTCGACCGAATTCAGGGCAACAGCGAGGATTCGGGCGGCCGTCCGGCCCAGCAGATTCCCGGTTATCAGCTCCAAAAGAAGATCGGGGCCGGGGCGATGGCGGTAGTTTACCGCGCCAAGCAGCTCAGCCTTGACCGCATCGTCGCCATCAAGGTCCTGCCCAAGCGGCTCAGCAAGAACCCCGAGTTCGTCGAGCGCTTCTACAAAGAGGGCAAGGCCGCGGCCGCCCTCAACCATAACAATATCGTGCAGGCCATCGACGTCGGCGAAGCGGCCGGCTTTCACTATTTCGTGATGGAGTACGTCGAAGGCCTGACGGTGTACGACGAACTCGCGAGCGCGAAGGTCTACCAGGAAGGCGAGGCGATTCGCATCGTTCGCCAGGTGGCCGAGGCCCTGCTGCACGCGCACGACCGCGGCATCATGCACCGCGATGTGAAGCCGAAGAACATCATGCTGACAAAGGAGCGCGTCGCGAAGCTGGCCGACATGGGTCTGGCCCGCGCGACCAGCGACCGCGAAGCGGCCATGGCCGAGGCCGGCCGGGCGTATGGCACGCCGTACTACATCAGTCCGGAGCAGATTCGCGGCGAAGTCAGCGTCGATCATCGGGCCGACATTTATTCGCTCGGCGCGACCTTCTATCACATGGTTACGGGCCGCGTGCCGTTCGAAGGGCCGACGCCGCAGGTCGTGATGCAGAAACATCTGAAGGACGCGCTCACGCCGCCCGACCACCTGAACACGAAACTCACGGCCGGCTGCGCCGCGATGATTGAAATGATGATGGCGAAAACGCCCGCGGCGCGCTATAGCAACTGCCGCGACATCATCCATGATCTCGACCGGCTGGCGCGCGGCGAGCCACCGCAGTTCGCGCAGACCAAGCTCGACGAACACATGTTCTCGTCACTCGCGACGGGGCAAGTTCAGCCGCGCGAGGCCGAAGCGCCGCCGGCGCGCGAAGGTGCGCCGATCGCCGTGACGGTGGGGCTCGGTGTGCTGCTCGCCTTGAGCCTGCTGTTCAATCTGATTCAGTATTCGATGCACTCGCGCTGACCATCTCCGATGGTTCACCCATCGCGACTTACTCGTGTCAGCGGCGCCAGTGTTCGCGATCCGTTCCGCGACTCGCCCTTTTGCACGGGATGATGGCCGTTTGCGCACCCGTTCCGATGACCGCTGGAAATCGGCACGATTTTCCGCAAATCCGCCAGCGCACCGAGGAGTCCGTCAATCGCTTCGAGCGAGTGATTCGCGTTGATCTGAATTCGCAAGAGCGATCCCATGAGCGGCACGGCGGGAAAGATCGATGACTGCACGTAGTAGCCGCGGTCGAACAGCCAGCGTCCGGCTTTGAGCGCGGCGGTCGGCTCGCCGATCGGAATTGACAGGATCGGCGCGTCTTTCCCGAGCAGCGCGATGCCGAGCGATTCCACGCCGCGTGAGAAATGTTCGATGCGCGCGCGCAGCCGCCCGAGCAGCCGCTCGTACTCCGTGGAATCGAGGATGTCGCAGACGGTCAGCAGTGCTTCCAAATACGGCGGCGGGATCGGGCCGCCATACGCATACGTGTTCGCGCGCAGTTGCAGCAACAGCTTTTCCTCGGTGGTACACGTGACAAACGCGCCCATGCAGGAAAAGGCCTTCGAGAGTGAGCCGACGCAGAGGGTTCCGCGCAAGCTGCCCAGGGCCGCATATGTCGCGCCGCGGCCGCGCTCGCCCAGCACACCCGTGCCGTGCGCGTCGTCGACATAGAGAATGCCCCCGTGCGCGCGAACGAGCCGATCCAACTCGCGAAGCGGCGGCACGATGCCGGTCATGCTGTTCACGCCGTCGAGCGCGAGGACGAATGACCGTCCGGCGCTGCGTTCCAGCCTTTGCGCGAGTGCCTCCGGGGCACATTCCGGTATGCGCTCCAGGCGCGCTCCGCCGGCCGCCGCGAGCAGGGCGCCTTGCTGCACGCTGTTGTGTGCCATCCGCTCGACCAGCAGATCGTCGCCGGGGTTGGTGATTGCCGGGATCAAACCCAGATTCGCAAGCGTGACGCTTGGAAAGAGCAGGGTGTCTTCGACAGCGAGCCAGCGCGCGAGTCGCCGTTCAACTTCCTCACAAACGGAGACACTGCAAAAAGCGCGCGAGCTTCCGTTATGCGTGCCCCAGCGCCGCGCGCCGTCGCATAACGCTTTCATGAGCCGTGGATCGCGATCGAGACCGAGAAAGCTGTCCGAGCCGAAGTTCCAGAGCGTGCGGCCGAAAATGCGAATCCGGCGTTCATCGTCGAGCGCCTCGCAGGTCAGACCTTTGAGATGCTCTTCTTGATGACGCGCGCCGAATCCGAGCAGGTAATCGGCCAGAGGGTGATCACGCAGATGACCGGCGAGACGGGACGAAGCGTCCGCGCTCACTTC
This sequence comes from Phycisphaerae bacterium, assembly GCA_044225155.1. GTDB lineage: Bacteria > Planctomycetota > Phycisphaerae > UBA1845 > Fen-1342 > CAYMBL01. The sequence goes on along the minus strand of JBGAJB010000232.1, from coordinate 2,544 downwards.
CATAAAAAATAGCCCATTCATTGCCCCGGCGCTGGCAAGCAGTCCAGGGATTTTGCCTTGATCCTGCCCGCGATAATAGCAGATGGAAAGCGAACGTTAAGATCGAAATCGCTTCGAGAGATCGCCGTGGAACCGAACGGAGTTCGAACTTCGGACGTTCGACCTTTCGTTACCCTTCTTCGAGCCGGGGATCGCTCGCCCGGAAGAACGCAATGCTGGCCGTATGGCCGTGCACGAAGTTCCGTCGCCCCACCGGGCCGATTTCGCCGGCCGCGAAGAAACCGGCCAGCGGGGGCGCGCCGCAGGCGTCCGCTACGGCCCGTGCGTCGCGATGCGGGGCGGAAAAGAGCCGTGTGCCGCGCCCATTACAGGTGAAAAGCAGCGCGCCGCTCGCACCCGGCCCGGAGGATTCGCCCAATAGCGCGTCGAGGTCTTCGCCGGCCGAGCGGCCGTCGCGGACGTGAAACTGTACGGTCTGTCCCGTGCGGACAAAGTCATTGACCGCCAGCGCGCCGCTTTCGTCAAAGCCCAGCGGATTCCGGATCAGGAAGTCCCCGGGCCCGAAATTGGGCTGATACTCGTTGATCACGCGGCCGATCAGCAGGCCGCGCGTGCGGATCAGGTCGAGGTCGGCGGGCGGGCACTCCCGCAGCGTCTCTTCCAGCGCGGTGCGTGCCGCGCGTCCGCCGAGCTGGTGGATCAAATTCTGCTCGCCGCGCGTAATGACCATGTGCCGCCCGATCGGCCGGCAACCCTGTGAGACGAGCGTGTCGATCTGCAAATTGCCGTGCAGCTCCACGCCGCTGATGCCCCGCTGGAGCACCGCGCCGTTGAAGATCAGGCGATTCTGCCCCGGCCGCTCTCCGGCCGACGCCATTCCGCCGATACACGGCCGGCCGGGAAACGCCGCTTCCATGCGGGTCAGCAGTTGTGAGATATTCGTGCTGAACGGGTCGCCCATGAGCAGGAAGTAGGGACGATCCGCGGCACTCACGCCGATGTGCTCGGCCAGCCCCTCGGGCGTGTTGAGCCGTTCGAGGTCTTCCTGTGTCAGGTGAAACGCCGAGGCCGTCACGCCGGGTAGCGACGCCGCCCAGATCACGACGGCCGGCTGGCGCTCGTACTCGCGCTCGCCGCAGATCACGGCTTCGGCCGTCGCGCCGACGAACGCCCGCGGCCCCAGTCGTTCGGTCAAATGCTGCGTCAGGCTGTCAATCTGCTCCTCGTAGTGCGCACTCGCGAAAAGCATGCACAGATCGACGCGTTGCCCATCGAGGCCGAGGCCTACGGCTTCCGAAAGATGCGCGGCGACTTCCTCCGGCCGGTCGGAGTGCGACACGGCCGTGGCGATCCGCATGCGATCGATTTTTACCGACATGCCGTGATGATAGCGGCCCTGGTGATGAAATCCGGAATCGTCCGATAGAGACAACGGGAGTCTCATCATGATCCTGACGCTCGACGGACGGAAGATCGAGTCTCGCGTGCGAAACGGCGGGACGCTGCAGGATGTCATCAGCGACGCGCGGCAGAACGCGCCCGACGGGCGCATCATCGCCAGCGTGCGCGTCAACGGCATCGACCTGGTCGGCGACGAACTGCTTCAACAGCTCTCGTCGGCGGTAGAACCCGACGCGCAGGTCGATCTCGATTCCGCCGACGCGCGCGAGGTCTGCGCGGCCGCGCTGCGCGGCGGAGCCGAAGCGCTTGAAATCGCGGACACGCTGCGCGAGGAAATCGTCAGTGGGCTGCGCACCCAGATTCAGCCGGCCGACGCGTTTCAGCAACTCGGCGAAGCGCTGCACGCCTGGCAAGTGGTCAATGATGCGTTGCAGCAGTCGAGCGCGCTGCTGGGCCAGAATCTCCAGTTGCAGCAGCATGCGGGGCGCCCGATCCGGGAACATACAGGTGAGTTGGCGGGCTGGTTGCAGGAGCTGCGCGCGTCGTTTGAGGCGCGCGACTTCGTGCTGCTCGCCGACCAGATCGAGTTTGAGTTGCCGGAACGCTCGGAGAATTGGCGCGCGCTTTTACGCGACCTCGCGGATCAACTCTCCTAATCCAACTTAGCTTCGCTCCGCGTTGGCAGGAACGCGTTTTCCCAGCCACGCCGCGCAAGTCGAGAGCAGTCGCAAGCGGTCGATCGGCTTGGTCGCATAATCGTTGCATCCCGCCTCCAGACAACGGTTTCGGTCTTCGGCCATGGCGTGCGCCGTCAACGCGACGATCGGGATTTCGCTGCCACGGCGGCGTAGCTCGCGCGCCAGTTCGTAACCGTCGAGTTCCGGCATCTGCATGTCGCTGAGAAGCAAATCAAACGGCGTGCCGCGCGCCTCATTGCGTTCGATAAGCTGCAGCGCGATCGCCCCGTTGTCCGCGACGACGACTTCCGCGCCGGCCTTCTTCAGATGAAAAGCAATCAGCCGCTGATTGTCCGGCCCATCCTCGGCCAGCAGGATGCGTCCGTGCAGCGCGACCTGCGGCGTCTGGTTGCGCTGGGCGGTCTTCGGAATCACGGCGAGTTCGGAGACGTTTGTCGCGCCCGGC
>JBGAJB010000231.1:0-7082 GCA_044225155.1 Phycisphaerae bacterium | reverse complement strand
TCTGCGCGGCTGAGCGGACTCACGGCCGGATTGAACTCGCTGTCGCAGAAATCATTTTTCCAGACCAAGACGGTTGGTTCCTCGCAGGAAAACATCGCCAGCGGGACGGCCGGAACGACTACGCCCGCCGGAAATTATTCGTTCTTTGTCCGCGCGCTCGCGGCGACGCAGCAGATCGTCAGTCGCGGGTATTCCTCGACGTCCGCCAAGCTGACGGCCGGGACCGTCACGGTCGAGTCGAACGATGCGCGCGTGAACCAGAAGACGTTGCTAAGCGAACTCAACGGGTTTCGCGGCGTGCAGTCCGGTTCGTTCAAGCTCACGGATTCGACCGGCAAGGAAGCGACGATCGGCGTGGGCTCGGGTGACAGCGTCGAAGATGTGATTCAGCGAATCAACGATGCGGGCGTGAATGTGCGGGCGGACGTGCGCGATGATTCCGTCGTGCTGACCGAAACAACGGGCGGCGCGCTGCGCGTCTCGGAAGTCGCGGGCGGAAAAACCGCGGCCGACCTCGGATTCGTGGCCGGCAAGACTTATACGACGGCCGGGAAGCTGACGGGCGACACGCTCGTGTATCTGTCCGGCGCGACGCCCGTGTCCGCGCTGCGCGACGGTTTGGGTATCCGGCGCGCGAAGGCGGGCGGCGATTTCACGCTGAATGGTTTCACCGTCGATCTGAGCGACATTCTCAGCGACAGCGTTCGCCTGGAGCGGCTGAACGGCGGCGCGGGCGTCAACCTCGGCACGATTCGCGTCACGACCGAGGATTCGTCGGGCGCCGAAAAGGCTACCGATATCGACCTCTCGCAGGCTAAGACGATCGGTGACATTTCCAACGCGATCAAGACGGCAGTCCCCGGTCTGACTGTGACGGCCGCGAGCTCGCGCCTGGTCATCTCCTACGCGGATGGCAGCACCAATAAGACGCTGAATATCTCCGATGTGAGCGGGACGGCTGCGGCCGACCTGGGCATCGCGGACAATCAGAGCGACAGCAAGATCGACGGCAAGGACATTCTCAAAGTCGAGTCGCTGGCGGATGTACTGGCCGCCATTAACTACGCCAACGTAAACGACGGCAGCGTGGTCGCGACGGCCAATGGCGACCACATCGAGATCAGCGCAAACGGCGAAGACGTGACGGTCAACGCGATTAACGGCTCGCAGGGGCGCTGCAGGATCTGGGGTTGCAGGACAATTCCTACCGCGATCCCGCGATCGGCAAGCGACTGATCGGCGGCATCAACACCGTGCTGCTCAACACGTTGAACGGCGGCGCGGGAGAACAGGGCGTGCGTGTTCCAGCTCGACTTCGGCGGACAGACCAGCACGATCGACCTGAGCAATGCGACCACGCTGCAACAGGTGATTGACGCGATCAACGACGAGGCGAAGACGCGCGGCTACGCGCTCGAGGCCGGCTATGACGCGAACGGCACGCGCGTCGTCATCAATAGCTTTGACGGCACGTCGCCGGTTTCGGTCAGCGACCTGTCCGGCACGCTCGCGCAGCAACTCGGCATCTCCGGCACTGGCCGCTGCGCGGGCGCGAACGTGCAGCGGCAGTATGTTTCCTGGAAAACACGAGCATCGACTCGCTGAACGAGGGCCGCGGCCTCGCGCTGGGCGGGATCAAGCTCACCGATTCCAGCGGCCAGACCACGACGGTCAATCTCAACGACGGCACCGTGAAGACGCTCGGCGACGTGATCGCCAAGATCAACGCCAGCGGCATCGGCGTAAAGGCTTCGATCAACGAGCATGGCGACGGCTTGCTGCTTCAGGACACGGCCGGCGCGCTCGGACTGAAAGTCGCGGATGACTCGGGCTCGGCGGCCGCGGGGCTGAATATTCTCGGCACGTTCGCCGAAGGGCGGGCGGACGGCCTGTACGAGCGGACGTTCAACGTGACCGACTCGACCACGCTGCAGCAACTCGCCGACCAGATCAACGGCTCGTCGAGCGGCGCAACCGCGAGCATCTTGAATGACGGCAGCACGAACGGCTATCGCCTGCAGCTCACGTCGAAGACCAGCGGACTCAACGGCGAGTTGCTGATCGACGGCGGCGGAGTCGGCCTCGACCTGACGACGCTCAGCCGCGCTCAAGATGCGGAGATCGTGCTCGGCAGCGACCCAACGACCGGACTCGTGATTCGCAGCTCGACCAATACGTTTACCAATGCTGCGCCGGGATTGACCGTGAATGTGACGGGCGTCTCCGACGATCCCAGACCTTGACTGTGAACGCGAACTACGACGCGATTCACTCCACGATCAATAGCCTGGTCAGCGGCTTCAACGACCTGATCGACCGCATCTCGGATGTCGGCGGATACAACGTCGACACGCAGACGGCCGGTCCACTGCTCGGTGATGGAGCCCTGCTCACAACCGAAAGCCGCGTGTTCGACGCGTTCACGTTGACGAAGACCGGGCTCGGCGGGCTGCTACAGCGGCTGTCGGACGTCGGCGTGAAGCTCTCGGACGGACATCTGACGTTTGACGAAGCCAAGCTGGACGACGCGCTCCAGAGCAATCCGGACGGCGTGACGGCCCTGTTTACCGACAGCGAGCACGGCCTCGCGGTGCAACTGGAAGAAAGTGCTCGATGGCCCTGCGGCCATTCCGGCGTTATCGATAATCAGCACGTCCACGCTCGACGAGCGCCGCAAAGCTCCTGACGGATCGCATTGATCTGATCAACGACCTGCTGACCGCGAAACGCGACCGGCTCACGCAACAGTTCCAGTCGCTGGAGCAGACCCTGGCCGAACTGCAGAGCCAGCAGTCGACGCTGTCAAGCTTCCCGGCAGCCACGCTGGGTTCGACGCGTTTTCGTCGGCGCGCGTCAGGCGCGGAAAATTGATCTCCATCACCACTACGTGGGCTTGAAGGGACCTCCTGGGTCGTTCACCCAAGCCGCTTTTTTCTCACCTCGCAGAGCGCTGAGCGCGCCGGTCTGGGGTTTGGAGCGAGCATGCCGACGCGCACAGCCGACGCGAGAGAGCGCCGGGAAGTGAGAAATTTTGTTGATCCTGTGCGCGGCCGAGATTAGCATCCTGTGCGACAGGGATTCGACAGGCGAAGATGAGATTCGACATGCGCGACGGTTTTGCACGGCGTTTTACGAAGGGAATCAGTCGGCTGGCGCTGGCGATACTGCTGGCGGTTCCGGCCCTGGCCGAAGGCGAAAAGCTGCCTCCCTACGACGTGGCGGGATTTCCAAATGATCGCGTTTGGATTCCCTGGGTGTTCGTCTTCCTCTTTGTCGTGCTGATCGCGGCCGTGTCTTTCAAGAACCCGCGACGCTCGCACCTGGATTGACGGCCGCCGCTCGCCGCCTCCCGGCGGAGGTCGCACGGCCCTTAGGGAAGGATGAGCATGAGCAAACGAACGTGGATCGGCCTGCTGGCGTGTGCAAATCTCGCCCTCCTCGTCGGAATCGTGCTGGCAACTACCTCTCCCAAGACGGCGATGGCCCAGGGAACCGGGCTTTCCGGCAACTATCTGGCGGTCACGGGTGAGATTCAGGACCAGTATGACGCTTTGTATCTGCTTGACCTGAAGAACTTCGTGCTGCACGGCTTCTGGTATGACCGGGGCCCGCGCCGGCTGGTGTACGCTCATTCCCGCGACCTCAATCGCGACTTTCGCGCGAATGCGAGGAATTAGCCCATGAGCGAAACCCGCGAAACCGCCGCGAACTCGATCACTCCGAACCAGCCCCCTCCGCAGATACCCTCGGCCGGCGCAGTCGTTGATGGCCAGACATTCACAATCGGCGTCTTGAGCGTGACGGCCTGCGTCCTGCTGGTGGGCTTCCTGCTGGTCACGATGATGCCCCGTACTGCGTCCGCCATCGGCACGTCCGACCGCGGCGGCGACTACATCATGGTGACGCAGCAGCTTTCCAACAGCACCGAAGGCGTGGTCATCATCGACGCGGCCGCCAAGCGGATGAATCTTTATGTTCTCGATCTGTCCAGCAAACAGTTGAAGCTGCTTCAGAACAACATTCCGCTGGACCAATTGCCGACGCCGCAGAGGTCCGGGCAGCCGTAACGGCCGCTACACGACATCGATTGAATAAACCGGGCGCTCCGCCCGTCCAAGCTCACGTTGACGTGCCGGGCGTGTCGGCCTGAACAGCACGCGGAATTGCGGCTGGTTCAGCCGATTGCCGGGCTAGAATAGTGCCAACGGGTCCCCCCGGTTCGTCGCACGGGAGTACGAGATGTTTTCCCAATTTTTCAGTCAGCGTTACGCAGGGTCGAAGTTCGGACTCACCTTGATCAGCATCGGGCTGGTAGGACCGGTTCTGGCCCAGTACGCAAACACAACGACCGAACCCAACGCAGCCGCAGCTCCGGCGCCGGCCGAACGGGTCGATCCGAAACTGCTGGAAGCGCTCTCCGGATTACGAGATTACCCGGACGGGCTGATCGATGACCTTCTCAATGTCAGCCGACAGCCCGGCTGGGTGCAGGCGACGGCGCAGGCCATTCGGGAAGGTCGCCAGCCCGACGTTTCGAATCTGCCCGAGGGTTCCCGTGAAGCGGCGCAGCGTCTGGCCGGGGTGCCGGACGTGGTGCTCATCGCGGATGGCAATCCCGCGGCGCTGCAAAGCGTGCGCGCGTTTTTCGATCAATCGCCGCAGCGGGCGTCGGCGCTGCTGGGTCAACTGCGCGACCGATATCAGGAACTTGATCGCGCGGCCGCTCACGGCTGGCAGGATGCGCTGGAACACGATCCGGTCGCGCTCGGGCAGTATCGTGATTGGCTGAATCAATACTCGGCGGCGCGGCAGCGCGAGTCGTCGAGTTTTGCCGTTTTGCGCGCGAAGAATCGCGCTGCGATTCTGGCGGCGGTCCCCAGCAGCGACGTACTGAAGGAGCTGCGTCGCACCGCGCCGGATAACCTGCGCTCGGTTCTGGAGACGTGGGAACGGCAATATGGCCCAGCCGCCCGCGACCTCGCGGCCAAGTCCTTGGACGGTCAGATCCCGCCGGCCACAGACGACGCCAAGTTCGTCGTGGAATGGCCGACCGAACGCCGCAGCGAACTTTGGATGCAGCCGTCAGACAACGCGACGGACGGCGATCTGGTACCCGCGATCCTGCTACCACCGAACGACCAGCCGGGCGAAGTCCGGCTGATGGCGGCGATGGATGAGCAGGAGCGCATCTGGGGTTCGCCTGCTCCGATTTCAACGGCCGTAGCCGAGGCGAGTCCGCCGCCGGCCGCCCCGGAAACGACGCCCAGCATCGCGCCGGAAACGACGGAGCAGGACATCGCGGCGTTTCAGCCGCCGCCGACGGACGGGTATCAAGTTGAAACGATCGAGCCGCAAATCGACTATCCGGCCGATGTGGGCATTGATTACGGCACTACGTACGTGGAGTCGTACGTCCCCTACTCCTACAGCTATGGCTATCCGGCATACGGCTATACATACGGCGGCTACTACCCGCCGGTCGGTTACGGGCACAGCTATTACTACGACTACGGCTCGCCCGGCTTTTCGGTGGGCCTGAGTTTCGGGCATCACGGGCATGGCGCTTTCTGCCACTGCGCGAACTGCACGGGGTACTACCACGGCTATCACACCACCGTGATTCACAACGCGGCCAACGCATGTCGGCGGTCATCCGCTCTATCGCAGCGGCGTGATCGGCGGCCACGGCTCGACCACGATCGTCGGCCGCTCGGGCGGCAACGCGTTTTCGCTCGGGAGGCAACGTGATTCGCTCGGGGATCGCTCGATCTCGACGCGCTCGTTCCCGAGCAGCGTGACGGGGACGCGAACGACCCGTACGCCGCCACCATCTCGACCAATCCGGGCTTCGGGCTTGGGAGTCGCGGCGGTCAGCCCGGCCTGCGCGCAGCCCGACGACGAGCGGATTCAGTCGCTGGCACCGTCGAACCCGACGTTTCAGCGCGATTCCTCGCCCCAGCCGCGAAGCAACTTCCAGCGTGTGCCGACCGGTCGGACGAGCATCGGCACGCGGGGAGCGGCGAACTTCTCGCCGCGCTCGATCAGCAGCTCGGGCCGCTCGCTTTCTTCGCTCTCCAGTGGCCGCTCTTTTGAGCGCTCGTCGCGCGGAACGCCGAGTTCGATCACGCGAACGTCGCGCGGACATCGGTAAGTAGCGAATTCGGGCAGGCGCAAGCGGGAAATCGGTTTCGCGCACGCGAACCCCGATTTCCCGCGCTTGTTGCCACGCGATCTAGACCGGACGAATGCAAACCAAGTCAGATTGCAGTTCCGTGCCGAACTGAAAGGGATGCGAGCCGATCTCGCGAAAATTCCACTTGGCGTAAAAGGCGCGGGCGCGCGGATTGCGATCCCATACGCCCAGCCAGATCGACCGATGGTCATTTTCGCGCGCGAAGGCGAGCGTGAGGCGCATCAGGTCGTGCGCGATGCCGCGGCCATGCCATTCGCGCGCGACGTACAGCCGGCTTAGCTCCAGCGCCGTCGTGTCGGTGACGCAATCGGGCAGGTAGCCGGTTCGAAGTTTTAAGTAGCCGGCCAACACACCACGGACATGGGCCAGGAAGAATGCGCACTGCGGATCGGCGATCTCCTCGGCGAAGCGCGCCGGCGTCAGAACCGTCGCCAGGTACAGCGCCATGTCGTCGGGATTGCTGTCGGCCGCGAACGTTTCGTGGAAAACGCGCGCGGCGAAAGGCGCCAGTTGCTCCGCATCCGCGACGGTCGCACGGCGGATCTGAGCCTCGGATTCACGTTCGATTTGCTCTGACACCGGCGTTTCCGTTCGTTTTGTCGCTGCTGGTCGCAGGCCGGCGATTCTAGCGGCGGCTCAGTTTGCCAGCCCGCGCTCGCGCCGCTACAAATTCTCGCGGCTCTCGCAGTCAGGAACAGCATGCAACCTGGTCAGCTCGGAAATACGTGCGTCGTCGGCCTGCAATGGGGCGACGAGGGCAAGGGCAAGATCGTCGACACGCTGGTGGGCGGGTTTGACATCGTCGTGCGCTACAGCGGCGGTGCGAATGCGGGCCACACGATCGTGGTCGGCGGCGAGAAGTTCGCCCTGCACCAGGTACCCAGCGGCA
>JBGAJB010000230.1:0-5561 GCA_044225155.1 Phycisphaerae bacterium | reverse complement strand
GGATCGATCCTCTACTTCGGAACCAAGGTCGAGGGCGACGTCACGCTCGAGTCGCCCCGCGTCCAGCTTCGCAGCAACACCGACCAGCGCGTGCTCGCCGAAGTGGCGGCCGAGGCGGACCAGACCTGGGCCGCGAATATGCCCATGGCCGGCGGGTCGGTGGGCCTGCGCGTCGTGTCGGTCGATGGCGGCACAGATTCACCGGTGCACGGCGTCACGCTCAGTACGCAAAGCGGCGATGCCCAACCCAAGGCGGTGCGGCTCACCGCTGAGAATCCGGTCGCGCCGCTGAATGACCGCGTGACGCTGCAACTGGTGCTGCCCGAGTCGCGCTCCAAGTTCTACGACAAGGAATTGGCCGCGCTCTATGTGCGGCCGGCCGGCCAACCGCAGTGGCAGGGCGTCCCACTGCCGACGTTGCCGTTTCATCGCGAGCGCTATCCCGCGGACATCACGCCGCTGACCGACGCGAACGGAAAGCCCGTTCCGTCGAAGCGCGCAACGCCGTCACTCTCCCTCCTGGGGCTCTCGATTCCGACCGCCTGGTTCGAAGGCTGGAAGCTGCCGATCGATGTGCCGATCGAAGGCGCGCCGTTCGACGTAACCATCACGGGCTTCACGCCATTCGTCGCCGGCTTCGCGGAGACGCCGGAAGAAGGCGGGAGCGAGATCAACCCGGCCCTCGTCATCTCCGTCGCCGTCGACAAGGACAAGATCGGCGAGCGGGCGCTCTTCGCGCTCGACCCGGTGCGAGCGGTGTGGCCGCGCGCGCCGATCGAATTGCGCTGGGCCAAGAGTCCCGAGGAGCGGGAAGCATGGCTCGCGCCGCTGGCCGGGCCGGACGAACTGCTCGTCGAGACGACGAATCCGCCCACGCGCCGCGCATATTCCATCACGGCGAACCAGTCCATCACGATCGAAGGCACGCCCTACTCACTCGTCATCCAGCAACTGCTGCCGAGCTGGCCGATGATGTCGCCCGGATTTGAGAACTCGTCCTCACCCGCGGCGCTGGTCGAGGTGAACAACGGCCAGACCAAGTTCACACGGACAGTGATCGAGCGTTTCCCCCAGCTTTCGCAGGACATCGACGCGAGCGGCAAGCGGCTCCGCGAAGGTTTCGTCGACGCCAACATCAGCATGCACCTGCGTTCGAGTTTGGATGGCCGCTGGCTGATCGTCGGCGAACCGGGCGGTAAATTGACACTCGGCGTCTTCGATGCGCGCGGCAACGTCAAGCGACACGATCTGTCGCTGGGAACGATGGTCGAAGCGCCGCTTTTCGGTGGGAAATTCGCCATCACGCCCGAGCGACTGATCGAGAAGGCCCGCGTCTCCGAAACGCCCGTGCTCCAGCCGATCGAATCGCGCAGCCCGCCAAACGATCCGCGCGAGCGAACGGCCGTGTTGCTGCGCTTCGATGGAAAAGGACCGCTGAGCGGGTGGCACGACATGCAATGGGCGTCCTACACGCCCTATCCGTTCCAGGCGGATCACCCGCTGCTCATTCAACCTCCGGGCACGGATAAGGCCTGGGAATTCGCGCTGTCGCGCGCGGAGCGGCCATTGGGCTTTGATCTGCTGGGCCGCCGGCTACACGTGAACTTCTTCCCGGGTCGCCGCAGTGCCGATACGTGGCAGAGCGATTTCTTCGTTCGCGCGGGCGATAGCGGGTCATACGCGAAGGCCACGGTACTGACGAACCGCACGCACGAAGTCGGCGGACTGACGCTGTTCCAGAGCGGCGCCGATCCGAATCACTGGCGGTTTACGACGCTCGGCGTCGGAAATCGCCGCGGCATCCCCGGCATGGTGCTCGGCTCTGTGATGATCCCGCTCGGCAGTCTCTATGCGTTTTATCTGAAGCCGGTCTTGCGGCGCCGGCGCGTCGAAAAAGCGCAGGCGGAAGCGCTCGAAGCGGATGTGGCTCGCCCTGAAACTCCCACGCGCGACCTTGTGGAGGCCCGCTGATGTTCTCTCCGACCCGGTTCGCCATGCTGCTGCTCGTGACCATCGGCGCGGGCGTCGTGATCGCCTGGCAGATTCGCCCGGAGCAGCCGGCCGAACTCCAGCTATCGCGCGCCGCCGCCACGCTCGACCAGAAGATCGACTGGTCGCGCGCCCGATTGATCGCGGTGCAGGACGCACAGCGCTACAAGACGCTCGACTCGTTCGCGCGCGAATCGATCACCGCGTTTCACGGCGCTGAACACCTGCCCGGCCTCAGTCCGATCGGCTCGCTCTGCGAGTGGCTCTTCAACAGCGCTGAATACGTCGACAAGCCGATGGTGCGGATCAAAGACGTCGCGATTCGCAAGCTGATCACCAAATCGTTCAGCCCCAAGCGGCAGGCCGAGATCGTCGCCACGGGTTACATGAGTCTGCGCGAGCTGGCCCTGCCGGCCGTCGATGACGTGCTCAAGGACCTCGAACCGCGCTTTCAGATGCGGCCGGCGATGATTCGTACGCGCGACGCGCAGTTCATCGCGCAGTCGCTCGCACGCATGCTTTGCCTGATGCCGCAGCAGGCCGGCGACGCGGATACGCCCTGGCTCAGTCCGGAAGAGACGATCGCCTACCTGCCGGAGGACATGCGCGCCGCGCTCGGCGGACAGCAGCCGCAGGTGCGCGAAGACATCGGTCCTAATGCCGTTGCGCAGGCGGATGCGACGCGCATGCTGGTCACCTGGGCCGGGCTGCGGTCCGCCTGGCTCGACCGCGATGCCGCCCGCGTGCAGGAGAGCGTCGACAAGCTCGCCGCCCTATTGCCGACATTCGCGCCGCCCGGCGTGTATCCGGCCGAAGCACAGCGCGCCGCCGAGGCGCGTTACTACGCGATGGGCAAATTCACGTGGGGCTGGCTGGCCTACTTCATCGGCGGCCTCGCGGGAATCTGGTGCATGATCACGCGCTGGCGCTGGGCGTTCATCACCGCCCAACTCATGCTGCTGGTGGGCATCGGCGTGCATGCCTACGGCGTGGGACTGCGTTGGGCGATTCTCGGTCACGTGCCGGTCGCCAACATGTTCGAGGCGATCACCGGCGCCGCGCTGCTCTGCATCGCGCTGCTGGTCGGATTGGACTTGACCGACCGCTTCCGCGGGCTCTCCAAGAGCGTGCGCTGGAGCCTGGTCGGCGCATACAGCCTCATCGCGCTGGCGGCGGCCGTCTTCGTCACGGGCAATATCTGGTTCAAGCCGGGTTCGGTGCGCTCAGGGTATGACTCTCCAAGTCTTGTGCTGGCGACGTTCATCGTGCTGACGGGATTTGCCTATCTGTTGATTAGCTCGCTGCGCAGTTTGCCCGGGATGCTCTGGAAGCCGTCCATGCGGCCCGTGTTCCTGTTCGGCGCAAACATGGCCGGCTTTTTCGCGCTGGTCGTGGCCGGATACGTGGTTCCCGGGGGCGGGACGCTGAGTTCGATCAAGGGCATTCTCGATGACGTGATGCTGCGCGTGCACACGATCCTGATCATCTCCTCCTACGCGATGATCTTCGTCGCCGCGGTGATCGCCCTGGTCTACGTGTTTGGCTATTACTTCCACGTGGCCGTGCAGCGCTCGCAGTTGGCGGGACTGGCTACGGCGTTCGCCGGCGCGATGCTGTGGGGCGCTTCGGCGCTGGTGTTTGGGCACGACGCGGAAATGACCAAGCTTGCTTATGTGGGCGTCTCGTCGGCGATCTTTGCCTGCGTGGCGCTCGCGCTACTCGTCGGGCTCAGCGTGATGCGCGCCCCGGGCGAGCTGCTCATGCTCGTCGGGATCATCCTGGTCGCGATGATTACGCTCTGGCTCGGAAATCACAGCTTCGTGCTGGGCATGGGCCTCATCATGCTCGGTGGCGGTTTGACCTGGGCTCTCCTGAACGAATTGGGATTGCTCATCGCGCGCTTCAGTGCCGGGCAAGTTGCCGAGAGTCGTTCTTCCCGCTCGGCCCGCCGCGGCGCGAAATCGGCCCTCGGCCGTCCCGCGCTCGCGCTCGAAGGCCACCCGAGCGTGATGAGCGCGCCGGAGTTGTGGCAGGCACGGCCGATCATCGCGGGCGCCGCGCCCGGCGATGAATCGAAAGGTGCAAAGCTGCCCGCCTGGCTGCACACCATGGACTGGAGTCACCTGATCATCCTGAACATGGTGTTCATCATGCTGTTCGTCGGGACGATCCTCGGCGCGGTCTGGGCCGACTATTCCTGGGGCCGGCCGTGGGGCTGGGATCCGAAGGAAGTCTTCGCGATGAACACCTGGCTGATCTACGCCGTGCTGATCCACTCGCGCTTCGCCGTGCGCGATAAGGGCATCTGGACCGCGTGGCTCTCGATCGCCGGCTGCCTGATGATGATCTTCAACTGGTGCTACGTGAACTTCTTCATCGTCGGTATGCACAGCTACGCGTAACTCAGTCTGATCCGAGCCGCGACCGTGAGGGAGCGGGGAAACGAGCAGCGCTTTCTGTTTCGCGCGCTCTCATCGGTTCCCCGCTTACTGACCTGCGCGGCTCGAGTCAAAACTCACTCGCCACCCGCTGATTTCCCACGGAATCCCGCGCGCCCGCTACCATGGCGCGGATGAAGGTCCTGGTTCTCGGCTCGGGCGGACGCGAACACGCGATTTGCCACGCTCTCGCGCGCTCGAAGCGACTCACGCGGCTCTTCGTCCTGCCCGGAAATGCGGGGACCGCCGCCCTCGGTACGAATGTTCCCGGCGATCCGTCTGATGCCAAGCTCGTCCTGAACTTCGTACGCCGTGAAAAGATCGACCTGACGATCGTCGGGCCGGAAGACCCGTTGGCCGCGGGCATCGTCGATGCGTTGCAGACAGCCGGCTGTCGTGCGTTCGGTCCCGTGGCGGCCGCCGCGCGGCTTGAAGCCGACAAATCCTTCGCCAAACAGGTGATGCGACAGCAGGCGATTCCGACCGCCGAATCGCGCGTCTTTACCGATTACGAGCTGGCGTGCGAATACATCTCGACCCGCGACGACGCGATGGTCGTCAAAGCCGCCGGCCTGGCGAAGGGCAAGGGCGTGATCGTGTGCAACGACCCGCCGCAGGGACTGCTCGCGGCCGAAAAGATGCTCGTGGAGCGGGCGTTCGGAGAGGCCGGGACGAAAATCGTCGTGGAAGAGCGGCTTGAGGGTCGCGAGGTATCGGTGCTGGCGCTGGTCGATCGGCGCACGCTTTACCTGCTCGAACCCGCGCAGGACTACAAGCGGTTGCGTGACGGCGATCTGGGGCCGAATACCGGCGGCATGGGCGGGTACTCCCCGAGCGATGTATTGAACGACGCGCTGCTGACGCGCGTGCAAAACGAAATCCTCGTGCCGATCCTCGACGGCCTGTTGCGCGACGGCATCGAATATCGCGGCGTGCTCTACGCCGGACTCATGCTCACGGCCGCCGGGCCGAAGGTGCTGGAATTCAACTGCCGCTTCGGCGATCCGGAAACGCAGGTGCTGCTGCCGCGCTTGAAGACTGATTTGCTCGACGTGATCGACGCCGTGCTCGACGGACATCTGGATCAATGCACGCTCGAATGGGATCCGCGGCACGCGGTGTGTGTCGTGCTGG
>JBGAJB010000229.1:0-5565 GCA_044225155.1 Phycisphaerae bacterium | reverse complement strand
ATTTCGCTGATGGTGTTCTTCGCCCTCTGTGCGCAATGCTCCAGCACGCTGGCTGTAATCGCGCGAGAAACCGGTTCGTGGAAGTGGGCGCTCATCTCGTTCGTCGGCATGACCACGATCGCCTATTTCGCGGCCTGGGGTAGCGCCGTCACCGTTCGCGCGATCTGGGGTTGATGCGGCAACGCTGCCGACTAGCGCTCGAGCCACGCCTTTGTCGGACGCGCGTCGTCATCATGCCCAAGAAAAATGATGTCGGTTCCGGGCGAATCGTCGCCGAGACTTGGCGCCGCGACGCGCGCCTGATCATCCCGGCCATCGAATCCCGCGTGATAGAGCAGCGGACGGCCATTTTCGACGCGGTACAGGAACGGAGTTCCCAGATAGTCGTTGTGCAGCGGACGCGACTTTGCGCCGACAAGCGCAGCGTCGAGTGATTCCGGCCATTTGCCGGTGCGCACGCGATACTCCGCCAGCGCGAGCGTTAGGATCGCGGCATCGCGCTCCATCAGCAGACGTACGTAGCCGCGCATCGAGCGTTCGAGCGCGATTCCCCATTCGCGCAGCAGGGGGTTCGCCATGATCTGGCTCCGCAGCGGTTCGATCTCGCCGCGATCGACGCGTCCCGTTGAGGCCCGCCCGAGTATTTCTGTCAGCTTGTCGTAGGCCTCCAGCGCAGTCACCGTCCGGTCAAAGTCGGTGGCCAGCAACGCCTCTTCGGATGTATGCAGTTCATCCAGCGATCGAAAGGCCGCGCGCAGTGCATCGCGATCGACGTGTGGCGGCGCGTTGTTGGAGGCTTTCACAAAGACGCTGCCCACGAATTGTCGCAAGGAGAGACCGTCGAACACGGTCGTCAGCGCCGGTGAGGGGGCAGGCTGATCGACGGCGAGAAACTCGACGAACTCGGGGGGAATTTCCCCGTACTCGGCGACATCGCAGATGAACCAGCGATATTGACGATAGATCGCTTGTCGCCAGGCGTATTCCGACAACACCGAAATCAGAGTTCCGCCGTAGCTCGTGGCGATCGAGACGCGCCGCTGGGCCGCAAGGCAGGCCAGTGCGCCGCGTGAGTCATTTGTGAGATGGCGAGCAGCTGCGCCTGTGCCAAGCGCGACCGACGCGGCGCGCAGCGTTTCGCTTTCCGGCAACGTTGCCTGCCAAAGCTGTGCGTCGCCATTGCCGAAGATCGGCGTGCTGCTGAAGCGGTATTTTCCGCTCGCCTCGACCAATGCCTCGATCGCCGGTGCGTTTGTAATCGCCCACGCGACCGCGACGGGCCCGCTGATCTTGGAGGCCGATGCTACGCCGCACTGTCGCACCGATACGAGCAATTCGTTGCGCGACAGCTCGCCGGTGAGATCGGGCAGGAGCTTTGCGATCCAGGCCCGGCTGTCAGGCATGAGCGGCAGGGGATAGACGTCAGTCAGTGCGGTCGGCGCTTGCGCGGCGATGTCGACGCCGCGCCGCACCGCCGGTAGCAGATCGGCCAGCCGCCGGCTCGCGTAAGCCGCCTGCGCGTTCGCGTTGCGGGCGATGAATCCGGCGTTGGCGGCCTCGCGCTCGGCGGCCGTGCGCGCTTCCAATTCGCGCGCGAAAGCGCTGTCGGCGCGCGCCTTGGCGTCGATCGCATCCTTTTCGTTTCGGCGCGCCTCGACCAGTCCCCAACTCGTGCCCACGATTCCGCCGAGAAGCGAGAGCAACAAAAGACTTCCGGCGATGACGGCTCCGCGATTGCGGCGGAGGAATTTCTGAATCCGATACGCCGCCCCCGGCGGGCCGGCGGAAACCGGCTCATTCGCGAGATGGCGGACGAGGTCCTGCGCGAAGCCGCCGGCCGAGTCATAACGGCGCGTGCGGTCCTTTTCGAGCGCCTTCATGACGATCCAGTCGAGATCGCCGCGCAGCGAACGAATCAGCGCACTCGGTTCCGTCCGGCGTTTCCGCGCGAGTTCGGCGATGCGCGTCGCGGACGGCGCGGCGGGCGCTGAACTGACAGCCGGTGTCTGTGCTGCCGCGCTCAAGTCCGGCGTTTTCGCTCCCATCTTGCTCGCTGCGAGGCGACTCAGGCGCGTGCTCGGGCGCGGCGGCTCGGTCTCGCGGATTTTCTTGCACAACGCGTCAAACCCGCTGCGGCGGAGCTCGGCCGCATCAAAAGGCAACGTGCCCGTCAGCAGCTCGTACAGCAGCACGCCGAGCGAATAAATGTCGGTGCGCGTGTCCACATTCAGCGGCGACATCTCCGCCTGCTCGGGACTCATGTACTCCGGCGTGCCGACCAGTTGGCCGATCTCGGTGTAAAGCGTGCGCTCCGCGAGGCGATGATCGATCGCCTTGGCCACGCCGAAATCGATCACCTTGGGCGTCGCCTTTCCATCGACGATGGCGACCAGCACGTTCGATGGCTTGAGATCGCGATGGATGATGCCCTTCTGGTGCGCGTGCTGGACGGCCTGGCAGACGCCGATGAGCAGATCGATTCGCTCGCGCGTGCTGAGCGTGTGCTGGTCGCAATAGTTCGTGATCGGCACGCCGGGAACGTATTCCATCGCGAAGTAGGGCCGGCCGTCGTCCGTTCGCCCCGCATCCAGCACCCGGGCGATGTTCGGATGGTCCATCAGCGCCAAGGCCTGCTTCTCGACCTCGAAACGCGCGAGCACCGGATCACTGTCCATACCGCGCTTGATGACCTTCAGCGCCACCTGCCGCCGCACCGGCTCCTGCTGCTCCGCGAGATAGACGATGCCCATGCCGCCGGCGCCGATCTCCTGCCGAATGACATAGGGACCGATGCGACCACGTTCGCCGACGTGTCGCCGGATGGCGGCGACGCTGGTCAACTCCAAGGGCTTTTCGAGAAAGCGGGCGGTGAGCGAATCGCGCGCGAGCAGGGCTTCGACTTCGGCCCGCAGGGCGTCGTCCCCGCCGCAAGCGCCACGAACAAAGGAAGTGCGTTGGTCCGCGCCGATTTCCAGCGCCTCTTCAAACACTGCGCGTGCCCGTGCCCAGTCGATCATGATTGCCAGCTTGGATGAGGCGGCGTCATCGAGCGTTTCTCGAATTCCCGGACGTGAAATCTCCCATTACTCGGGGCGGCTGCGGTCCAGCTCGCTCAGCAGCCACGCTTTGGCGTAGCGCCAGTCGCGGTTAGCCGTCGGCACTGAGATGCCCAGCGTTTCGGCCGCGTCTTCGATGCTCGCACCGGCGAAATACCGCAATGTGACCAGGTCACTGAGCCGCTGGTCGTGCTGGGCCAGCTTCTTCAGCGCCTCATCAAGGGCCAACACGTCCACTCCGTCCTGCTCATCCGCGACGGCGATGTCGTCGATGTCCATCCGCTGCTGGTCGCCGCCGCGCTTCGCTGCCCGTCGGGCCCGCACGTGATCCACGATGATGTCGCGCATGGCCCGCGCCGCAGCCGCGAAAAACAGCGTGCGGCCGGCCCAATGGTCGCGCTCCTGCCCTGCCAATTTGACGTAGGCCTCGTGCACGACGGCCGTCGGTTGAAGTGTCTGTCCCGGCGGCAGCTTGCGGAGATGGTGAGCCGCGAGGCGACGCAATTCGTCATAAACGAGCGGCAACATGTGCTCCGGCGAAGCCCCGCCGCCGGCCGCCATCGTCGAATCCTGCCCGCCGCTCAATCCAATTCTCCCAGCCCCGTTTTGTCGCCCGCAAGAATGTTTACGAATTTTGTGATACGCGCGACCCGGCGATTCCGGGTTCGAGATGACGGCGGTAATGGGCCGCCCGGCAGGAACCCGCAATCAAAAGGAGCACGGCGATGCAATACCTTGGCTATCCGCGAATTGCAAGGAACTCGACCGCGGACGATCAGTTGCAGGCGAAATTCGCGCGGGTCGCCTCGGCAGACGCCGAACGGCTGCTGGCAGCGGCGCGGCGAATCCTCCGCAACGATTCGGACGCGCAGGACGCCCTACAGGACGGCCTGATGTCCGCCTGGAAGGCGCTCGGCGACTTCGACGGCCGCTCGCAGCTCAGCACGTGGCTGCATCGCATCGTCATGAATGCGGCCCTGATGCAACTGCGGCGTGCGCACCGACAGCACGAGGTGGGCGGCGGCACGGCGCTCGAGCAATTCTCGGGCATTCCGCCGCGCCGCAATCCGGAAATGGAACCGGGCGACCTGCTCGGAGCGGGCGAGGAAACTGATCGAATCATGGCAACCATCGAATCGCTGCCGGCCAGCTATCGCGGCGTGATTCAGCTTCGCCTCGTAGACGAACTCGGCACGCGCGAGACGGGACGCTTGCTGGGAATGTCCGAAGCGGCCGTCAAAGTACGGCTGCATCGCGGCCTAAAGCGCTTGCGGGCGAAGCTCGCGAGCAAAGCGGCGTAACGATGGGCGGGAGAGTTGCGGATCAGGCGCTGTCGCGCGTGATGACCGGGAACTTTTCGCGTTCGCCCTGGCCGGTCAGCGGATAGTCCTTGCGGAGCGGATGCACGGTGAACCAGTCGGGACAGAGAATGCGGCGCAGATCCGGATGGCCGGCGAACGTGATGCCGAACAGGTCGTACACCTCGCGCTCCGGCCAGTTCGCGCCGTTCCAGAGATTGACGACGGTCGGGACGGTCGGATTCGGATCGCTGACGAAGACCTTCAGCCAGAGCCGGTGATTGTGCGTCAGGCTCAGCAGCGAATAGATCACGCCGAAACGCTCGTCGCTGTCACGATGGTTGTCCGGGAAATTCAGATAATCCACGCACGTCAAATCGGCGAGTTGCTCAAACTTGCAGCGCGAGTCATCGCGCAGAAACGTGGCCACTTCAATCAGCCGGTCCGCGGGTACCGCGATCCAAAACTGATTCGACGGACTGCCGGGCAAGTCCGGTCGCAGCGTCTTCGGCGAGAAGTTCAACTCGGGGAAACGCTGCTGAACGGCGGAAATCGCGTCTGAAACGGCCATCTTGGAGCACCCTTATGCTCGCCGCAGTGTAGTTCAGCCCCCGCGACCCGCCAAGCGCTCGAAGGTCGCGAGTGGTCCTGGTAAATTTGCGAAGCGGGTTCAATCAGCACTTCGACATGTCCCAAACCCAGTTGGCCAGATTCAGAAGACCCGATTAGCGGACGGCTGCGCGGGCTACGAACTTTTCATCTTTGCTCCTGCGGCGATTTTTGAGACTTCACTACGAGGATCATTCCGGAACACTTTGGAGAGGGAAATGAGACACGCGACGCGCTTTCTGACGGCCGGGCTGTTGCTGGTTCCGCTGTGCATGGGTGGCTGCGGGGGGAATGGTGCTTTCCTCAATGCGGCTTCGGGCGATCTGCAGTCCGGAGTGCAGTCGCTTCTGAATGGTGTCGTCAGCGGTGCGTTCGCCGCGCTCAATAGCTCAAACGGAACGACGTCCAGTTCCGGCAGTTCGACCTCAGGCTCGAGCCAATCGTCGAGTGGATCGTCAAGCTCGGGCACGGCCAATAGCTCGTCAGGCTCACCGTAGCGGTCGGTCGGAAAATCCGCTCTTCTGGGGGCCGGTGTCACTTTGGCACTGCCACGCCGACAAAGCCCTGAGGGCTCCCGGGATCGGCGCGACAGGTCTCCATTT
>JBGAJB010000228.1:0-5583 GCA_044225155.1 Phycisphaerae bacterium | reverse complement strand
GCGGCGGCGCCGAACCCTCACGCGGTACAGGCGCGGCACTGCCCACGACTCCGCAGAATCGCGCGTCCGTGGCGCTGCCCATGCCGCACTGCAATTCGAATGAGGCGAATGAAAGGCCGCAGGCAGCGGGCGAGGCGCTCCAAAACCCGCCATCCCGGACTCAAAGTGCTCAGGTCGTTGCCATCTTCGACCTCGGCGGCGGCACGTTCGACCTTTCGGTTCTCCGCATCGAGGACGGCGTTTTTCAGGTCCTCGCGACGAAGGGCGACACGCATCTGGGCGGCGACGATTTCGACCGCCTCATCATCATGTTGGTACAGCGCGAGGTCGGCGAGCAGTTCGGCGTTTCGATCGATTCGCCCGCGACGCGCCAGGCGCTACGCACCTTCGCCGAGGCGGTGAAGATTCGACTGGGTGAGCAGCTCGAAGCCTCCTTGGAGCTCGATCTCGGCGAAGGTCGCACCTATCGCCGCACGATCACGCGCGAAGAATTTGAGCAATTGGCCGCGCCGCTGGTCGAGCGTGCCCTGAGCCTGAGTACGGCCGCCCTGCGCGACGCGAAACTGAGCACCGCGGACCTCGACGAACTGGTGCTCGTCGGCGGCTCGACGCGCATGCCGCTGATTCGCCGCCGCGTGGAGCAGTGGCTCGGCCGGCCGGCGTACACGGCCTTGAATCCGGACGAGGTCGTCGCCCTGGGGGCGGCGGTGCAAGCGGCGCTCATCGGCGGCGCGCCGCTCGACATGCTGCTGCTCGACGTGACGCCGCTCTCGTTGGGGATCGAGACGCTCGGCGGTGCGATGGGCAAGCTGATCCTGCGGAACACGACGATTCCCTGCCGCGCGACGGAAAAGTTCACGACGTTCGTGGATGGCCAGACCGCGATCAAGATTCACGTGCTCCAGGGCGAGCGCGAGCTGGTCCAGAATTGCCGTAGCCTCGGCGAGTTTGAGCTGCGCGACATCCCGCCCATGCCGGCCGGCATTCCGAAAGTCGAAGTCGAATTTCTGATCGATGCCAACGGCATTTTGAATGTCTCGGCCCGCGAACTGCGCAGCGGCCGACAGGCACAAGTGCAGATCGTTCCGAACCGGGGTTTGGCCTCCGATGAGGTCGAGCGGCTGGTGCGCGAGAGCGCAGCACATGGCGCCGCGGACATCGCGGCCCATCGCCGCATCGATCTGCTGAATCAGATCGAATTCGATCTGGCCAAGACGCAGGACATGCTTCGCCGCGTCGGGGACGAGCTGCCCGCGGGCGAGCGGGCCCGGATCGAGAAGGCCATGGCGGAGCTGCGCCGCCTTGCGGGCGAGACCGACGATCTCGACGCACTCCACGCCGCCCTGCAGGAGTTTGGCCGCGGCACGCTTCGCCTCGCGGAACTCGGCATCCGCGCCGCCCTTCGCAGCCAATAGCACCGCAACGCAATTCCTGCGCCCGAAGCCGTCCTCCCATGGTGCATCCAGCGCCGGCGCTCCGTGTATATCATGGAGAATCCGGTTGGAACTCCGCTTCGGGAGGTGTGCCATGTCGTCGCTGCGCCGGCTCGTTACTCGTGCTCGCTGCCGTTCCATTGCTGGTCGTGCTCGCTCATTGGCGCAGTGCGGCCGCCCAGCAGTCGGTTCAGACGGACGGGAAGGTGCGTCACGCGGACGCCACGAACATGTCGCTCACGCCTTACGTGACCTGGTCCGGCGCGGACAGTGCGATTACCGAGCCGGAGTACACGATCGCGCGTGACGATGCGGACTGGCAAAAGCTCTGGGAGCGCCACACGGGCAAGCCGACCGCCCGCAATCACCTGCAGCAAGCTGTCATTCCGCATGTCGACTTCTCGCGCTGCATCGCGATCGGCCTCTTCACCGGCAGCCGCGTGAACAGCAGCGGTGTGACCCTCTCGGCGATTGAGGATCAGGGTGCCCGCGTGCTGCTGCGCTTTGACGAGAGCACCTATCAGGTCGCCTTCGGCCCGGGTGAGGCGCCAAAAGAGCTACCGAAGGTCCACCCCTTCGCGATTTTCATCCTGCCGCGCATCGACAAGCCCATCGAGGTGCAGGAAAACGTGCAGGGTCTGAAGGACTCCCCCGAAAAATGGAAAACTCGCGCGACGCTATGAATCGCGCGAGAAATCGCAGCAGACGCCTGATGAGCGAGTGGGCTACCGAATCAGCCGCGTGACGTCCTGAATCGTCACGGCGATGAAGATCAGCACGATCGCCGCCAGCCCGACGAGGGTCGTGATCATCTGCGTCTTCATTCCCAGTGGCTTGCCTTTGATCTTTTCGATCAGCAAAAAGACCATCAACCCGCCGTCCATCACCGGTAGCGGCAGGAAGTTGATCACCGCCAGATTCATCGACAGAAACGCCAGGAACAGCAGCAGTTCCACCGGGCCGGCGCGCGCCCGCTCGACCGCAACGCTCACGATGCCGACCGGACCGGCCATCGTCTGCGTGCTGACGCGGCGTTGAGCGATCTGCGCCATGAGCTGGTACATCTGCTTCACTTTGAGCTGCAGCCAGCGCACGCCTTTCTGCATCGCAAGCAGCGGATTTCCGCCCGCGCTAACGAGCTCCATCGCGTCCGCGAAACCGCTGGCGTCGAACACGAGATACACAGTGCGCATCTGCCAAGGGTCCACGTTCTCCGCCGTGACGGCGAACTTGGCGGTGCGCGTCGCTTCGTGCAGATTCGGTGCGTACACGATGTCGACGGCCTTGCCGATCCGTTCCTTCAACAGTTCGCGGACGACGTAGGGGTCGGGCAAATAGCCCTCGCGGGACTTTCCATCCGCATCCTTGACCGTCGCTTTGTCCACGCCATCGATCTCATAGATCCGGCCGACTTGCGAAAGCCCCAACTCGCTCACGACGCTGCCCGGAATCTGCATCTTGGCGTCGATCTCGTCTGCGCCCGAGCGGAATCGGAGGGTAACTTTTTTCCCGGCGTTCGCGAAAAACGCCTCGCACAGGTCGAACCAGTCGCGGATCGGCTGTCCTTGCACGGCGACGATCTGTGCCCCGCGTGGCAGATGCAGCACTGTTGACGCGCTCTCCGGCACGACGTCCGCGATGACCGCCGAATTCACTTCCGGCAGGAACACCGTGCCCACCAGCCACTTCTTTTCCCCCGTATCTCGCCGCGGCGTCGCGCGCATCCGAACCGGTTGGTCGCCGCGCTGCACGACAAAATCCATCGTGTTGCCTTCGGACCGTGCGATTTCGTCGAGCAATTCCTGAAACGTCGGCTTGGGAGTACCGCCCGCCTGCAACACGACATCGCCGGCCATCAACCCTGCGGGGCCGCCGTCGAGATTCTCGGCCAGGGCGGCCGGTTCGCCGGGCATCACGCGCTCGACGACACACCGCGGCTCGAGGCCCAGCAGATGTCCCGAGCCGCGCGGGTCGCTGACGTTCGTCGGCAGCAGCAATAACTCGGCGCGATGCAGACACTCGACGACGGTGGTTTTCTCAGGGTTGTTCGGCTCAGGTCGCTGGACGGTGACCGTCAGGGGCCGGCCCTTGCTCAGCATGAAGCGCTCGGCGATTTCCGAAAAATCGCTGACCGGCGCGCCGTCGACGTGCGTGATGACGTCGCCCTTCTGGACCGCGGGGTGGTCGCCGTAGGCGCGCGCCGCGGCCGTGCGCCGCGTCGTCTTGGGAATGCCCACGTCGATCACGCGGAATTTCAGTCGCGGGTCATAACGCGGCTCAACCACCACCGGCTCCGGCAGTTCCTTCCCATCCCGCACGATCTTCATGTGCAGCGCATCGGACGCGACCGCGGCGTGCTCGGCGATGTCATCCCACGAATCGATCTCGTCGCCGTTGATCGACAGCACGCGATCACCCGTTTTCAGCAGACCGTACGCCGGGCTATCCGGGCTGACCTCGCCGATGACCGGCGCACGCATCTCCACGCCAAGCATGAAGACGATCATCAGCAGGAATGCCGCGAACAGCAGGTTGAACACCACGCCCGCGGACACGACGACCATGCGCTTGCTGACCGGCCGATTCGGAAACGCGCGCGGATCGTCCGAGATGCGCATCTCGTTCGTCTTTTCGTCGATGATGATGTCGTCCTGCCCCATCATCTTGACGTAGCCGCCGATCGGCAGCGCCTTGAAGCAGTAGTCCGTCTCGCCGTAGCGGCGCTCTACCAGTTCGTCGGCCGTGTAGTCCGGCCGATTGCCGAATGTCAGTCCCTCACCGGGGCGATAGCCGAACAGGCGCGGCCCAAAACCGACCGCGAAGCGATCGACGCGCACACCCGCCCACTTCGCCGCGAGAAAATGCCCCAATTCGTGGACGAAAATGATCGCCGAAAAGCCGATCACCACGAGGATGAAGTAGTAGATCGAATCCAGCCACGCTGGCAGCGCAGGAAACAGTGCCAGCAGGTGGGCGGGGTCTAGCGCGGACAGCATGCTCGCACCTCCTCGCGCGCCCAGGCATCCGCCGCGAGCAATTGCTCCAGCGATGCATTGGGGATGACACGCTGCCGCCCGAATACGCTGCCCGTCAGATCCATCATTTGTCCAAAAGTGATGCGCGCCGCGCGAAAAAGCTCGACCGCCGCCTCGTTGGCCGCGTTCAGCACCGCCCCGGCCGTGCCGCCTTGGCGGGCCGCCTCAAACGCCAGCGCCAGATTCGGAAACCGCTCGAAATCGGGCGGTTCAAAAGTCAGGTTCCGGGCCTGCGACCACGCCAGCCGCTGGGCCGTCGCGCCCACGCGGCGCGGATACGTCACTGCGTATTGTATGGGAGTTTTCATGTCGGGCGTGCCGAGCTGCGCGATCTGCGAGCCGTCGCAGAACTCCACGATCGAATGCACGATCGATTCGGGATGCACGAGCACTTCGATCTGCTCCGGCGGCAGTCCGAAGAGGTGGTGCGCTTCGATCACCTCCAGCCCCTTATTCATCATCGAGGCGCTATCGATCGTGATCTTCGGCCCCATCGACCAGGTCGGATGTCGCAGCGCCTGTTCGAGCGTGGCCGCGCGGATGCGCGCGCGCTCCCACGCCCGAAACGGTCCGCCCGACGCCGTCAGATAGACACGCGAAACTTCCGCGCGCTGCCCGGCCTGCATCGCCTGAAACACGGCCGAATGTTCGCTATCGACCGGGATGACGTTTGCTTTTCGCTCGCGGGCCAGCGGCATCAGCAGTTCGCCCGCGACGACGAGCGATTCCTTGTTCGCCAGCGCGAGGTCCATGCCGCGCTCGACGGCCGCCAGGGTCGCCGGCAGACCCGCCGCCCCGACGACTGCCGCGAGCACGAGGTCCGCGTCGACCGATTGCACGAGTTCCACCAGTGCGTTCGGCCCGGCCAGCACCTGCGTTCCGCCCGGACACGCCCGCCGCAGATCGTCGTAGTGTTTTTCTTCGTTCAGCGCGACGACAGGTACGCGAAAGCGCGCCACCTGCTCGGCCAGCAATTCCCAGCGCCCGCCGGCCGCCAGCGCCACGACGCGCACCTCGTCCGGCATGGCCGTCGCGACATCGAGCGTCGAACAGCCGATGGAGCCGGTCGAGCCAAGCAGAATGAGGCGACGCATCAGCTAGCCATCTCTCCCGGA
>JBGAJB010000227.1:0-5722 GCA_044225155.1 Phycisphaerae bacterium | reverse complement strand
CGTGGGCGAAAACGTGGTCGGTGGCCACTAAAAACCGGCGATCCGCTTAAGTCCTTTGTTCTGCACAATTTGCTTCCACTCGCTGCGGCACCCTCAGACCGCGCCAATACCCAAAGGGTGCCGCACGCCTTTTTTATTCAGACCCCTTGACAGCTTTCGATCAAGAGTTTCCGTACGACGCGACGTTTCGCGCGCCTGCGACAATAATGTGCATGCCGGTTTGAGCGCTGCGCCGGATGCGCCGCGCGCCAATTCCGCCAACGGAGGACTTCGTCATGCGTACGCCGCTCTGCATCGCCCTATCCGCCGCACTTTTTCTGAGCATCGCGCTGCCGGTCGACGCGCAGCAGAAAACCGAGAAGCAGCACAAACGCGGCGCCGATCAGGGCAACAGCGACCGTGAGCGCGACATGGTGAAGCAGATGCAGTCGCACGGCATGACGCTGTCGAAGGCGATCGCGGCGGCCGAATCGAACACAGGCGGCGTGGCGGTCGCCGCCCGCGCACATCACGAAGAGAAGTCGATCATGATCGACGTCGATTGCGTGGTCGGCGACAAGGTCGTGCAGGCGGCGGTTGATGCGGCCACCGGCAAAGTCACACAGTCGAACAAGAACAATGAGCGGGATCGCCGCGACGCCGGGAACCGCGGCGATCGCAACGACAAGAAGAGCAAGGGCGACAAGCGGAATCGCGGGAACACCGGCGGCACGGAAACGCCGTAGTTCATTTGACGCGAAACTTGACCGCCCAGTTGGGCCGACGCTCCGCGGGAACGAAAACCCCTATGCCGGTCGCGGCGGAGGCTCGTCGGGCGGAGTGCACGATCACCCGGCACCCCCAAATAATCGGGGGCGGGACTCGAATCCGTGGTAGAAGTCCGGGAGGACTGCTATGAGTCTGTCGTTGGCGGAAATCGGCGATCTGTTCTCGAAGCTCGATTCCAAGGAAGTGCTGGTCCTGACAGTGTTGGGCGGCACGGCCATCGTCCTCATCGTGGGGATCATCGCCCGCACGATCCAGAAGTCGGCCCAGTCTGATCATCGCACGCGCCTGGCCGCGCTGCTCGTGCAGCGCGGTCTGCCGACGACGGAGATCGAGCGCATCCTGCGCGCTGCGGCGGCCAAGGGCGACGAGGCGATCGTCGAGGCTTCCGACGAGCCGGAAGTGCAGCTCGTGAAAATCCTCACCGACAATTCCTATGACGGCGACGACGTGAAAATCGTTCTCGACGCCGCGCGCGAGAACGGCGCGATCGACGCTTCCACGGTCGCGATGGTCAAGACCATGTCGGAAAACTGGATCGAGGCGAAAGAGATCGCCGAGATTATCCGCAAGCGCCGCACGGCGATCCGAAACTCTCCTCGCGATCACGGCCTGAGCCGGAGCGGCAGCGTTCCCGCAACCGGTTCGTTGTTCGCGTTAGATTTGAGCCGCGACGGGGAGATTTCCGCCGGCGAATACTTCGAGATCATCCGTGAAGACCATCATCGAACCGTTTCAGATCAAGGTCGTCGAACCGATCCGGATGACGACGCCGGATCAGCGTGAGCAGATCCTGCGCGCGGCCGACTTCAATCTCTTTCGCGTGCGGGCCGAAGACGTGCTCATCGACCTGCTGACCGACAGCGGGACAGGCGCGATGAGCAGCCTGCAATGGTCGGGCGTGATGCGCGGCGACGAGTCGTATGCGGGGGCCAAGAGCTGGTTCGTCCTGCGCGACGCCGTGCAGCGACTGACGGGCTTTTCGCACATCCTGCCGACGCACCAGGGCCGAGCCAGCGAGCGGATTCTGTTCGAGCTGCTCGGCGGGCCGGGCAAGGTCGTGCCGAACAACAGCCATTTCGACACGACGCGGGCCAATATCGAGCATTCCGGCGCGACGGCGGTCGACTTGCTCTGTGCCGAAGGGCGCGTGCCGGCCGCGCGGCATCCCTTCAAAGGGAATATCGACCTGAGCGCGCTCGAGAATCTGCTGCGCGAAGCGGGAACGCCGGCCGTGAAGCGCGTGCCGGCGGTGATGCTGACGGTGACGAACAACAGCGGGGGCGGACAGCCGGTCAGCTTGGAGAACATTCGCGCCACGCGCAAGCTGTGCGATCGCTACGGCGTGCCGCTCTTTCTCGATGCCTGCCGCTTCGCGGAGAACGCCTACTTCATCAAACTGCGGGAGGCGGGCCAGCGTGAGCGCGCGGTGCGCGAGATCGTGCGTGAGATGTTCGATTTATGCGACGGGGCCACGATCAGCGCCAAGAAGGACGGCCTGGTCAATATCGGCGGGTTGCTGCTGCTGCGCGACGCCGAACTCGTACGCCGCGCGGACGAGCTTCTCATCCTGACCGAGGGCTTCCTCACCTACGGCGGATTGGCCGGTCGCGACCTGGAGGCGATGGCGCAAGGTTTCGAGGAAGTCGTCGATGAGGACTATCTGCACTATCGCATTCGCAGCGCGGAGTATCTCGGCGAGAGACTCGTCGCGGCCGGCGTGCAGATCGTCGAGCCGCCGGGTGGCCACGCGATCTACATCGACGCGGCCGCGTTTTGTCCGCACATTCGGCCGGAAAACTTTCCGGGGCAGGCGCTGGTTTGCGGGCTCTATCGCCACGCGGGCATTCGCGCGTGCGAAATCGGCAGTGTGATGTTCGGCAAGGCGCGCGGGCGGCCGCCGATGGAACTGGTGCGGCTCGCGATCCCGCGACGCGTCTACACGCAGAGTCATATTGATTACGTCGTGGAGGCGGTGACGGAGTTATTCGCGAAACGGGGCGAATTGCGGCCGCTGGAGATCACGGAAGAGCCGCCCTCGCTCCGGCACTTCACGGCCCGGTTCCGCGAAACCGGGTGACGCCGCGACTCAGCGCACCGCGGCGGGAATCTCGCCGGCGCGGCCGATCGCTTCGTACGTGGACCGAATGCGGCGGGCCCAGTCGGATCGGGAAAGTTCGTAGGCGCGCCCGTCGAAGCTGGTGAGCCAGTATTTGCCGTCGATCTGGCCGTAGGCGATGACCCAGTCGCGCGCGGCGGCCGGCTGGCTGTCGGTAAGCGGCAACGGAACGAATTGATAGAGCGGCGGCCCGGCGCGGCCCTGCGGCCCGAGAACGTCGTCCGCCGAGATCGCGCCGACGCCGGCGAGCGTGCGAACGTCCTCCGGCCACTCCCCTTCTGAACTGAAATAACTGACCAGTGCCTGGCCGACGCGCGAGACGCGCTCAAGCTGCCGAACGCGCTCTTCAAAACGCTCGGCGCGGATCGCGACGCCGATGACGAGCGCGAGCAGCATCAGGATCATCGTGCCGGCCACCCACCAACCGGCGGAGCGAAATTCCCGGCGCTTGGCGTCGGCGGAAGGGTCGGTGTAATCGGCGGGCAGCTTCATCTACGTGCGCGGCTTGGTGACGTCGACCTTGTACACCTTGGATTCTAGCGCGGGCACCCAGGCGGTCCATTCGGCGCTCTCGTCCGGATCGGAGTTGATCGCGTTGAAGGCCATCGCGAGCTTGGCGTCCAGATTGTCGAGATAGTGCACGAGGAACGCTTCGGGCAGCGCCGGGAGCTTGGGGCTGCCGTATTCATACTTGCCGTGATGTGACAGGATGATGTGCTCCAGCGCGGTGAGCACTTCGGGGCTGATCGGATTCTTCGTGCGCTCGGTGTAGCGCCGCGCCTTTTCGTGCAGCCAGAGTACGGCCTGCACGATGTGGCCGATCAACTGGCCGGAAGTCGTGTAGTCGAAGCTCGTCTTATAGGCGAGCTCGACGGTCTTGCCGCAGTCGTGCAGCAGCAGACCGGCGAGCACGAGGTCGCGGCTCAGTTCCGGATAGCGCGGCAGGACGAGCACCGCGAGTTCGAGCAGGTTCAGCGTGTGTTCGAGCAGGCCGCCGATGCAGGCGTGGTGATTCGTGCGTGCGGCCGGCGCGCGTTTGAAGCGCGTAACGAATTCCTGATCGGCGAGAAATTCCTCGACGATGACGCGGATGTCCGGATGCTCGACGCGAGCCATGATCTCGNNNGGCCCACATCTTTTCGATGTCGTGCGGCGTATGAGGCAGGAAGTCCGACGGATCGACGCTGCCGGGCTCGATGGCGCGCAGGCCGTCGATGATGAACTGCGGCTTGCCCTTGTAACTTTCGACGCGGCCGCGAACGTGCATCAGCCCGCTGAGCGGCATGGAATCGTAAAGCTGCTGCGAAGCGTTCCACATGCGGGCGAGCATCTGGCCGCTGCGATCGGCGAGCACGGCGTGAATGTAGAGGCCGCCGCTGTTGGTCGTGCGGAGATCCTTCTGAATGATCAGAAAAATCTCGTCGTCGAGCCGCTGACCGGCCTGGAGGTCCGCGATTCGGGGCCGGGCGGCGGGCGTGACGGGTGAAGTGCTCATTCTTTCCTTGATGCGGCCGCCGGGATCGGCCCGAAAGCGCAGCAACGCCGCCGGGCGCACCGCACGTGTGTCTGCGCTGAGCCTACGGTCCGCCGGGCCGTCGGCGACGTCCGCCGCCTTCTTCCGGCGGAGCCGGAGCCGTCGCGGGGGCCGCTTCCGTGGGCTGAGAGGCCGGCTTTGACATCGCGCCGCCGCTCATGAGTTCCGTCAGCCGCGCCTGCACTTTGAGCCACCAGGCGCTGAAGTCGCCCATGACCGAGCCGACCGATTCCATGGCGTAGGCCGGCATCATCTTTTCATCAAACGGACTCGCGGCGTCGACCTTGTCGGTAAGGGCCGCGATGAGCGCGCGACCGATCGTGAAGCCTTCGGCGATCAACTCAGCGTCTTCCTCGGCCAGTGTGTAGCCGGTGTCCAGCTTCCACGCGCCGTCGACCTTTTTGAATGTCAGCGGGATCGGCGGAATATTGTTCGACGTCTGCAACTGCTTCATCACGTCGTCGGCGCTGGTCGCGGAGCCCGGCGGAGCGCCCGGCACGCCACCTGCGCCGGCCGGCATGGCGGCCATCGCGTCGCGAATCAGAGGCTCGATGTTCGTGACGAACTTGTCGGGGACGAGCGTGGCGACGGCCGTGTCATCCGCCAGCAGCTTCACATCCAACGACTGCGCGAATGCATCGATGAAGCGGGTCGGGAACGTCTTGGCCAGCGCGGCCATCTTCGCGTCCTGCTGATCCTTCGTCTTCGCTTCCACCACGCTCCAGAAATTCTTCAGGGTCGTGAAGAAGTCGATGACGGCCGAGCGATGATCCGATGTCATGGCCGCGATGCGCGCGGGATTGATCGATCCGAGCAGTTTGTCGGCGTCGTAATTCAAGCCGGCAGTAAAGATGCCCTTGATGGCGGCTTGCACGTCTTCAGTGACGAAGGCGTCACCCGCCCCACCGCCGGCGCCGGAAGCGCCCGCGGGCTGCGGCGGATTGATCGGCTTGTAAGCGGCCGGGTCGGTCAGCAGGCCGGTATTGACGCTGGGGCCGGCGATCGGCAGCCCGTTGACGCCGGAGCCGAGTTGCTTGTTGAAGCGCGGCGTTTCCTCGTCGCGTTTGCCACAGCCGGAAATGGTCCCGATCAGGAGGATCGCGGCCGCGAGCGTGAACGGAAGAAGCTTCATTCGGAATCGCCCCACAAAGTTCGGTGCGGCCGCCTGGTCGGAGGCCGCCGGTCGACCGCCGCAGCGAACGGCAAGTTATTGCGGTGGGTGCGGAACGTCAACGTAAAGTTCGGGGATACCCGGGTTCGCCAGCTTACTGCGCAGGAAACACCGTGCGCAAGTTACTGAGTGA
>JBGAJB010000226.1:0-5629 GCA_044225155.1 Phycisphaerae bacterium | reverse complement strand
GAGCCAGGAGCCTCCGAATCGCTTTTCGCCCCGCCGCTTCATCGCGCCGCGTGCAGTGCGGCCCCGACTTTCTCCGCGATCACCGCCCCGCGCATATCCGTCGCAACAATGTCTGCCCAGTATACGACGTTCAGGGCGTCAGGTTCCAAAATCTCTTGCGCGGAGTGAAACTGGGCTTGTCCGAATTCGCCCTTTTTGGAAGCCAGGCCGACGGCTGTTCGCGTCGGCCTGCGCGCTCAGCAAACCTAGTTCGCCGACTGCGGCGGCAAGTTGCCTCTGGCCCGCCGCCGCACCTCCGGCGCAAGCTGGGCGAAGTACTGCTCCCGCCGTTTCTGAACAAACGCCGGTTCATACACGCGCCGCGCCAGGTCGATCAGCCCGCCGCGCAATTCGGCCGGCGACATGCCGCGCGGCTGGAAATTCACGTCGAAGAGCGTGCATTTGTGCCAGGCCCCCGGTTCGATCAAACGCCCTTCGCGCTCCAGCCGTTCGTAGAGCGGCGTGCCGGGGAACGGTGTGAGCACGGTGAGCTGCGCCTCAAACAAATTCGTGCGGTCGATGAACTCATGAATCGCGTCAAACGTTCGCGCGGTGTGGCCGTCGAGACCGAGGATGAAGCAGCCGTTGACCGTGATCCCCCGGCTCTGAATCCGCTGCACGGCCGACGCATAGCGCGACTGCACCTTCAGCTTCCAATTGCCGCGCAATTCGAGTCCGTCGAGGCCCTCGGCCACCGGGCTTTCCAAGCCAATCAGCACCTGTCGGCAGCCGGCCTCGCGCAGCGCGTCAAGCAACTCCACATCTTCCGCGATCGAGATGTCCGCCTCGGTAAACCAGCGAACATCCTCTTCTCGCAGCGCTGCAAGCAGACGCTTGTAGTGGCCGCGCATGGCAAAACTGTTGTCGTCGGCAAATTCAATAAACGGCTGCGGCCACAGGCGCTTGATCGCGTGAATCTCGGCCATGACTTTTTCGACCGGCTTCACCGTGTACTTCGGCGTCAGCATCACCGAGCTGGCGCAGAAATCGCAAAGATGCGGACAACCGCGACTCGTCTGCACCGTGAGCCGGTTGTACTGATTCACATTCAACAGCTCGAAACGCGGCATCGGAGCATCGGCCAGGTCAAACCAGACGCCCGGCGGCGTCACGTAGCGTCGTTGCAGGCGGCCCGCACGCCAGTCGGCCATGATCCGTGGCCAGAGCAATTCGCCCTCGCCGACGGCCACGGTCGTCGCATGCTGCGCGGCCTCGTCGGGACGCTTGGTGACATGCAGCCCGCCCATCACCACCGGCACGCCGCGCCCTCGATAGTGATCCGCCACGGCATAGGCGTCACGAATTTGCGCCGTGAACGACGCGATCGCGACCAGGTCGAAGCCCTCGGGCAGCGCCGGCAGTTTGCGAAGGTCGTGGATCTCCAGATATTCGACTTCGATCTCCGGCCGTGTGAGTCCCGCCAGCGTGAGCAGACCCAAACTGGGCAGCGATGCGACAATCTGGCTGCGCTCGACGACCCCGGGCAGCGTCAGGCCGAGCGCCATCAGTTCCGGGTCAGCCGCCCGAATTCCGCTCATCGCGATCATGCCGATTTTCATGCGGCCACCAATCCTCTCAGCAGCGTGATTCCCCCAACCAGCAGGCTCGTGACGGGGATGGCGAAGACGGGCTTGAGCGCCGGCCGCCACGCATTCAGCCCGCAGGCCAGCGGCATCGCGACGCCACCGATGATCATGCCCCACGAAGCCGTCGTGACTTCCCAATCTTGAAGTCGGGCGTGGGCGATGCTCTGTGCAAAAAGCAGATTCAGAATCCCGAGGCCGAAAAACGCGATGTGTCCCAGCCGCACCAGCCGGCGGCGGTAGGAGTCATACCCGCCGAGAAACTCGGCCCGGTGGAAAAACAGTCCAAGCACGGCTCCGCTGACGAAGCCCATGACGATCCACAGCCAGCCGAAAATTTCGTTATGCGATCCCACACGGGCATTATTGCAGGCCGGCAAAGCCGGGCGGAAATGGGTGAAGAGATTTCACCTATTTCCGCCCCGGTCGTCGTAGCGAGTCGGTCTCACCGGTCCGCCCGCGCGACCCCACGCGTTACCGGCAGTCAGTGTTGAAGTCGCTCAGAATCTGCCCCAGATCGGACAGATTGACGAACCCGTCGCCGCCCGCGAGCGGGAAGATGTCTCCCTGATCGCGCGTCTTCCCCGGCACGCCCGGCGCAAAGTTCGACAGCACCACGCCCAGATCGCTCAGGTTCACGACGCAATCGGGCGCTCCGGTCGGGAAAATGTCCGAATGGTCGCACGCCGGCTGATTGTTCGGGCAGCCGCCAATTGTCAACGAGGCGGCAGCGCTCCTCACTTGCTGCCCGCACGCATCCGCCACAACGACGTCATAATCGCCTGCGTCAGAGGCTTGGACATTGCTGACGGAAAGCGTTGGACTCGTCGCGCCCGACACATTGCCGCCGTCGACGAGATCTACGCCATCTTTACGCCACTGGTAGTGAAGCACGCCGCTACCACTCGCGCTGACTGAGAACATCGCCGTTTGGCCGGCGCTCAGCATCTGGTCACCCGGATTGCTGGTCATCGGCACGCTGATCACACCCGCCCACGTGTCGCTGTACGACTCCAGCGAATCGCCAGTAATTCCGCCAAAGATCACGACGCGATTTCGCAGGCTGTCGTAGGTCGTGCCGTGGATCCAGCGGCCGCCGGGCGGCCCGCCGCTGCCGACCTCTGTCCACTCCGCGCCATCCCACGTCCACGTGTCGTTCTGGCCGATGTTGGAGAGATCAATTCCACCGAAGAGAACCACGCGTTGTCTGGCGATGTCATATGTCATCGAGGTCGGCGTGCGCGGCGACGGACCGGTGGATGCCGCAAGCGACCAGGCCGCACCGTCCCAGGTCCAGGTGTCTCCCTGGCGCGCGACCTCCGTGCGCCCGCCGAAAAGCACGGTCTGATGCCGCGCACGGTCGTAGGCCATCGCATGTCCCACGCGCCCGGCCGGCCCCGTCGTGGCGGCCAGCGTCCAGTTGTTTCCGTCAAACTCCCACGTATCGCCCAGGCGCACCCCCGCCTGCGAGCCGCCAAACATCACCATGACCTGCCGGTCCGAGTCGTAGACCATCGCGCTGTAATTCGAGCGCGGCGAAGGGGAAGCGGCCGGCGAAAGCTGCGTCCAGGTGAAGCCGTTCCAGCGCCAGGTGTCGCCGAGATCAACACCTTGTTGGTCGACTCCGCCGAACAGAATGGTGTTCTGGGCCACCTCGTCATACGCAGTAACCGCAAAGCCGCGCGCCTGCGGACCCGTGCTCGTGCGAAACTGCCACTGCGTGCCGTCAAATTCCCACGTATCCGCCTGATATCCCGCGCCAAAGACCTGCCCACCGAACATTACGACGCGATCGCGCGCTGTCATACGAAAGCTGCGCGGCGTCACGCTTGGCCGGCGTCACGTTGTACACCGGCAGCCAGAACAAACTGTCCCAGCCCCACAGATCATTGAACTGGTTGGTGAACGCCTGTCCGCCGAACAGCAGCATTCGGAAGTTGGCGGTGTCGTAAACCATCGTTCCGGTCCAGCGCACGGGCGGCGGAGAAGCCGGCTGGCTGCTCCACGTCAGCCCGTCGTAATACCAGACATCAAAGAAGCCGGCGGAGAAAACTGAACTCGTTCCGCCGTAAAGAACGATGCCCTTGCCCGGGTGGTAAGCCACGGCCGCCCCGCCCCGGACCGAAGGAGAACTCGTCGGCGAAGCCTGCGTCCACGCATTGGTCGTGCCGTTGTATTCCCACGTGTCGCCGTAAAACACGCTCGTTCCGTCCGTGCCGCCGAACAGCACCGTGCGCGATCGCACCGGGTCATACGCCATCGAGCACCAGAATCGCCCGGCCGGGCCGGTGCTCGTGCGCAGCTGCCAGTTCGTGCCGTTGTATTCCCAAAGCTCGGTGTTGGCCGTGCCGTCGTAACCGCCCCAGACCTGCACGCGGCGCCGATTGCTGTCATACGTCATGCCAAACGTATCGCGCGCGCTCGGCTTGAGCGCCGGGGTACGCAGCGTCCAGGTCGTCCCGTTCCACTCCCACGTATCGTTCAGAGTATTCAGCCCGCCGTCGCGCCCGCCGAACAGCACCGTGACGGCCCGATTCGAGTCATAGACCATGTGCCCATCAAAACGCGGCGCCGGGCCCGTGGTGGATTTGAGCGTCCAGCTCGTCCCATTCCACTCCCACGTATCGCCCAGGGCCGTGAAATTCCCATCGACACCACCAAACACAATCAGCACGTTGCGGCCGGAATCCCAGGCTGCGAAGTGCCGGCTGCGTCCGGCCGGCGCCGTTGGCTGCCCCGGCGTGATGTTCGTCCAGGTGACACAGGTCTGCGCGGTTGCAACGCCCGCGCCAAAGGCGAGGCAAAATGCGCAGAAAACCACCCGCAGACGCGCCGAAATCGACATGACTCGCCTCCTTCGCCGCCGCGGAATCGCGGCCACCTCCGACCGAAACACGAGTTCGATCATATCGAAAAAGCCCTGGCCATTGCAAATATCCCTTGAATTTACCTCGATCGCAGGCGCGAACGACTGCGACGCCTTGACCGTTGAGTGCCGTGGTAACCCGGACGAAGCGCCAATTGGTGCGTCGCGGACGCTACGGATCTCAGAATGTGCTGAGAATGCCGCCCAGGTCGTTTCGCGCAAACGGGATCCAATGGCGGGGCGCATTGCCGAGCCATCCGGCCCCCGGCCCCATGTCGGCCAGCGACATCACCGAGGTGACCGTCACGAGCGCGATTGCGACGAACACGGTGACTGCCACTGCTCCGGCCAATGCATTTCTGAGCGCCAGATACCTCTGAAACGCAAAGTAAAAGGAAGAACTCCACCAAAGCACTTTCGTGTACGACAGGAGAATAATGACCTCCCCCGCCGTCTGGAGCCCAGGCAGGGAGTAAGCCACGCCGAGACTCAGCGGCACTGTTCCCGCAACGCGCACCGCCGCGTCGAAGATCTCCAGGGTGCTCCACGCGTAGATGGCAATGCGCAGGCCGTGCAGCGGCCGCACGCCGTGCTTGACGAGCGAGGTCTTGAAGAGTGCCAACGCGACCAGGGCTGCCGAGAGAAACCCCAGACGCCGCCACAGAAATCCGGCCCAAAAGTGGGGCGTTGAAATCAGCAGGTAAAGCACGGTCGGTAAGTCGACGTATGGACGAATTGGCCTTCCCCGCAGTACGTTAAATCGGGTGCCGAGTATGTAGACTTCGGTTGCCGCGGCCAGTACGCCAATCATGAGCACAATCAGTATCCAGAAAACAAGGCCGCGCCCCCGAACGTGATCGGTCATCTTCGCGACCTGCCACAGCCTCGCCGGCCGCAGGCAAAGAAGAGCCGTCGCGACCAGCCCCTTCCAGGGGCGATCCCGCCAGCGAAACTCGAAGAGCGGTGAATCCCGTACGTCGCGCCGGGCCGCGGCGATGATCTCGTCCCACGCAAACGTCAGCCCGCATTCCGGGCAACGCGGCTGGGTGAGCAGTTTCAGGCTGTAGCCGCAGCGCGGACAGCGCAGCTCGATGTCGAGTTGTTCCCAATCCGGGGTCGCGGACACGGGATGGAATTCGGA
>JBGAJB010000225.1:0-5630 GCA_044225155.1 Phycisphaerae bacterium | reverse complement strand
CGACCCAACCCCGATCACTAAACCGATTCACGACGACCGCCCCGTTGTGCTGCGCCCGTCGGAGCCGCCGCCGTTCAAGCCGCTGCCGACGCCCGTGCGCCCAGCCCAGCCGAACAAGCCTTCAGTGCCGCTTCGTCCCGCCGGTCCGCAGGTCGTTCCCACTCCGGCCGCGCTGCAAGGGCCGCGCGTAGTCCGAATCGAAGCGCCCGACCCGGTTCGCGCGCCGCGTCCGCGCACGGGTCCGCCTTCCGGCGCACCGTTCGGGCGACCTGGTGGACCTCCACCCGCGCCAGGCGCCGGCGATCGACCCGGCTGGGGCCCTGGCACTGCTCGCCCGCCGGCCGCGAAGTCGAAGGAAGAGGAAGAACGCGAAACCGTCAAAGTCCGGGCGCGCAGTCCGCGTCGGCAGGGCGGCGAGGACGTCGTCGAACGTTTGAAGGAATGGCGCGATCAGGATCTGCTCGAACGAAAGGAGCGCCTCGCTCACGTCACCGGTCAGGGCCTGCGCACGCGTCGCACGGCCGAAAAGCGCCGTCAAGCCGGTGCGGGGCATTCCGCCGGCCCGGTGGAGCGCAAGGCCGAGCTTTCGATCGTCGCACCGATCATGCTCAAGGAGTTCTGCGCGACAGTCGGCGTGCCCTACAAGACGATTTCGCAGAAGCTGATGGAGCACACGGGCGCCATCCCGCGCATCAACGATTCAATCGACGCGGAAACGATCGAACTGTTGGCGATGGAGCTGGGGCTGGCAGTCTCCGTAACGAAAGCACTCTCGCCTTTGGAAAAACTGGAGCAGGAATTCGAGAACCGCGAGCGCAACAATCTTCAGTCGCGCCCGCCGGTTTGCGCCATGCTCGGCCATGTCGATCACGGCAAGACATCACTCCTCGATGCGATCCGTCAGACGAAGGTCGCGGCCGGCGAAGCGGGCGGAATTACCCAGCACATCGGCGCATACCGCATTGATCGCGGCCAGTGGCACGTCACCTTCCTCGACACACCCGGCCACGAAGCGTTTACCGCCATGCGTGCCCGCGGTGCGAACATGACCGACGTGGTCGTGCTCGTCGTCGCTGCGGACGACGGCATGATGCCGCAGACGATCGAGGCGCTGAACCACGCGCGTGCCGCCAACGTGCAGGTCGTCGTCGCGCTCAACAAGATCGATCTGCCGGGCGTCGACACCAACAAGCTCTACGGCCAGCTCGCCGAACACGGCCTCACGCCCACCGAGTGGGGCGGCGAGACTGACGTCGTGAAAACCAGTGCGACCAAGGGCCTCGGCGTGGACGAGTTGATCGAGCACCTGAGCACGCTCAGCGAACTGCTCGATCTGAAGGCCGACCCAACCATCCCGGCCGCCGGCATCGTGATCGAAGCCCGCCTCCGCGAGGGACGCGGCCCGGTCGCGCAGATTCTGGTGCGCGAGGGCACGCTCAAGCCGGGGCAGTTCATCGTCTGCGGCCCGGCGTCCGGGCGCGTGCGGTCGCTCTACGACGATCGCGGCAATCGCGTCGACTCCGCCGGTCCGGCGACTCCGGTCGAGGTGATCGGTCTGGACGCGGTACCGAATGCGGGCGACAAGCTGTTCGTGGTGGAGTCGCTGGCGCGGGCTAAGGAAATCGCCGGCGAGGTCACGCGCGAACGGCGCGAGGCGACTTTGCACGCCCGTCGCAAACCGACGCGCACGCTGGAAGACCTGCTCAGCGGCACGAACGGCGACGAGATTCCGGTGCTCAGCCTGATTTTGAAGGCCGATGTTCAGGGCTCGCTCGAGTCGCTGAAGGTCGAGCTCGAAAAGATTCCGGCCGAGAAAGTCCGTGTACGGCTCCTGCACGCGGCGATCGGCGCGATCAGCGAGGCGGACGTGGCGCTCGCCCGCGCCTCCGAGGCGATCATCATCGGCTTCAATGTCGTGGCCGACGATCGCGCTCAGGATGCGGCCGAGCAGGCCGGCGTGCAGATTCGCACGTATCGCATCATTTACGAAGTGATTTCCGACATTCAAAAGGCCATGCGCGGTCTGCTCGACCCGATCCGCACGATCGAAGTGCGGGCCAAGGTCGAAGTGCGGCAGATCTTCCACCTGTCGAAGTTCGGAACCGTCGCCGGCTGCGTCGTGGTCGACGGTGTGGTCAATCGCTCCCACCGCGTGCGGCTGGTGCGCGACGGACGCATCGTCGTGGAAAATGCGGCACTCTCGAGTGCGGTATCAAGATTGCCGGCTTCGACGACATCAAGCCGGGCGACGTGCTGGAGACGTTCGAGGTCGTCGAGAGCGAACAACAACTGTAAAGCCGGGCGGCGCGGGGTCAGGCCGCTCGAAAACTGGTGAAGATGGTCGTAGGGGTGCTGACGGTACGGCTCGCGATTTTCTCGGCGTTGTCGCTGAAAGATAAGCGCAGCGTCGTGAAAAGCCTCAAGGATCGGCTGGCCCACCGGCATAACATCAGTATTGCGGAGGTGGACGATCTGGATCATCGACAGGCAGCCACGCTGGCGCTGGCGATGGTCTCCAACGACGCGCGTTTCGTGGAGAGCGCGCTGAGCCGGATGGTCGACGAGATTCGCGCGGACCCGCGTGCTTTCCTTGTCGAACATGACATCGAGCTGCTTTAAGCGCCGTGTGCTGAGCGAGGCCGTAATTGTCCCGTAGAACCGAACGAGTAGGCAGCCTGATTCGCCAAGTCGTCGCCGACGCGATTCAATCGCGCCTGAGCGATCCGCGCATCGAGCGCGTCACCTCCGTCACGCAGGTCGAGGTTTCGCCCGATCTCTCCGTCGCCAAGGTGCGCGTCTCCGTGCTCGCTCCGGCTCCGCGCCGCAAGCTGACGCTCGAGGCGCTCAAAAGCGCCGCCCGCCGTCTGCGTGCGATGGTCGGCCAGGAAATCGCCGTGCGCCAGGTGCCCGAGCTTGTTTTTCAGCTCGACGAGTCGATTCAGTACGGAATTGAAACCGAGCGCGCCATCGACGAGGCGCTCGCTTCGTCCGGCTTGCGCTCGTCGTGGGACGCTCCGGCCGATGACGCCGCGGCCGACGAAAACGCCGACCCCGCGGAACCCGACCGCGACGGCCCGGAAACGCAGGAGGTGCCCCGGTGAAGGGCGCGACACAGTGTGCGAAACGTCTGCAGCAGGTCTTTAAGTCGCTCCGCTCCAAGCTGGGCAAGCCCGGCCGTCCGCCCGAGGGCGATGCGATTACGCAACTCATTCTCGGCGTGCTGACGCGCGACGTGCCCGAGGCCAAGGCCCGCGAGGCGCTCGACCGCATGAAGACGGCCGTCGTGGACTACAACGAACTGCGCGTCATCCCGCCGCATGAGATCGGCGAGCATCTGGAAGATCTGCCGGATGCCCGGCTGAAATCCGAGGACATTTCCCGCGCCCTCAATCGTATTTTCAGCGTCGAACACGTGGTGTCGCTCGAACGCGTCCAGGCGCTGCCGCGCCGCGACATGCTGGCGTATCTCGAAGCGATCGACGGCCTGGAGCCCTACACGCGCGCCCGCGTGCGGCTGCTCGGTTTCAATCAGCCGGCCGCCCCGCTCGACGAGGCGATGCTCGCGTACGTGCGCCAGGAAGAGATGGTCGACAGCGGCGCGGCACACGCCGAAGCGCAGAGTTTCATCGAGCGCACGCTCGACGGCGAAGAACTGCTTGAATTTTTCCTCCTGGTCCGCAAGCAGGCCTGGTCGGAATTCGCCGCGAAGGTGCGCAAGGGCGACGTCGAGCGCATTCGCAGCGTGCCGCCCGATCGCACGTCGCGCAACATGCTGCGCCAGATCGCGA
The DNA here is from genome assembly GCA_044225155.1 of Phycisphaerae bacterium. Lineage (GTDB taxonomy): Bacteria > Planctomycetota > Phycisphaerae > UBA1845 > Fen-1342 > CAYMBL01. Next base: position 1,842 of record JBGAJB010000225.1, on the reverse strand, counting down.
TGGCCAACGCCGGCGTCACCGAAGAGCCCGGCGCTTTCGACGGCGGCGATGAGTTCGGGCCGCTGGCGGAAGAACCCGAGACCGAGCCTGAGCAAACATCGAGCGGCAAGAAGCGCAAATCCGCCGAGCGCCCGGCGCGCAAGTCGGCCCGCGCCGCGTCTGAGAAAAAGCCGCGCCCGAAGGCCGCCGGGAAGTCCCGCCGGTCGGTCCGCGCAACGGCTCAGGATCAGGCCGCCGAGCGCGCCGCGAAGCCGCTGGCGGCTTTGCGCACCGCCGAATCCGCTCCCGCGTCAACCGTCGCGGCCTCTGAACCGAGCACATCGCAGGCCGACCTGATCGACGCTTTGCGGCACGCGCTGGAAGACGGGCGCGGCAGCGTGCTCCTCGACCGGCTGAACGCGGCGCTCGCGCTGCCCGACGCCGATCGCATTCCTGATTTGCAGATGCTCGCCGCCCGCGCGTTCTATGCGGCCGGCCGTGTGGCCGAAGCGCGGCGCTGCGCGTTGAACGTCGTGCGCGTCACGCCCGGCAGTCTCGAAGCGCTGGTGCTCGCGGCGCGCTCCGCCCGGCTCGCCGGCGATGATGTGGCTTCAGTGCATGACTATCTCGCCGCGACCGCGGCCGCCGATGACGATCTGAATAATCCGGCCGGCACGCTCGCGTGGCTTGAGTTAGGCGTCGTGCTGGCGGAGCAGGGTTACTTCAGCGCCGCGGTCGAAAGCCTCGGGAAGTTTGACGAGGCGATCTCCGTGACGCACATGGAGCATCGCAGCCTGCCGGACGTGCAGCGCGCGATGAATCAGTATCCGCTCGGCGCGCTCGAACTGCGCGTCTCGCTGCTGAAACGTCTGAACCGCCTCGACGATCGCGTGGCGCTCGTACAGTCCAAGCTTGGACAGGAGCCGGACAACCCCGATCTGATCGCGATGCAACTCGAATCATTGCGCGATGCGGGGCGGACGCAAGACGCGCTGGCGGCCGCGACCAAGCTGCTCGCGTCGCCGACGTTTGGCGAGGCCGCGATCGAGTGGTGCCTGGAGCCGTTACAGAGCGCGCCCGACGTTCAAGCGTGGGTGAAGACGCTGGCCGAACGGCTCCCCGCCGCGGACCGGGAGAGCGTCGGGGCGCGCCTGGTGCCGGCGCTTGTCTCGCATCGGTGGCCGACGGGCGCGCTGGCGGCTGCCGAATTACTTGGCGCGCCATTGGCCGATCCGAAGGTCGCGCTCGCGATCGCCTCAGCCATCCAGATGAGCCAGGATGCATCTCAGGCCGACGGCGCCGGCCGCGCATCTCTGGATCAACGCGCCGTGGCGGCCATTGCTGCGTGCCTTCGAAATCGCCCGAAGGCCGACGAGTTATTTTCCACTCTGATCGACGGCGTCATACGCACATTTCGCGACGTGCCGGGCCTTTCGGAAGCGGCCGCGGCGTTGGCGAAAAGCCCCGACGGAGATGATTTCGCTTCGCGTCTCGCACTCGGCATCTTCGCCGGCGCGGCCGGCGACATGCCGCGCGCCGCGGAGTATTTCGATGCGGCTTCCCAGGCCAAGCCTGAATGCGCCGCGTCGCTGGTCGGATTCGGGCAGGTCGCCGCAGCCCGCGCGGACTGGTCGACGGCCAAGGCCCATGCGCAAAAGGTCATTTCCGCCGCTCCGGATTCGCTCGCAGCCCAGCTCCTTTTGGCCAAAGCCCAGGACGGATTAGACGAGAACGACCAGGCCCAGGAGACGTTGCGCGACGCGATCCGCAAGCACGCCGGCGACGTGCGGCCGCTGCGCATGCTCGCGCGGCATTACGAGCGCCTCGACAATTTGCTCGGCGCACAGCGCTACTATTCCGAGA
>JBGAJB010000224.1:0-6435 GCA_044225155.1 Phycisphaerae bacterium | reverse complement strand
GGAGTATTTCTCCTGCATATCCAGCGGATTCGAGATGTCGTAGATCCGCAGCCCGCTGCGGTAGTTCGCGGCGTAGAGGAGTCCATCCTTGACGTAGAAATTGTGCCCGATCGACGGATTGGAACTCGTGTAATACGCGGCCACAAAAGGCGCGTTCAGATTTGCGATATCGATGACGATGATGCGCGTCCCGTTTCCATAGTTGCTCTCGTCGAACTCGTCATTCAGGAACGCGTAGTGGCGATCATCGGAAACCCAGACCTGATGGGAATAGCCCGGATTCTCCCAACGCACGCGCGACATCGAAACGATGTTCGCCTTGTTTGTGACGTCCAGGATCTCCAGCCCGGTGTCGGTACCGCCTCCGTTGAAGCCGTCGCACGCCAGCACGATTTCCTTGCCGGCGTAGGGGCCGCTTTGGTAATTGAGCGGCAGGCACTCATGGACGTATTTGTCTGACCAGGCCGTGACATATTGCGGATTCGAAGGATCCGGCTTGAGGTCATAAATGCGCAGGCCGTTACCAGAGCCGCCGCAGCGGTAGAGAAAGCCGCTGTCAGGATTGATCAGAACCGTATGGGTTGACGTCGGCGTGTCGCCCGTGACCTCCCGGACCAGCGTCGCGCGCCCCTCATCGATGCCCGACAGGTCAACTACCTGAATGCCGTGGCCGCCCTCGCTCACGCCATATGCATAAGTGCCGTAGACCTGCACGTCCCGCCACAGACTGGTTGGCCCGCCGATATGCGCGACGAGTCGCGCGTCGGCGGGATTGGTGACTTCGACGATCGCGATGCCGGTCGAAATGCCGATCAGGGCGTACTCGCGCCCGGATGGCGACGTATAGCCCCAGCAGTCTGAACCACTGGTGGCGGCCGGATTCAATTCGGGGAGCGACAACCAGCTCAACAACTCGACGCCGTACGCGGGGAAATTCGAGCGCGTGCCTTCGTCCGGTCGTGACGCCCGCCAACCCGGTCCGCGAAACGGCGGCTGGCGATCGCGCACTTTCGGATCATCCGGATGCGCCACCGCGCACGCACAGGGAAAAAGCGCCAGCATCGCGCGCCCGAGTTTTCGCATGGATTGCCCCACAGAGTGCTTGCGGGCGCGACGCCCGCCACCAACGCAATATATCCTCCGCGTCAAGGCAATGTCCATCGAAGAGTTGGTAGCGGGTCAGTTTGCGCTTGTCCGAGCCGCGCCCGTCGGGAAGCGGGAAGCGAGCGTCAGTCTCGGCTTGCGCGAGAGGGCTTCTCCGCCCCCCCGCTCCCTTACGGTCGCGGCTCAGTTCAAACTGACCCACTACCGAAAAGTTCGTGCAAAAAAACTCACATGCGAACGACTTTCTCGGCGGCGGCGTGAAAGAGCGAATCGGCTACGATTCCGCACCGTTCGTCGATCGCTTTGGCCGCCAAGCGGCTGGCCGCTGGGAGAATCATGGAGGACGCCGACAAACCCCATCGCCCGCCCGCCCGAGACTGGGTCGCGGACCTCGCCCTGCAGCGCCCGGACGTGATCCTGATCGGCCCGATCATGGTCTACCTGGTGTTGCTCGGTCTCAAGGACTGGTTCCCGCCCGAATTGAATTGGCTCGCGAGCGTCATTCGGGGCGTTGGCGGTCTAGTGGCGGTCTGGATCGTGCGGAAGCACTTGCCGCCGTGGGGACGCCCCTACATCGGTCTTGCGGGCATCTGCGGACTCATCGCGGCCGCCGGCTGGTTCTACGGACAGTACCTCTTCGATTGGCTCGGCGTTCCGCACGTTCTGCCGCTCGGAATCTTCGGCCGCTTTGAGCCGGTCGATCCGCGCACCGCGCTGGGCACCGGCGCGCTGCTGTGGCTGACGCTCATGCTCAAGATCGCCGTCGCGACGATTACCGTCCCGTTTGTCGAAGAACTGTTTTGGCGCGCATTCCTCCTGCGGGCTTTCATCAACTGGGGCGAATTCGAGAAGATTCCGCTCGGGCAGCCGAACGCGAAAGCGTTTCTGCTGACGTCGCTCGCCTCGACCATTCAGCATCCGTACAACTGGCTCGTCAGCATCCCCTGCTGGTTTTTCTTCAACGCGCTCTTCTATTGGAAAAAGAGCATCTTGTTCATGGTTTTCGTGCACGGTTTCACGAACCTGTTCCTCTACACCTGGGTTCTGATGCGGGTTTTCTTATGGCACGACGACAGCGCGTGGATGTTCTGGTAGCGCGGCGCCTCATTTTGTTGGCCCTCGTCGCCGCGCCGGCCGTCGCTCAGGACGCCGCCCCCGATGAGCGCCTCTGGTCGGAAATCGCGGCGCTCCGTCAGACGCCTGCCAGCCGGCCGGATGCTGATCGCTTTGCGCTCGCGCGCCGCCAACGGGAAGCGCTGCTCGCGGCGCTGCGCAAATATGAGTTGCTTTATCCCGGCGGGCCGCGCGCGGATGAGGCGATTCAGATTGAGTTGGAAACGCTCTTCGAAATCGCGGCGCTTAACGGCGGTCGCACGGCCGAGCTGTGTGAGCGTGTTGTGAGCATTCTCGCCGCGCCGCCCTCGCCGCTGGCCGAGTCGGAGGCCGCCTACTGGAATTTGCTCTGTCGCCGCATGGAGCGCCGCACCACTGCGACGTCGCCGGCGACGACGAGCAGTCCGATCGAAGACTTGCACCCGCCGCCCGCTTCCCAGCCAATCGATCGCCTTGCCCCGGACGAGTTGCGCGGCATGCGCGAGTTTTTGCAGCATTTCCCACGGAGCCGTTTCGCGCCGCGTGTCGCCGAGCAGCTTGTCGCGGAGGATTTGCGTCGCGGCGATCTCGCCGACGCCGAAACGCTTCTGTTGGAGCTGCGTGCCGCTCATCCGGAGGATGTGCGCGTCGAGCGTCTGGCCGGGCGCATCGCGCGGCGCACGCAGCTCAGTCAGCCGTTTGAATTCACCGGTAATGATCTGAATGGGAAACCGGTTGACGCGCGCACGGAACATGGGAATACACTCGTCCTGATCGCATGGTCGCCGCTGCGCCGCGCTTCGACGAAAATTCTCGCCGAGGTGCAGGCGTGGCGCTCGGGCGGCTCCGGACATGCGGCGATCGGCCTCGTGCTCGAGGGTTCGCGTGACGCTGCGGTGGCGGCTGTCGCGCGGGCCGGAGTCGAGTGGCCGCAGGTGCTTGATCCGCTCGGCGCGGCCGGCGAATTCTGTCGGCGCTGGGGGGTCGGCGCAGCGCCGACGATCTTCGTGATCGATCGGGACGGACGCTTGCGCGGCGTATTCGAGAATCATGACTGGCGTGCTTGTGCGGAGCAACTGGAGCGGGACTAGCGACGCGATGGAGCAGTTTGTCACGCGGAACAATACGCGGCTCTTCGTACGCGTCTTGGGGGAAGGTCCGCCGGTTCTCTTCATCCACGGCTATCTCCTTTCCGGCGACCTTTGGATTCCGACGGCCGAGCGCATTGGCGATGCGTTTCGCTGCATCATTCCTGATCTGCGCGGCCACGGTCGCAGCGACGCTGCGACGCCCGGCTCGATCGCCGACTTGGCCGACGACCTGACTGAAATTCTCGATCAGCTCGCCATCCGCACTCCCCTGCCTGTCGTCGGCCTCTCGCTGGGCGGCATCATTGCCCTCGATTTGTTTCGGCGACATCGTCCGCGTATGGCAGCGCTCGGCCTGGTTTGTGCTCGCGCCAACGCCGAATCCCCGGAGGGCCGAGCCCGGTGGGAAGCGCTGATCCGCCTCGTGGAGCGCGAGGGTCCGCGCGCCGCGGCCGACACGTTTGTTGACCGCGTATTCGCCCCCGGTATCGATCCGGCCCTGCGCGACTGGCTCTATCAAGCGATTCTCGACATGTCCGTCGATGGCGTGAATGCGGCCGCCGCAGCGCTATCCGAGCGCGCGGACTACCGCGATGAATTTGAGCGGATCGACGTGCCGACCCTCGTCGTCGCCGGACGGGAAGACACCGTGACGGACGAAAATCTAATGCACGAAACGCACCGCCGTATTGCGGGCAGCCGTTTCGCCAGCATTGAACGGGCCGGGCACCTGCCGCCCATCGAGCAACCGGAGGCGTTCGCGAACGTCCTGTTGCCGTGGCTGCATGAAGTCTCGGCGCACACTGCCGATCAGCGGCGCGGATGACGACGACTCGGCGTTAGACTCACCGCCCGTGCTGACCCGGGCTGGAAAATCGGAGCAACAAATGGCCCGCTACGGTGCCCGCAATCAATGGATGGGACGCGTAACCGCGATCAAAAAGGGCGCGGTGATGTGCCAGGTCACGGTGGAGATCACTCCCACGCTGTCCGTGACGTCGGTAATGACGATGGACTCGGTGCGTGAGATGGGCCTCAAGCGCGGCGCGCGGGTCCGGGCGATCGTCAAAGCGATTCACGTGCTGCTGGCCACGGCGGACTGACGCGCGACGGGGGTCACGTGGAATTCGCCGCGCCTTGGTTGTTGGTCGGCGTGCTCGGCGCGGCAGTCCCGCTCCTGATCCACCTGCTGCTGCGCCCGCGGCCCATGCGCGTCACTTTTCCCGCGATCACGTTTCTTCACCGCAAACTCGCGGCGGGCACCAAGGCACAGCGCGTCCGAAACATCTGGCTGCTCGCCGTGCGCGGCGCGTGGATCGCGTGTCTGAGTCTGTTGCTGGCCGGGCCGCGCTGTCGCTCTTCGCCGACGGAAATCGCGACTACTGCGCCGACAGCGACCGTGTTACTGCTCGACGATTCCTGGAGCACGCAGTTTCACGAAACACCTGACCGGACATCGCTCGACGAACTGCGGGCCGCGGCCGCCAGTCGGGCGCGCGCCGTGGCGAATGATCCGCCGCCCTCTGTGGTCGGACTTATCTTTGCCGACGAATCCCGCTTGCCGGAAGAGCTGACTGCGGAGGTCGGGGCCGTGACGCGGCGTCTTGGCTCGACCGAACGTGCCACGCTGCACGCGCGCACCTTGCGCGAAGGCCTGCGACGCGCGGCCAGAATGCTCCGTAGTGCGAATCAATCGCAGCGGCGGCTCGTCGTTTTTTCCGATGGGGCGGCTCACGCCTGGCGTGATATCGATCCTGGCGTCGTGGCCGACATCAATGGCCTGACGGTGGAGGTAGTCTGCGCCCTGCCGCACGCCGGCAATTTGGCGCTGACACAGGTTAGGCCGCTGCGGTCGGTCGCCATCGGAGGCACCGGCGGATTGCTAAGTATCTCGCTGCGCTGCGATGGACCAGCGACGCGCGTCACGGTGAGCGCGTCGCAGCGCGGGCGGACGCTGTCCACCACTCCGCCGACGGATCTCGCGGCCGACTCATCGGCGACGCTCGAACTCGCCCTGCCGCCGCTCCCGCCCGGCCTGCATGGAATCAGGCTGCAGATTCAGCCGGAGGATCGGCTCACACCCGATCAGGCAGCATTTGTCGCGCTGGACGTCGGGCCGCGGCCGCGTGCGGTATTGGTGGCTTCGCCGCCGCAAATTCAGGACGATTTGAGCACGATCATTTTCCGCAATCTGCTGGCACCGGAAGGATTGGCGCGGGCCGAGCAGGCGGTTGATCTCGACGTCATCGCTCCGGAGCGCGCGGCGGAATCCCTATCGCGTGCCACGACAAGCGATAGAGGCGGCGGAACGGATTCCGAGCGTGCGCCCCAATTGATCGTGTTGCCCGGTTCCGTCGCGCTGCCGGATGCGGCCCGCGATGCGCTGCGCCGGAGCGTGGAAAGCGGTGCGACGCTTTTGTTGGCACCGGGCTCGTCTGACGATTTCGCTGCGTGGGACGGCTTTCGAGAAGTGCTTTCCGGGGCAGTCCCACGTGCCAAGCGCTTGGCAGGTCCGATCGCCGCCACTTGGGAATCGACACCGCTTTCGGCAATCGCGATTCCGCTGGGTGGGGGGCAACTTGAGCAGCTAAGTGTTCGCCGACGAATCGAGTTGGCGAATCTCGCGGATGGGACGGTCGTGCACATCCGCGGTGCCGACGGCGCCCCCCTGCTCATCTCGCATTCGCTCGGACGAGGTCGCATCGCATGGCTGCTCACCGGGCCCGACCCCGCGTGGAGTGAGTTCGGCCAACGGGCTGCCAACTTGCTCGCCATCCTGCACGGCCTACTGATCGACGCAAGCGGGCCGCCGCGCGTGGCGAGCGTGGAAGCGGGGCATCGAGCCGATTTTGAGTTCCCCCCGGCCGGCCGCACGCTGTTGGTCGAGAAGATCGATCCCGTGGAATCGGGGGCCCCGGCGACGATCAGCTCATCCAGCCCGCGCGATGCCTGGCCAACGGCTCTGCCGGGGCTCTATTCCGTGCGCGCGGCCGGCGCGAACGATCCGCAATCGATGTACGCGGTCAACTGGCCGGCGGCCGAGTCCGACCCGACGCCGATTTCCGCGGAGCAGATCGCGCGGCAACTCGGGGTTCAGCAAGTGAGGCGTACGACGCTCGAGGACGCCGGCAATGCTCCCGGTTTTTCGGGT
>JBGAJB010000223.1:0-5849 GCA_044225155.1 Phycisphaerae bacterium | reverse complement strand
ACGGCACGAACCTGACATATCCGCTCGAAGATTACATTCGGCTGCACCAGACTTCCGGCAGCCTCGGCACGCCCGTGCGTCTGCTCGACACCGCCGCATGTTGGGAGTGGTGGAAGACCTGCTGGTCGGCGGTTTACGCCGGGGCCAACGTCACGACCGGTGACGTGGCGCTGTTTACGTTCTCGTTCGGGCCGTTCGTCGGATTCTGGGCGGCGTTTGAAACGGCGAGCGCGCTCGGCGTGCGCTGCCTCGCCGCCGGCGGGATGACCACCGAAGCGCGCTTGCGACATCTGCTTGACCATCGCGCGACCGTGCTCTGCTGCACGCCCACCTACGCACTGCATCTGATCGAAGCGGCCCGTCGTGCGAACGTGGATCTGGCGACCTGTCCCGTGCGGGCGATCATCGTGGCCGGCGAGCCGGGTGGGAATATTCCGTCAACGCGGCTCGCGATCGAGACAGCGTTCGGCGCGCACGTGTTCGATCACGCCGGGATGACCGAGATCGGCGCATGGGGATTTGAGGATATGGAAGCCCCCGGCGCGCTCACCATTCTCGAAACCGAATTCATCGCCGAGTCCTTCGATCCGGCGACAGGCAAGCCTGCGGCCGATGGCGAAATCGGCGAACTCGTCTTAACCAATCTCGGCCGATTGGGGATGCCGCTGATTCGCTACCGCACGGGTGATCTCGTGCGTTTGTCGCGCACCCCGGAGGGCCGCACGCCTTTCGCGCGCGCCGTCGGCGGCGTGCTGGGGCGCGCCGACGATATGCTCGTCGTGCGCGGCAACAATGTGTTCCCCTCCGCGATCGAGGGTATGCTGCGCGAGCTGAAAGGGCTCGCGGAGTTCCGGATTGAAGTGGGCGGCGGCGCCGGCATGAATGAGCTCACGCTGGTGCTCGAACCCGCGCTTGGAACGGACGCGGCCGAGCTAATGCAGTCCGCGGAAAGGGTCATCCGCGATCGACTGCACTTTCGCCCCGTGGTCCGCTGCGTCGGGGTAGGCGAACTCCCGCGATTTGAAATGAAGGCGCGGCGAGTTTTGCGAAAATGAGACGTGGCGGCGTTTCGTCCGCGCGACGCCGGATTCGCGCGGCCCTGGAACGAAGGCGCAGCGTGCACTCGAACTCGGGCGCACGCGGCCGTAATTGCGCACAAGCTTGCAACGGAGAGAGCAGCCCATGACACGTCGAATCATTCCCTTGCCCGTTCGTGCGATGCTGGTCCTGACGACGCTCAGTGCCAGCGCATTCACCCTCGATTGGCCGCAGTGGCGCGGCGCAATGCAGAACGGCGCGACGATGGAAAAAGCCCCGGTGCTGAGTTGGTCGAAAGAGGGCGAAAACCTGCTTTGGAAGTCCGACGTCGGCGGGCGCACGGCTCCAATCGTGCTACACAACCGCGTTTATGTCATTACTCCTGTCGGCGACGGCGTCAGCCTGCGAGAGCGCGTCGTTTGCATCGATGCATCGAACGGGAAAACGCTCTGGGAATACGCCTTCCCCGTTTTTCACACGGATATCGTCGAAAATCGCGTCGGCTTCACGGCCCTGGCGGGCGATGAGGAAACCGGCAACATCTACGCCCACGGCACCGGCGGCGAGCTCTTCTGCTTCGACCGCGACGGAAAAATTCTCTGGAAGCATTCGCTGACCGAGGAGTTCGGCCGCATCAGCGGCTACGGCGGCCGCCTCCACACGCCGATCATCGACGAAAACCGCGTGGTAATCAGTTTCACCTGCTCAGGCTGGGGCGAATACGCCAAGCCGGTGCATCGTTACTACGCATTCGACAAGAAGACCGGTGCTGCGATCTGGTCCGCCGGACCTGGCGGCCCGCCGAATGACACGAGCTGCGCCTGCCCGGCGGTGGCGGTGATTGGCGGCAAGCGCCTGCTGATTTGCCCCAATGTCGACGGAAATGTCTACGCGCTGCTGGCCCGCACGGGCGAAACGGTGTGGACATTCAAGGTCAGCCCGCGGCCGCTGAACACGATGCCGATCGTTTCGGGCAATCGCGTTTATCTCACGCAAAGCGAAGAAAATCTCGACACGACCGAGATGGGCAGCGTGTTCTGCCTGGATGGCAGCAAGACCGGCGAACTGGACAAGAGCGCCGTGATCTGGCGCGTAAACGGCATCGAAGCCGGCTACGCCGCGCCCGCCCTCGCCAACGGCAAGCTCTACGTCGTGGACAACTCCGACATTCTTTACGCCCTGGATGCAAACGACGGGCGCGTCGTCTGGCGGCAGAGACTCGGAAATCTCGGAAAGGGTTCACCCGCCGTGACTGCCGACGGAATCATTTATGTCGGCGGCCAGGAAGAACACGGTAATTTCTGGATCCTGCGCGACAAGGGCGACGCCTGCGAAGTGCTGGATCACAGGGAATTCCCGCGCACTCCGCGCGGTTTGGACGAAATGCTCGGTTCGCCGGCGCTGGCCGACGGCCGCGTGATTTTCCAGACGCGCTACGCCACGTATTGCCTGGGCCGCAAGGACCAGCAGATCGGCGGCGGATTGCAAAGCACGCTGCCCGAAGACAAGCCCGCCGAGGGCGAGTCGCCGATCCTGACCCAGGTCGAGCCGCACGAAATCACGCTCGCGCCCGGCGAATCATTCTCGCCGGTGCCGCGCGCCTACAGTGCGGCCGGTCACCTGTTGAATGTGAACACGATCGCTCCGCCCGTGTACAGCGTCACCGGCGTGCGCGGCGCGTTCGACGCCGGCAAGGGTGTCTTTACGGCCGACCAGGCGAGTGTGTTTTCCGCCGGCGTCATCAAGACCAAGTGGGTCGGCGAAAAGGAAGCGATCACGCGCGTGCGCGTCTGTCCGAAGCCGCCCTTCAAGGTCGATTTCGAAGACATGAAGCCCGACAGCGTTCCACCGGGCTGGATGAGCGTCATCAACAAGACGAAAATCGTCGAAAAGGATGGGTCGAAAGTTCTGCAAAAGCTGGCTGAGAAGCCCTCGCCGCCGTTCATGCGCATCCGGACGTACATGACTCCGCCGATTGTCGGGGGCTACACGATCAGTTCGGACATGCTCGCGGGTATGCGTAAGACGCCGCTGAAGGAATACTGGCCCGACATGGGACTCATCAACTCGCGCTACGAGTTGATGCTGCTAGGCGACGAACCCGGCAATGCGCGCCTCCGCCTGGTCTCGTGGGCGCCGATTCCGCGTCTGCAGAAAGACGTGCCGTTCGATTGGAAGCCGGGCGTCTGGTATCGCATGAAGTTCGAGATGAAGCTCGAAGGTGACAAGGCGGTCCTGCGCGGCAAGGTCTGGCCGCGCGATCAGGCGGAGCCCGGCGCCTGGACGCTCGAAGAGACCGATCCCTATCCCAACCGCGAGGGCTCTCCCGGTCTGTATGCCTACTCAAACGGCACGACCGAGAAGAGCAAAGGTGCGGAAGTGTTCTTCGACAACGTCACGGTGGAATAAGAGAGGATATGGCGAAGAGCGAATAGCGAAGAGCGAACGAAGGGCAGAGGGAGCCTTTCCAACCCGCGCTACCCGCAAATCGCATCCAGTGGGACTTCAAAAGGAATCAACGATGCAGCGATCGCAGTTACATTCGCTATTCGCTATTCGCTATTCGCAACTTGCGGCCGCCGCGCTGTCGGTCGTTGCCGTCGTCGGCGCTGTTTTGGCGCAGGACGCGGCCAAGCCCAAGAAGGGCGACTGGCCGATGTGGGGCGGGTCGCCCGATCGCAACATGGTCTCCGACGAAACCGGCATTCCGGCCGAGTGGAACGTCAAGACCGGCAAGAACATCCTCTGGTCCGCGCCGCTCGGCTCGCAAACGTACGGCAACCCGGTCGTGGCCGGCGGACACATCTATGTCGGCACGAACAACGGCGGAAACTTCCGCGCGAAGGCCAAGGGCGACAAGGGCATCGTGCTCTGCTTCGAAGAAAAGACCGGCAAGCTCGTGTGGCAGGCCACGCATGACAAGCTCTCCACCGGCCAGGTGAACGATTGGCCGGAACAGGGCATCTGCTCGACCGTCGCGGTGGATGGCAACCGCGTTTACTACGTGAGCAATCGCTGCGAACTCGTGTGCGCGGATGTTGAGGGTCTGAAAGCGGGCAAGAACACCGGCCCGTACACGACCGAAAAATACAACGAGGACGGCGACGCGGATTTCGTCTGGATTCTCGACATGATCGAGGACCTCGGCGTCTTCCCGCATAACCTCGCCACGAGCTCTCCGGTCGTCGTGGGCGACCACGTCTATCTGCTCACGTCGAACGGCGTCGACGAAGGCCATCTGAACCTTCCCGCGCCCGACGCTCCGGTGTTTATCTGCGTCAACAAGAACACCGGCGAACTCGTCTGGCACAAGAACTATCCCGGCAAGAACACGCTCCACGGCCAGTGGTCCAGCCCCAGCTATGGCATGGTCGCGGGCAAGCCGATGGTGTTCTTCGCCGGCGGCGACGGCTTCTGCTACGCCCTCGATCCCAAAACGGGCGATCTGATCTGGAAATACAACCTGAATCCGCCGGACGCCAAGTACGTCCTGGGCGGTCGCGGCACGAAGAGCTACATCATCGCGACGCCCGTGATTCACAACGATCACGTGTTCCTCTGCGTCGGCCAGGATCCCGAGCACGGCGAAGGCATCGGCCACTTCCACTGCATCGACGCCACCAAGACCGGCGACGTGACCGGCAGCGCCAAGCTCTGGAGCGCCGACGGCGAGGACTTCCATCGTTCGCTTTCCACGGCCTGCGCGCGCGACGGCCTCGTCTACGCGGCCGACCTCAGCGGATTTCTCTACTGTTTTGATGAGAAGACCGGCCAGCGCTACTGGCGACACGACGTGCAGTCCGCCATCTGGGGCTCGCCTTACTACGTTGACGGAAAGATCATGCTGGGCAATGAGGATGGCGAGATCACCGTGCTCGCGGCCGGCAAGGAAAAGAAAGTGCTCGGCAAGGTGGACATGGGCGGCGCGGTCTACACGACGCCGGTCGCGGCCAACGGCATGCTCTTCGTGACCACCAAGAACCGGCTTTTCGCGATCAAGGAAGGCGCACAGTCGGCCCCGCCCGGAAAGTCTGAGGCGGAGAAGAAGCAGTAGGGCGCGCCGGCTCGCTTCGCTTGCTTGACCTGATTGAAAACCTCTGGGAGACCGGTCTCCGGACCGGTCTTTTCAATGGGTTGCGTACACCCCTCAAAATGACCGGTCGGAGTCCGGTCCCCCGGCGCTTTGGTGCTTCACCTACTGGACACTCTTGCCCGCCCCGCCAAAATAGCTCTGGATCGGTCCAGAAACAGGGGCCAGGCGGACCAGGGATGGTCTGCCCGGCCGCCGAGAGGCCATGCTTAAGCAGTACAGCCAGGTCATGTTGGGCGCGCTGGTGGCCGCGGATGCGTGCGCCGTCGCACTGGCGTGGCTGAGCAGCTACTGGATTCGCTTTCACTCCGGCTGGCTGTACGTCGACCCGACCAAGGGCATTCCCACGCTCGCGGAAAAATTCCTGCCGGCGCTGCCGCTGGTCGTCGTCGCACACCTGGTCATCTTTGGGCGCTTGCGACTTTACCGGCCGCGGCGCGAGCACACGATCCTGAGCGAAACGCGCGACGTGGTGAAGGCGTTTTTCGTCGCGCTCGTGGCCGTGATCCTGATCGACTACGTGATGCCGGAATCGAACAAGATTTCGCGGCTCTTTCTGCTGACCTACGCGGTTTTCGCGACGACGCTCTTCGCGCTGTTTCGCGGCGTGGTGCGCGTGTTCCTGCGGCTCGCCCGCCGGCATGGCTTCAATCGCCGCAGTGCGGCCGTCGTGGGCGCGAGGCGCTCGGCGCAGTTGCTCGTTCGCGCGCTGCGGCGAAAT
>JBGAJB010000222.1:0-5854 GCA_044225155.1 Phycisphaerae bacterium | reverse complement strand
CTGTCCTCAGCCCGGTTTTTTCTTGTTTGGACATCAGGACGCCAAAAGCCCAAGTTGATGGCCTATGAGCCCAGACACCGGGCTGAGGACAGCCCGGCTCTGTTCACGCGCGCGTGGCGCGACTACTCTCAACCCGCTCCATCGAGGAAAACCCAAATCGGGGTGACCACGTGCGCGATCCTCGGCTCGAAAAACTGGCCCGCGTGCTGGTCGAATATTCCGCGCCGGTGCGCCAGGGCGATCTCGTCACGATCGTCGGCGATCCGGGCGCGATGCACGCCGTCGAGGCGATCTTCGAGGCGACGCTCCGGTCCGGCGGGCATCCGAGCTTTCATCCGCGCAGCGAGTCCCTGCACGAAATCCTGCTGAAACACGGCAACGACGAACAAATTCAACACGTCTCACCGTTCGAAGAACATCGGCTCGCCAAATGCGACGTGCTGATCGTGCTCAACTATTTCCGCAACACCCGCTACCTCGGACGCGTCGATCCGCGGCGCGTTGCCAGCATGCAGGCAGCACGACGGCCGCTACTGACGATGTCGCTGCAACGCCTGGCACGCGGCGAATCGCGCTATGTGCTGACCGAGATTCCGTCGGAGGCGGCCGCGCAGGACGCCGGGATGTCGCTCACGGATTACACCGACTGGGTCTACCGCGCCGGGTTTCTCGATGTGCCCGATCCGGTGCAGGCCTGGCGAACGCTCGCGGATCAGCAACAGCGCGCGATCGAATTCCTCAGCCGCCGCTCGACGCTCCGCTTCCGCGCGCCCGCCAGCGACGGCCGCCATGATGGTCGGCCGCACGAGGGCACCGATCTAACGGTGGACGTGCCGGGCATGACCTGGGTGAACTGCCCGGGCGACCAAAACTTCCCGGACGGCGAGGTTTACACCGGCCCGCGCACGGCAAACGGCGTGGTCAATTTCAACGTGCCTGCCCTCTATCGCGGCCAGGAAGTCGATGGCATCCGTTTGAAATTCCGCGACGGGCGCGTCGTCGAAGCGAGCGCGAAGAAAAATGAGGCCTACCTGATCGAACTGCTGGATCAGGACGCCGGGGCGCGCGTGATGGGCGAGATCGCGATCGGCACGAACTACGCGCTGCGCGAGTGCATCCATAACGCGTTCTTCGACGAGAAAGTCGGCGGCACGTTTCACCTGGCCGTCGGCGCGGGCTATCCGCAGACCGGAAACACGAATGAATCAGGCCTGCATTGGGACATGGTCTGCGACCTGCGCCCGGGAGCGGCGGGCCCGGGCAGCGCGGGCGGAACGATCCACGCGGACGATGAGTTGATTCAGAGCGACGGCGTATTCGTTCTCGATGGTTGGCCGAAATCCGCGCCCTAGCCCGGCGTCAGAATCAGCGCTCCCAGCGGCGGCAACCGCAGTTCCACGGAGTGCGACTGGCTGTGCCACGGCCGGCTTTCCGCGTCGAAATCGCCCGGAACGTGATAACCGCTGCCCCCGTAGCACGGCGCGTCGCTGTTGATCCGCAGCGTCCACTTCCCGCCGATTGGCAAACCGACGCGATAGGGTTCACGCGGCACGGGTGTGTTGTTCAGGATCACCACGACGTACGAACGATTGTCGACCTGCACGTCCTTCAGCGGCAGCATGGCCGCGCGCGCGGTCGGATCGTTGGCCGCCAGTAGTTTCTTCAGCGTCTCGGGATTGTTCAGGTCGATCCGGCCGAAAGCCCAGCGGCCGGTATCGCGCCGCGCGAAGCTGAGCACCGAGTTGTCGCAATCGTGGCAGTCGATCCAGGAATATCCGTCCTGATCCGGATCGTTACGCCAAAGTGCCGGCGTGCTGCGGTAAAGCCGGCCGAGATCGCCGAGGAAATGTCGCAACCCGGCCCGTTCCGGGTGCCGTTCGAGCGACCAATCGAGCGGCCACTCATAATTCCACTCGTACCAGGGGGCCAGCTCGGTTCCCATGAACAGCAGCTTCTTGCCGGGGCGCGTGTATTGATAGGCGAGCAGCAGCCGCAGGTTTGCGAATTGCTGCCAGAGATCACCGGGCATCTTCGAAAGCAGGCTGCCCTTGCCGTGCACGACCTCGTCGTGCGAGAGCGGCATGACGAAGCGCTCGGTGTTCTCATAAATCATGCTGAACGTCAGCTCGTTGTGATGGAAGCGGCGGTGAATCGGCTCCTTGCTGTAATACAGCAGCGTGTCGTGCATCCAGCCCATGTTCCACTTGAACGTAAAGCCGAGCCCGCCCTCGCTCGCCGAACGCGTCACGCCGCCCCACGAGGTCGATTCCTCGGCCACCATGAGTGCGCCGGGCGCCTCAAGTCGCACCGTTTCGTTCAGCTCGCGGATGAAGTCGATCGCCTCCAGGTCCTCGCGGCCGCCGTAGCGGTTGGGCACCCACTGCCCTTCCTTGCGGCTGTAATCGAGGTAGAGCATGCTCGCGACGGCGTCGACCCGCAGGCCGTCGACGTGATATTCCTTCAGCCAGCACAGCGCGCTGCCGATCAGGAAATTCTTCACCTCGTTGCGGCCGTAATTGAAGATCAATGTGCCCCAGTCGGGGTGTTCGCCGCGGCGCGGATCCTCATGCTCGTAGAGCGCCGTGCCGTCGAAGAGGCGCAGCGCGAAATCGTCCTTCGGGAAGTGGGCCGGCACCCAGTCCACAATGACGCCGATGCCGTGTTGATGGCAGTAGTCGACGAACGCGCGGAAATCGTCCGGATCGCCGTAGCGCGCCGTCGGCGCGTAATAGCCGCTGACCTGATACCCCCAGGAACCGCCGAATGGATGCTCCGACAGCGGCAACGGTTCGATGTGCGTAAAACCCATGCTCTTCACGTGCGCGACGACGCGTTCGGCCAGTTGGCGATAGCCGAGCGGACTGCCGTCCTCGTTGCGTCCCCACGAGCCGGCGTGCAGCTCGTAGATCAGAATCGGCTCGCGCGTCGCGTCGCGATGCGGGCGAGCGCTCATCCATTCGTCGTCCGCCCATTTGTGGCGCGACGTGAAAATGCGCGCGGCGGTTCCGGGCGGATGCTCCATGTACGCGGCGTAGGGGTCCGTCTTCGAGCGCAGCTCACCCTTTTTCGTGCGAATCTCGAATTTGTAGAGCGTGCCGGAGCCGATGTGCGGCAGGAATAGCTCGAACACGCCCGAGCTGCCCATCTGCCGCATCGGCAGCACGCGCCCGTCCCAGAAACAGAAGTCTCCGACGAGGCTGACGCGCGTCGCGCTCGGAGCCCAGACGGCAAAGGCCGTGCCGGCCACGCCATCCATCGTGCGCTCGCGCGCTCCGAGGTGCTCCCAGACGCGGCGGTGTTTGCCCTCGTTGAACAGGTGCAGATCGAGGTCGCCGAGCGTGGGCAGAAAGCGGTACGGGTCCTCGCGTTCCCAGGTCTGCCCATCGCGAAAATGGAGTACGAGGCGATATTTCAGCGGCGGCTGCACGCCCGGCAGAAATGTCGCGAACAAACCTGCGGGCGTGACCGGCTCCATCGGCTGCGGCGGACTTCCCGCGCGCAGCAATTCGACGCTGGTCGCTTCCGGGTGCCAAGTGCGAACGACAGTTCCGGCCACGCCGTCAACCGTCAGCGGGTGTGCGCCCAATAGCCGATGCGGCTCTGCGAATTCACCGGCCGCGAGGCGATTGCGATCGTCGAGGGGTCCGGCGAGCGGCTGCTTCGGTTCCGGCTTCGCCGGCTGCCGCGCGGTGGATTTCATCACGCCTCCTCATAGTCCAGCAGCACGAGCGTGAACGCGTCGATCTCCAGCGGTCCCGGCTCGAGGAAACGTCGGCCCGGTCGCGCGGTATTCACGAGTTCCCGCCAGAGGCCCGGCTTGGGAAGCTCCGGCAGATGGAAAGCGACGGTCTTCTCGCCGGCGTTCACGATCAGCATCAGCGTATCGCCGCTGATCAGCCGTCCGCGTTCGTCGACCTCATCCGTCGACTCGCCGTGGATGAGCATACCCAGAACGCGACGTGACCCATCCTGCCAATCGCTGACGGTCATCTCCGTCCCGTCCTCGCGATACCAGGCCAGGTCCTTCGGCGCGGTCTCCGAGATTTTCACGCCGCGAAAGAAAGCGCGGCGGCGCAGAACCGGATTTGTGCGGCGAATGCGAAAGACGCGCTGCGTAAATTCGAGCATGGCGCTGCGGCGCGGATCGCGCGACCAGTCGAGCCACGAAAGCTCGCTGTCATGGCAGTACGCGTTGTTGTTCCCGTTCTGCGAATGGCAAAGCTCGTCGCCCGCGGTAAACATCGGCACGCCCTGCGAAAAGGCCAGCATGGCGAGCATGTTTCGTTTCGCACGATCGCGCAGCTCCAGGATTTTGGCGTCCGACGTGGCGCCTTCGACCCCCCAGTTGCGCGAGAGATTCTCGTTGTGTCCGTCGCGATTGCTTTCGCCGTTGGACTCATTGTGCTTCTGCTCGTAGCTGACGAGGTCCTCCAGCGTGAATCCGTCGTGGCAGGTGACGAAGTTGATGCTGCCGAAGGTGTGGCGGCGCTTCGCCTGGTAAAGGTCGCTGCTGCCCGCCAGGCGAAACGCCAGCTCGCCCACGCCCGCGTCACCGCGCCAGAAGCGCCGCACGGCATCGCGATATTTCCCGTTCCACTCCGCCCACCCGTTTGGAAAATTTCCGATCTGGTAGCCGTCCGCCCCAAGGTCCCACGGCTCGGCGATCAGTTTGACCGGCGCCATGACCGGATCCTGCTGAATCATCGCGAAGAAACGGCCCAGTCGATTTACTTCCTGCAGCTCACGCGCCAGAACCGGCGCGAGATCAAAGCGAAACCCGTCGACGTGCATCTCCTGCACCCAGTAGCGCAGGCTGTCCATGATGAGTTGCAGCGAGCGCGGATGCAGCATGTTCAGGCTGTTTCCGCAGCCGGTGAAATCGGTGTAGAACCGCGGCCGGGTCGGATCGAGCTTGTAGTACGCGAGATTGTCGATGCCGCGCAGGCTGATGGTCGGACCGAGATGATTCCCCTCGGCCGTGTGGTTGTAAACGACGTCGAGAATGACCTCGATCCCCGCGCGATGGAGGCGCTTCACCATCGTCTTGAATTCGCCCACCTGCTGGCCCATGCAGCCGGTGGCGAAACCTGAATGCGGCGCGAGGAATCCGATCGAGTGATAGCCCCAATAGTTCGAAAGGCCGCGGTCGTGCAGCGGCCGATCCGTCAGGAACTGATGCACGGGCATGAGTTCGACGGCCGTAATGCCCAGCCCCTTCAGATGGTCGATCACCGGATCAGACGCCAGCCCCAGGAACGTCCCGCGCAGCGGCTCGGGAATGCCGGCGAGCAGCTTCGTCAAGCCGCGCACGTGGCACTCATAAATGACGGTCTGGTTCCAGGGCGTACGCGGCGCGCGGTCCTCGCCCCATGAAAAAGCCGCGTCGGCGACCACGCATTTCGGCACGTATGGCGCGCTGTCACGCTGGTCGAAAGAGAGGTCCTGTCGATCGCCGTCCGGCGTGTAGCCGTACATGGCATCGTGCCAGATGACGTCGCCGGCAATCGCGCGGGCGTACGGATCGATCAGCAACTTGTGCGCGTTAAAGCGCATGCCCTCTTCGGGCGCGTAGGGCCCCTGCACGCGATAGCCGTAAAGCTGCCCCGGACGCACATCAGGCAGGTAGGCGTGCCACACGCCGTTGGTGCGCTCGCGGAAGGTGATTCTGGAAACTTCGGCGGCCGTCCGCGGATCGTCAAAGAGGCACAATTCAACGCCGGTAGCGTTTTCACTAAACAGCGCAAAATTGACGCCCTCGCCGTCCCACGTGGCCCCCAGTGGATACGGGCGGCCGGGCCAGACGCGCATCGCAACATTCGACTTCACTGACGACACGATCCTTCTATCGGATGAG
>JBGAJB010000221.1:0-5901 GCA_044225155.1 Phycisphaerae bacterium | reverse complement strand
TGTCTCGAAACCGTCGCGTCCGAGCCAAACATCGTCCGCCGTACCCGCGAACGACTGTTCCGCGACCGCACGAGCTCGCTGTCGCGACTCGTCATTCCGCGCGACCGGGAATTCACCTGTAAGGACATCGCCGCGGCAGCCGCCACGGGCGACGACATGGCCCAGCTCATCATGGACCGCACGGCGATGTATCTCGGCATCGCGCTCGCTGGCGTCATCAATCTCCTGAACGTTGAAACGGTCGTCATCGGCGGCGAGGTCATGGCCGCCGGCGACACGCTCCTGCTCCCCATCATCGAGCACACCCGCCACCGGGCCTTCCAGCCGGCGTTTGATGCGTGCCGCATCACGGCGGACGAACTCCGCATGAGCGCCGGCGTGATCGGCGCCGCGCTGCTCGCCCGCGACGAAGCATGAACGTCGACCGCATCCGCAACTTTTCGATCATCGCGCATATCGACCACGGCAAATCGACGCTGGCCGATCGTCTGCTCGAGATCACCGGCGCGCTGTCGAGCCGCGAAATGGAGCAGCAGGTCCTCGACTCGATGGACCTCGAGCGCGAACGCGGCATCACGATCAAAGCCAGCGCCGTCTCGCTCGACGTCATCGTCGACGGCCAGAAGTACATGTTCAACCTGATCGACACGCCCGGCCACGTCGATTTTCACTACGAGGTCGACCGGGCCTTGGCCGCGTGCGACGGCGCGCTGCTCGTCGTCGACGCCACGCAGGGCGTGCAGGCCCAGACGGTTGCGAACGCCTATGCCGCCGTCGGCAATGACCTCACGATCCTGCCCGTGATCAACAAAATCGATCTGCCCGGCGCGCGGCCGGAAGACACGGCGCTGGAAGTGGAGCACGTGCTGGGCATCAGCGCCGATCACGTGCAGTTCGTGAGCGCCAAGAGCGGCATCGGTGTGCTGGAGTTGATCAAAGCGATCGTGCAGACGCTGCCGCCGCCCAAGGGCGACGCAGCCGCCCCGCTGCAGGCGCTCGTGTTCGACAGCGAATATGACGACTATCGCGGCGTCATCTGCTATCTGCGCGTCGTGAACGGCGTCGTGCGCAAGGGGCAGAAGGTCCTGCTGATGGGCCGCGCCCGGCATTACATGATCACCGACCTGGGAAAATTTCGCCCGAAGATGACGCAGTGCGAGACGCTCTCGGCCGGCGAAGTCGGCTACATGGTCGCGAACATCAAAAGCCTGCAGGACGTGACCGTCGGCGACACGATCACGGACGCGAATCATCCGGCCGCCGGCGCGCTGCCCGGCTATCAGCCGCCGCAGCAGATGGTTTTTTGCGACTTCTATCCGTCGAGCGGCGAGGCGTACGACGAGCTGCGCGACGCGCTGCAGCGCCTCAGCCTCAACGACGCGTCGTTCACATTCCAGCCGCAGCATTCGGACGCGCTGGGCTTCGGCTATCGCTGCGGTTTTCTCGGCCTGCTGCACATGGACATCGTGCAGGAGCGGCTGGAGCGCGAAGCGGGCATCGACGTCGTCCAGACGGCGCCGAGCGTCACCTATGAAATCGAGCTGAACAATGGCGAAGTGAAGCGCGTCGACGCGGCCGGCGATCTGCCCGACATGGGGCACATCAAGGAGCTGCGCGAGCCGTGGATCGAGCTGCAGATCATCACGCCGGCGGACGCGATCGGCTCGATCATGTACCTGGCCGAGACGCGGCGCGGCGAGTTCAAAAAGCAGGAGTATCTCTCGCCGCAGCGCGTCATGATGACGTACAACTTCCCGTTCAACGAAATCCTGTATGACTTCTACGACAAGCTGAAAAGCGTCACGCGCGGCTACGGCACGATGGATTACCACCTGATCGGCTATCGCACCGGCGATCTGGTCAAGATGGACATCCTGGTGAACGGGGTGGCCGTCGACGCCCTCAGCCTGATCTGTCACCGCACGGCTGCCGAGCGCCGCGGCCGCCGCATGATCACGCGGCTGCGGGAAGAGATCGATCGCCACATGTTCGAGATCCCGATCCAGGCGGCAATCGGCGGCAAGATCATTGCGCGCGAGACGATCAAGGCGATGCGCAAGAACGTGACGGCCAAGTGCTACGGCGGCGACGTGACCCGCAAGCGCAAGCTGCTGGAGAAGCAGAAAGAGGGCAAGAAGCGCATGAAGACGGTCGGCCGCGTTGAGATTCCGCAGAAGGCGTTCATGACGGTGCTGGAGCCGGAGGAGTGATTGGGCCTCAGAGTTTCCGCGAAATTGCATGATCCTCGCGAATGAGCGCTAATCTCAAGATCAAGACTGACGATCGCGTAGCGAGGTTAGCGCAGATAATTGCCCAGAATTCGCGTTGGCGCGTGGTCAGGGAATTGGAAAGTCTAAATTACGGTGAGGGGTTCGAACTGTCATTTCAGGGACTCTGCGCGACTCTCCACGATAGTGAACGAAGCGACGAGGTGTACATCGAAGAGCGTACCCACGGGGAATTCGGCTATCTCCGCTACGAAGAAGTCTTTTCTGAAGTCGTGGAACGAATGCGCGGCCAAGTCGAACTAACAATCGAGTTTGATCGTTGGGACGAGATGCCGCATCTGCTATCAGAGGCGGTGGAGAATGCACAAAGTCTGCTCGAAAAGCACGGCTATCCGGTCCGGCGAGAATAGCATTGATGTCGGCAATGCGAACAGGAGCGCCGCTCGGTCTGCCGTAGCGGCGCTCCTTTATCCCGTCGCCAAATCCATGTCGACGGGTTGCCCGATGTCCCGTGCGTCACACCTAGTTCGTTTGCGCCTCGCCGATCGACGTCACCGCGCACTGGGCCAGCACGTCGTTCGACTGCGAACACACGACGACCTTTTCCAGTCGATTGTTGTCCACCAGGCAGGTCACGATGCAGACTGGGCGCTTCTCGCCGTGCATGTTCTCGCCGCTGGTGCGCGTCTGCCTGTCGGTCTTGTCTGGCTTGTCCTGATTCGGGTTGCCGGCGGTCCCGGTCGTATTCCCCGTGGAGTTTTCATTGGCCCGGCCGCTCTTATTCGGGCCGACGCGCTCGATTTCGTCCTGCGTCTTCATGCAGCAATGGGCCGCGATGGCCTTGCCGTTCACCCTGCGCTCGGCGACGGTGATGCTCTCCGCCAGCGAATGCTTGCTGGAGCGGAACATGTCGGCCGCTTCCTGCGCAGTCATGGTCTTGTCCGAATCCGTCCGGTCATACGTGCGCTGCGTGGGTTGAGCGGTTTGTGGCCGTTCCGTCGGCTGCTGCTGTTGAGCGAACGCCGCGACGCCGAGAATCATGCCCGATGTGACAACGGCAGTCAGAATCTTTCGCATTTTGCATACTCCTGATCGATGCGACTCATCAGGCGAAATCACGTGCGCGCCTGATGTTTCATTGTTCCGCTGGAGGAATGAGCGGAGCATGAATTCAGCATGACACCGTCGCCAACCGGCGCCGCGCGCCAACTCGCAAATCGGGGAAGCTGAGACGTGGGTGTGTGGAGTCGCGACGTCTGAATCAGAACCGATCATTCATCCAAGGCGTCGGGCCCGCGAACACGCTGCTGAGCGTCGCGAGCGCTTCCGCGCGTCCCTCCGCCTGGCCGAGCGCCGCGACTTCATGCGCCGAGCGAAAACCGGAATAGAGCGATGCAAGCCCACGCACGTCCATCCGCACGTCCGCTTGCCCGCGATGGGGCGTGACCTCCGCGCGGCCGTCGGCCACTCGGAGCCGCCACGCCCCCGCGTTTTCCGCAATCACGTCGTCGTTGATCTCCAGAGAGAGATCGGCCGTAATGCCCGGGCCGTAGCCGCGCGCAAGAAGGGCCTTTCGTACGTCCAGCACGCGCAGCATCCACACTGAGGTGTAGAGCGGGTCAGCGAGCGACACTTCCGTCGCCAGATAGAGCGGGTTTCCGGGGCCGCCTTCCACTTCGAATACTTCGCTCATCGTGCGATGGCCAGCCAGGAAACGCAGCAGCGCGTGCAGCGCCGGCACATCGCCGACGCGGTAGTCCTTCACGAAGATCTTGTAGGGGTAGCCCTGCGAAATCTGCTCAAAGGAAAAGTAGCCGCGCAGCGTGTGCGGCCGGTCGGCGTCCTCGATCACGTACTTGTAGAGCGTCACGTGCGTCATATGCAGCATTCGCCGCCACTGACGCCGCTGGCGCGCGACGTTGCCGTTGCTGTGCCGCGCCTGCTCGGCGTAGAACTTCGCCACGCGCGGCTCATCTTTGCTGATCAACGGCCGAATGCGCAGGCCATCGCCCGCGCCCGGGGGCGTTCGCAATCCCGGAAGATCAATCTTGTAGCGAACGCAGTAGCCGGCGGTCTCATAGCCGGTCGCGCGATAAAAGCCCCACGTCGACGGGTAAAGCACTGAGAAAGGCAGTCCGCGCCGCCGCTCGTCGAGCAGCATGGCGCGAATCAGCTCCGCGCCGAGCTTGGCCCCGCGGTGTTCCGGGAGCATGCCCACGATCGTCACGCCCGACATCGGCACGACTTTTCCGCCGTAATACTGACCGAAATCAAAGAGACCGAGCGCGCCCACGATCTCGCCGCCGGACCGCGCAATGCGCAGATTCTCGTACCCGATATGGCGCAGCCAGATGTGCGTGCGCTCGAGCGGGAGACCGAATCCGGCGAACGACTGAAACGTGATGTCGGTAATCGCCCGAACTTCGGCCGCGCCGCGCGGCGAGCGGTATTCGATGGAGCGCGACTGACTGGACTTTTGCCCGGGCATGTTGAGTTCCTTCTTCGCGTTTACTGGTCGATGTAGGCTTGGATGCTAATCGCCGCCGCCCAGATAACCACCGGCCTCCAGATTTCGAATTTCCGCGGCCGTGAACGGGGCCGCGCTCGCTTTCACGTCATAGGCCGGATTCGCTTCACGCCACTTCACCAGTGCGAGGGCCAGTTCCCGCGCCGTTTTCGGCTCATGTGCCAGCAGATTGTTCCGCTCGTGCGGATCGGCTTGAATGTCGTAGAGCGCGAAATTCGAGCGTGGTGGCATGCCCCCCGCCGCGTCCGGCGAGGCTCCGGTCGCGAGCGGGCGAAACCCGTAGATCAGTTTCCAACGATGGTCGCGAATGATGGAGTACTCGATCAGGTGCTGCGCGCGGTAGTTGTGATTCGAGGCGAAGATGTCGCGGGATTCGGGCCCCTTGGCCGCTTTTCCGTCCACGGCCGCCAGCAGGCTCTCGCCGCTCATCGCGTACGGCGGCCCGACGCCGGCCAAATCGAGAATCGTCGGCATCACGTCGAAGAGTTGCGCGCTCTTTGCAATTTGTCCGCGCCCCTGCGCGCGCGGCCCGATGAACAGAAACGGGATGCGGGTCTGTTCATTGTGCAGGTTCATGCCGTGTTCGAGCTGCCCGTGCTGAAGAAATTCCTCGCCGTGATCCGCCACGACCATCACATTCGCCCGGCCCGCCAACCCGCCTTTTCCGAGCAGCTCATAGAACGCCGCGAACCGTGCGTCGGCGTAGCGGATCTCCTCGTCGTAAAGCGCGACGACGTGCTGAAGGTCGCGCCGTCGTTCCGCGTCGGATCGCCCGTTCGGCGTGACGATCGCGTGAAAACCTTTCTGAGGATCAAACGTCCCATCGATCGGACCCGCGTAGTCCTTGTCAAAGAACCCGCCGTAACCCTCGGGCGGCGTGTAGGGCGCGTGCGGCTCGGCCGTGTGGACATAGAGAAAAATCGGCCGGTCGCGATGGTGCGCGATCCAGTTGGCCGCCTTTTCGAGCGGTACGGTCCGGTCGCCTTCGACATCCCAGAAGTAGCCGATCTCATCGAAGAAGTGATCGAAGCCCTGATCCATTCCCTGGCGCGGGCCGGCATTGACGTTCGTGCAGAATGACGCCGTCGCATAACCCGCGTCGCGCATCATTTCAGCCAGCGTTACCAGCTCCGGCGCGGCCATGGT
>JBGAJB010000220.1:0-5920 GCA_044225155.1 Phycisphaerae bacterium | reverse complement strand
CGCGCGAGCTGGAGGCAATTACCCCCATGAACACGTACAGCATGGGGACTCGCAACAATCGAAAGAGCATTCGGACCCCCGTCCAAGGCCGTTCAACTCCGCTGATTGTAATGAGTCATCTCTTTGCGAAAATGGTTTTTCAGTAAAAGTCGAACATTTACTCGCCCGGAAGTGCTCGCTCGCTGCCCAGCCAGGCGGCGTGAAACCGCAGGAATTGCTCCATCAGGGCGTCATATCCAAAGCGGGAAATCACCACTTCTCGCATAGCCGAAGCAATTTCGCGGCTCTCCGCCGGCGCGGCCAGAAAGCGGTCAGCGGCCTGGGCAAATGACTCGGCGCTGGCAAACTCTATCTCCGCAAATCGCGGCAAGACCGCGGCCGGATAGGGCCAGGTGCCGTGCAGGGTCACAAATTGAAACGCATGCTCGCGCTGGTCGGGAGGCAAATCGAAATCCCGTGCGATCTCTTCGAGCGCGCGAAGGGCTGCCGGATGCGCCACAAGGTCAGCCGCGCATGTCGCACCGACGGCCTGAAATTCGCGATGGAGCCGTTGCAGCCGTGGGTCGCCGCGATCACCGCGGGCCGTGCGCGTCAGAAAGAAACCGCCCGCGCAGAGTCCGTCCAAGCCGCGCTGGTGCAGAAAACCGGCCGGCATCAGTTGCAAATTGATCGTCGACGCGCAATGAATGCACGCCAGTTCGCGCCCGTTCTGGGCCGGGCCGGCCGCAAACTCGGCCAGCGTCGGATGATTTTCCCAACCGTTGCCATAAATGCGCAGCCTGCGATGGGTTCGCCGCGCCCAGGCCGCAGCCCATTCCAGCGCCTCATGCCGAAACAGCCGATCGCACAAACGCCAGATATGCCAGTTCAGCAGGTGATGCCGAAGCTCCTGCCCAGTGATCCGAACGCCCGCCTGCTGCTCAGCGTCCCGCAGCAGTTGCTCGCTCAGCCGGCCGTCCACGCCGCCATGCGTCGATACATACGCGGGCGCGAGCGCGAAAATACGTTCCAGGAGCGTGTGCAGCTCGGGTTCGACGTGTCGCGCGAGCTGTTCGCGGTGGAAATCTGCGGGTGGCTGAGAGGCGTGACTGACAAACGAAACATCACATCGATGCCGAGCGAGTTCCTCTTCCGAAAATTCCGCCTCGCCATATTCAGAGGGCGATGTCGCCATCGGAGCGGCCAGAAATTGGCGCGGGTCGAGACCGCCGCGCGCGATCAATTGCAGTTTCGGCATTCCGACCACGACGTCGAGCGCACCGAGCTGTTTCATGGTCGCTTCGTTGAAGAGGTGCGGCAGATTGTCCTGATCCCACGTCAGGAGTGGGATGTTCGTCGGAACTCGTCCGACAAAGCTCGAACGCGGGTGATCGATCGCGAGGATCAGGTCCGGCTCGAAATCCAGAATCGCGCGGTGAAAGGTCTGCGTGCTGATCTGCTCGAACTGCCGCCGTTCAATCAAGATCTGCGTGACGCAGCCCCGGCGCTGCAGCGCTTGCTCGGCGTCGCGCATCGAGTATTTCAGAAAGGAAGTATGCAGCCCGACGCGCCCGAGCACGCGCAGCGCGCGCCTACCCGCCAGCGCTTCCCCGAAGCGCGCGGCGTAGTACTTCGCATCCCGATTCGCATAGCGCTCCTCCATTTCCCGCCACGAGGCATCCGCCGCGGCTTGCCGTTCGCGCACCACCGATTCCACGATTTCGATCAGCCCGGCAGGCGGCGCCGGGGCGCGCGCCGCGGTGAGCATGAATTGAAACTTCGGCAACGGTAGATCGGGATCGCCGCGCAGCGTCGCGGCAAATTGCTCTGACGCGTCTGAGCCGCAGAAGACCCACACCGCTTCGTCGGCCAGTATTTCCCGCCAGTCATGCAGGTGCAGCGCGAGGGCCAGCGCCGCGGCGTCCGGCTCCACTACGTAAAGCGCACTCGAGTAGCCGTGAAAGGAATTGCGCGTCGCCCGCCAAACCCGCTCGAAAAACCAGCCCAGTTCGACGCCGTCAAACAAGTACGGGCCGGGCATGAGTTCGCGCGCGTCCGCGGGCAGTGCCAGCTCCTCGGCAAATGCCACGTGATCCTGCACGGCCGGCACGAACACCGCGCTGCCGGCAGTCGTCCGCCAGAGGATTTGATCGACGCCGTTGGCATCGCCATACAGTTCGAGGCTCGCAGCCCGCGCCTTCCACGCAGCGCGCACACCCGCCGCGTCGACGCCGCGTTGCTCCAGAACGGCCAGATTGGTTTCGAAGCGCTGCGAATAGCGTGCCCAGGAGCGCTTGCCACTCGGCCCGCTCATGCGGCGCAGCAGCGCCTCGCCGTCGGCGTATTGACCTGGGTCGCGGATCAACTCGCGCGCCGGGCCGGTCAACCCCAGGTCAAGCAACGCGTCCACGAGATGTCGCAACGCCTCCGCGTCGCGAGCGACGTGCAGCCGGCGCAGCGCATCGTTCGCGCGCGCGTACGGGGATGCGATTGCGGGTGCGATTTCCGTTACGGCCATCCATGCCTCTATGAAGCTATCGGCATCGACGGGGCCGCATCGGGAGCGTTTCTATCGATCTCGCGGCGCAAACAAACGCCCGAATGATCGGCCACATCAAACGATATGGACCGGCATGCGGGCGTTTGGGTTCGACTGCAAGCCTGGGTGCGGCGCTATCGTGAACGAAAAATTCAGCTCACGCCGGAACGCAGCGCCGGCTCCGGCATCGACTGCAGGACTTTGTCGCCCAGGCCATATGCAACCGTCTCGCCCGCATCCATCCAGTTATTGCGGTCGCAATCGGCGGTGATCTGCTCGAGCGATTTGCCGGTGTGCTTGGACATGACGGCATAGAGCTGCTGCTGCGTGCGCATCATCTCGTCGATTTCGATCTTGAGATCGGTCGCCGGTCCGCGCGCGCCGCCCAGCGGCTGATGAATCATCACCCGCGAATGCGGCAGCACGAAGCGCTTGCCCTTGGCGCCGGCCGTGAAGAGCACGGCGGCCATGCTCGCGGCGATGCCGACGACGTAGGTCGCGACCTGGCACGGCACGAACTGCATCGTGTCATAGATGCCCATGCCGCTGTACACGCTCCCGCCGGGCGAGTTGATGTACATGTGAATGTCGGCCTTGGGATTCTCGTTCGCGAGGAACAAGAGCTGCGCGATGACGACGTTGGAAAGCTCCGGGCTGACTTCGTCGCCCAGGAACACAATGCGATCCTTCAGCAGACGGGAGTAAATGTCATACGCCCGCTCGGCCCGGCCTTCGCGCTCGACGACCATCGGGATCAACTGACTGCGGCTCATCGATTTCTCCACTCGTTACTTCTTCTTGTTCCGGTCCGGCGTCTCTTCCAGGATTTCGTCGATCAGGCCGTAAGCTTGCGCCTCCTTCGCGTCCATGAAGCGATCGCGCTCGGTGTCCTTTTCGACCTGCTCCGTCGTGCGGCCGCTATGCCGCGCGAGGATTTCGCAGATCGCTTTTTTCACCTTCAGGATTTCCTCGGCCTGAATGCGCATGTCGGACGCCTGACCGCCCAGATGACCCCAAGGCTGGTGGATCATCACCTTGGCGTGCGGCAGAGCGAAGCGCTTGCCCTTTGTGCCGGCCGCCAGGATCAGGGCCGCGCCGCTGCTGGCCGCGCCGACGCAGTAGGTTGCGATCGGACAGCTCAGGAAGCGCATCGTGTCATAGATGGCGAGCGTGTCGTCGATGTCGCCGCCCGGACAGTTGATGTAAAGGTGAATATCCGAGTCGCGCTTGATCGACTGCAGATAGAGCATGCTCTTGATCACGTGCGAGCACACCGTATTGCTGTTGATCATGATGCGCGGATCCAGCGGCAGGTCCAGAAAGATGATGCGGTTATCCAACAGCATCTCGTTCAGACCGATTTGCCGCATCGACTGATACGGCGACCCCTGCAGGCGCGGCCGCTCGTGCTCAGGCCAAAACGTCATGATTTCTCCTTGGCCACCCTCCGCCAGCATTGCTCACGGTCCGGCGAGAGGCCCCGGATTCTATCGGACTCGCGGAGGGTGGCGAATGAGGCGGGGCTTAACCAATTGCGATCGCTGGGGTTGCATCCATTCGCCGTAGGCCCCGCACGGCGAGTCAGCCTCCGGCGCCGTCGGATACGGGAATAGGGGGAGACGTACCCCTTGCGCGGAGAGCCCCCCCCTCGCGGCCGGCGAAACGGCCCCTGTTTAACCGTACGATTGTGGAGGGGGTGTCTTCAGCCGCTCGTTCGGCCGAAAAGGAGCCGCGATGCCATATTTGCTTGCAGGCTGGCTGGCATGTGCCTCGTTGCAGACCGCAACAACCGCTCCGGCGACGCGCCGCAGCACGCGAAGTGAGTTCATGATCGTCGCGCCGCGAGTATTTCTCGATTCACTGGGAGATTACGCCAGGCAAAAATCGCCATCGCTCGCGACGGCCGTCGTCGCGCTCGAAGACCTGCTGCGTGATTCGTCCGGGCGCGACGATCCCGAAAGGCTCAAGCGGGCTCTATTCGCAGCTTGGCGGGAGCGCGGTTTGCACTACGTCCTGCTTGTGGGCGACGCCGACATCATGCCGGTGCGATACATGGTGCTCGATCGAGTCACTCCACCGGCCTTTGACTATGCGTTCTACCCCAGCGACCTCTATTACGCTGATTTGGCGCGAGCCGACGGTGAGTTCGACGACTGGAATGCGCGCAAGGATGATTTCCACGCGGACTACTTCGGCGAAGTGCGCGGCGAAAAGAACAAACACGACCCGATCAATTACGACCACATCGACTACAAACCGGAAATCGCGGTCGGTCGCTGGCCGGTCGACACAGCCGCTGAAGTCGCCACCCTGATTCAGAAATCGCTGCGGTACGAACAGTCATGCGTCCCGACGAGCAATCCGCCGACGGCCGCGTTCATCGCAGTCGACGGATGGATTGATAACGCGCCCATCATGGACGCCATTTCCGGCCGCCTGCCTCCGGGCTGGCGCGCCGAAAAACGTTACTCAACTCCCGCGAATTTGCCGGCGGCCGCTGGCGCTCCTGCCGGAACAACTCCGCCTCGGCCCACTGAGGAGGAGGTTGTCGGTCTCCTGAACTCGGGCGTGGCACTCATGTTGCACTCCGGACACGGCTATGACGACGGCTGGGATCGATGCATTTCCGTAGCCAGCCTGAGCAAGATGCACAATGCCGATCGCCTCCCGGTGATGCTCTCCGCCGGCTGCTCGACAGCGCGCTTCGCGACCCTTCCGCCATACGAAGCGTACGTCGACGTCAACGGCGTCGAGCACAAGGGGACCAACTCCGGAGAGCTGTTCGAGCGACCCCCGGCGCCACCCGCCCCGTATCAAAAAGGGGCGTTCAATAACACGGGGCTGGGTGAGCAATTGCTGCGCGCCGGCCCAAACGGCGCTGCGGTATACATCGGCTGCAACACTGGCGGTCAGCCCTGCGGAATGACTCTGCTGGCCGGCTTTGTCGAATCGATGCACGACTCGCCCGCCGCACGAGTAGGCGACTGCTGGGCGGGCGCACTGCGTTTCTATTTCGATCGCGAGCATCTCAGCACCATCGCTCCAGACGACGGCTGGTATCCGCCCAGCATCTTCTTTCAGGGGATGAAATACATGTTCTTCGGCGATCCGACATTGCCGATACCGCGTGTGACCGCCACTCGTCCGTGATTCGGCGTCGAGCGATCGAACTTTCGTGAAATTTCTAACGACCGGCCGGAAAAAGGAGGCCACGCACTTCCGTGCCGCATTCCGGACACCTGGGTCCCGGCGCGCCATGGAGCGAGTAGCCGCAGGACGGGCAGGCGCCCCGCTTCGGCCGCGTTCGATGCAGGCCAAAAATGGGAGTGACCACGATCGCCGCCAACACAGTGAGATAGAGTGCCAGATTCGCGGAGCAAAGAACATAAGCAGCGATTGACC
>JBGAJB010000219.1:0-5936 GCA_044225155.1 Phycisphaerae bacterium | reverse complement strand
CGCGAGCGGAGTCTGCGGGCCGATGGCCTGAAGCACGCTGGGGCGCGCGTCGCCTGGGCGCATGAGAATCACGACGGCCGTGAAGCGATATTGCTCCAATACGCCGCGCGCGGCTTCCGCGGCACTCTCGCCCCGGGCCACGTCGAGTTCGGCGAGGCGTTTCATTTGTCCTTCGTCCACCTGGGCACGCAGCGCGCGATAGGCGGCCTCCGAATCCGCGTCGTCGGACGCGTGGACGACGGCGAAGGTCTTGCCGCGCACGGCGGCGTAGAGATTTTCGCCAAGCAGCGCGCCGGCGTCGGCTGAATCGAGCACCACCGTCGCGAAACCGAGCGTCGAATCCGGCGTGTGGCTCGACACGGTGACCACGACCTTCGTGCTGAGCACGAGTTTCTTCGCGATCTCCAGGTGCTCAGCGTCGTCATCGACCCAGATGCACACCGCGTCCGGGCGGCGGCGAGCGACCTCGGCCTGCAAGTTCGCCCACGGAACATCCTTCAGGGATATCTGGTCGACCTGTCCCGTCAAGCCGCCGAGCGCACGGGCCGCCCCGCCGACGATGGCTGGGCCGGAACGCTCCTCTGGTCTGATAAAAAGAGCGGAGAAATTGTTCGGGGCGTGGGCGTCGGGCAATTTCTTACGCGAGTCGCAAGCGCTGAGGGCCAAAAGCGGAATAATCGTAAGAAGAATCAGTCCGCCGCGGCCGAAACGGACCTTTACTTTCCCCGGACTGGCGGTCTGGTCGATCATGGTATAATGGGTGTCGGATCGGTTTCGTAGTACTCGGGAGAACTTCATGCTTCGCCTGCTCTCCGCCGCGATGATTCTTGCGGCCGCATCCGCCGCGCTTGCGCAGAATACCACCACAAGCAGCTCGAGTCTGACCGATAAGACTCCCTTTGAAAACACCGCGTCTGGAGCTGTAGCCGGCCGCGCGCCGGGCACGATCATCCAGGCAGCGCTCGCCAAGCACACGCAGGCAAACGCCGATCGCCTGAGCCGGCAACACA
This sequence comes from Phycisphaerae bacterium, assembly GCA_044225155.1. Lineage (GTDB taxonomy): Bacteria > Planctomycetota > Phycisphaerae > UBA1845 > Fen-1342 > CAYMBL01. The sequence goes on along the minus strand of JBGAJB010000219.1, from coordinate 4,926 downwards.
GCGGCCTGACGGCCGATTCGTCGAGTTCAGATTCGTCGAGCACGGGGACGACTGGCACGTCGTCGAGTTCGCTGACCAGCACGCTCAGCGATCTGCTCGGCTCGGGAATCCTGGGTTCGCTGGGCAGCAGCCTGAGCGGGCTCACGGGTTCCAGCAGCGGCTCGTCGAGCCTGCCGCCGGAAGTGTTGGCGCTGCTGCAGCAGGCCGGCATAGATCCGAACGCGGCAATCGCGGCGGCCAACTCGGGCAGCAGCAACAGCTCCACGGCCCGCGTCGTGAACGACAAGACGGATTCGCGATCGCAGACAGCGACCTCGCAGCCGAGCTTCCGCGTCCGCTGGGCGAACGCGATGCTCGACACGGTTTTCACGTCGCTGGTGTTCGCGTTCCAGACACCGACGTTCATCGATTTCCTGGCATCGAAGCTCGAGCCGATCCTCTTTGAGCCGCCCAAGACGAGCAGCACGACGGCGAAGACCGACGTACCGGCTGCCCAGCCCGCCACCATCGATCCGGCGGCGGATGGCGAGGATGATGCTCCGGGGGATGCGGATCAGGACGACGGGAAGACGACGCTGACGACCCATTCGCTGCGCTAGGTCGCTCAACACAAACACAAAAACGCGAACCGCCGCCGGAGCGTACTCCGGCGGCGGTTCTCGTTTGGGGATGGAGGCTGATTGGGCCGGCTTGGAATCGAACCAAGGACCAAGCGATTATGAGTCGCCCGCTCTGACCGCTGAGCTACCGGCCCGCGTCGACAACCTCCCATTGCGAAGCAGCGGCGGCTGGTTCGCAAACACAGGTGCAGGATGCTACTGGATTTAGGGTCGAAACACCGCGAGAGCCCCGGGAGATCGCCCCATTCGAAACCTAATTGTCTGTATGTTCCCAGTTCCAATCCGGATTGCAATCTTGGGGAAATTTTCGCTTTTCCTGGAATTTCTCAGGCGAGATGCGAACATCCGGCAGAATAAAATGAGGCGGTGTGCGCACCGCATTCCATCGCTTGGCGCTGGCGACACTGGCTGCTTGTTGCCGCCTGGACCGCATGGATGCTCTGGGGTGCGAGTCTTCCGGGCGGCGCGCTGGGACTTTACTGGCCGATCGGGATGGTCCTCTCTCCCGCCCTCAGCATCTGGTTCTTGACGGCCGGATATCGCGCTTGGATCTGGAGCGAGGTCGCCGAAAAGCCGGGGGAACTGCGGGCGACGCCGCGTTATGCGGCAAGCTGGGCCTATCCGGTCGCGATCTTGATCGTGGGGTCAGCCTGGATCATCGACTGGCCGCTATGGATTCGTTTCGAGTGGGGCCGCAGCGCGTTTGAGCATGAGGTAGCGACGATCGCGGGCCAAATTGCCGCGGCGACGCCCGAGAGCGCAACCGCGCCGGCCTCCGACGAGTCGTTCGGACGACTGTACGGTTCGCCCGCCAAGAGGATCGGCTTGTACAGCGTCGAGGGCGTTAGCGTGATCGAGAGCGACGGGCAGCGCCGCTACTACTTCAACACGGGTAACGCTTTTGTCGAGGGCTTCGGCTTCATGTACTGCACGAGCGAGCCGGCGATGCACGCGCGGTTCGGAATCCTGCGGCCGCCGTGGTATGTGTACCAGCGGGATTGAGTCGCCGAGGGTGATCGAGATGTTCTGGATGGGTGCGGCCATCGCCGGCGTCGGCGCATGGATCATTCTCGGCAATTTCTGGCTGATCGCGCGCTGGATGCTCGGCTGGAAGCCTGAATCGACGGTACCACTCGTTGGGGGCTTGCTGATGGCGATCGGCTTGGCGAGCAGCGCGACGCCGGCAAGCCAGATGGTGCGTCAAGGGACGCACCCTACGGACTCATCAGGCAAATTCGCTCATCGCATCTCTGATCGCGTGCTGTGCGCTACCGCTTCTTCCGCTTCTTCCCGCCCGTCTCTTCCTCAAACAACCCCTCCGACACCGGTGGGGCCACGGCGTTTTCTTCGACGATGACGGTGCTCTCGTCGCCGGTGAATTCGTCCTTCTCGGCGGCGGGCTTTTCGATCGGCCGGCCGTCTTCGTCCAGCTCGACGTCGGCGTCGGCCGTGCGTTCGAGGGCGATGGCCTGGAGGTCTTTCAGCAGGCGCTCCTGCGACGTGCCGGTGAGATTGGCCAGGGCCTCGGCCACGTCGGGGATGTAGCGTTCGAAGATGCTGCGGCGTTCGCCTTCGAGGCGCTGGCGGCGGCGCTTGCGGATGTAGGTGGCGAGCTTGCGGCCGCACTCCTGGATGGCGAGCTTCATTTCCTTGCGGATTTCGTCGTAGTCGGCGATGGCCTCTTTGCTTTCGCTGGTGAAAGGGACCCAGACGCTGGCCATGTGGACCATGATGACGATCGGGCCGACGGGCGCACCGCTGCCGGGCTGGGAGATGCCGTAGTTGCGCCAGTCGACGTCGAGCACGCTCTTGAACGCGGCGCAGGCCGACTGCTGATAGAGCAGCGGGACGCGATTCGCGAAGCGGATGATGCGGGCCGGCTCGTATTGGCCATCGGCATTGGTGACGCTGAGCGAGCCGCCGAAGGCGAGGCCGACTTCGATCAGAAACGGATTGCCGCGGTAGACGGCCGGGTCGCGCGTGGTGGCGGTGTAGAACTCGGCCTTGACCTCTTTCAGCAGGCCGGCGAGCAGGTTGCGCACGCCGATTGGGGCGAGGCAGTCGGTCGGCGGGGCCATGATCTTGACCGACTGCATGGCCTGATAGAGGCGCTCGACCTCCTGCGTGGAGATGGCGTCGGGCCGGGCGCGGGGCGAGAGCTTGGCCTGGGCCGCGATTTCCTGCGAAACGCGCGAGGTGACGCGGCTGAAGCGCTCGGTGAGGAAGGCGCTGAGCGTGCGGATTGGTGCGCCCTCTTCGCCCTTGCCGGTGCGTGTGCCGGCGTCCTTGAGCATTTTCATCAGCACGCCGAGCTCGATGCCGTGCGGGTGGGGCTGGATTTCGCGCGTCTCGGGCGGAAGCTCCTGCGAGCCGCGCGGGAATTCGCGCTGTTCGCCGGTCGGGGCCTTGTAGAAGATCGACGCGTGCGGATTGGCGATGGCGGTCTGCTCGAGATATTCGTCGACGGACTGGCGGCCTTTGTTGTAGCTGGCGACGAGCTCGATGCTGACCTCGGTGCCCGATTCCCAGGCGGTTTCCTGCTCCTCGTCCTTCACGATGTCGGGGCGGTTCTTGGTCGTGTCGATCGCGATCTGAAAATGGTGCGCGGGCTTCTTCGCGCCGGTGCGCGACGTGACGTGGATCGGCCGGCCGGTGGTGAGCAGGCCGTACATGCCGGCGGCGGAGATGCCGATGCCCTGCTGGCCGCGGGACATTTTCAGGCGGTGGAATTTTGATCCGTAGAGCAGCTTGCCGAAGACGTTGGGTATCTGGGCTTTGACGATGCCGGGGCCGTTGTCGCGAACCGTGACGCGGAAGCGCTCCTCGCTGAGCTGATCGATCGCGACGTGCAGGTCGGGCAGGATGCCGGCCTCTTCGCAGGCGTCGAGCGAATTGTCGACGGCCTCTTTCACGGTGGTGAGCAGGGCTTTGCGCTTGTTGTCGAAGCCGAGCAGGTGGCGATTCTTGGCGAAGAATTCGGAGACGGAGATTTCGCGCTGGCGCGTGGCCATGGTTTCGGCGGTCGCGCCGGTGCGGGCGCGGCGGGTTGGCGCGGGGCTGAGATCGGGGTCGGTGGGCTGAGCCGGCTGCGCGCCGTTCTGATGCGGTTCGGGCGCGGGGGTGGCGGTGGATTTCGCGGGCGCGGGCGGCGTCGTGGGCGCGGTGCGCTTCGACGGCGGGCTGCCTTTGGCGCGTGATTCGGCCGGGGCGGCGGGCACGACGAGCGCGGGCTCGCGTGGCTCAAAAAGTGAGGGCTGCGGGGCATCCGTGCCCGGCTTCCGCGCGGTCTTTGCTGCCATCCCTAGCTTCCCTTCCGTATGCGAAAAATCCGCGTGGATCGTAGAGTCGGCGTGCAAATCCATCCACCGCCGCGAAAGTGGGGTAACGCCTTCGTTTGCGACTGTCCGAGCCGCGGCCGTCAGCAAGCGGAGAATGGGGCGTGATTCTCGGCTGGCGCGAGAGGGTTTTTCCTGATCCCCGCTCCCTCACGGTCGCGGCTCGGTTCAAGCTGAGCCACCACCGAAAGCGGGGAGCTATTCGACGATCACGGTGATGGCGTGCACGGCGTTGTTGCCGTAGCCGAGGCGATTCCAAGGTGGCGACATTGGCTGCTCGTTGCCGGCGGCGTCTTTGGCGCGGCACATCACGGTGTAGCGCGCGGGGCGCGTCGGGCGCCAGTTGAAGCGCCAGGGGACGGCCGCGTATTCGCCGGCGCTGGGTAAGAGGCGGGCGGGGAACCAGGATTCGCCGCCGTCGGTGCTGAGCTCGACTGACACGATGCGGCCGGAGCCGGACCAAGCGGTGCCGGCGATCTCGATGGTTTCGCCGACGGGGCGTTTCGTGCCGTCGGACGGCGCGGCGATGAGCGAGCGAACGCGCATCTCGCGCACGGGGGCGTGCTCGGGGATGCCGGGCTCGCCGACGTAGACGTATTTCTCGGCCTGAAAGTGTCCGGCGAACGGCTGCTCGATGGCGCGGATTTCGGTGAGCCACTTCACACTGGCGACGCCATACCAACCCGGGACAACGAGACGGAGCGGGAAGCCGTGCGACGGCGTGAGCGGCGCGCCGTTCATTTCCATGGCGAGCAGCGTGTCGGGATGCAAGGCGCGGTCGAGCGGGACGCTGCGCTCGAAGCGGATTTCGCGGCCGTCTTCGATGTCGCCGCTGTCGGCGCCGATGAACAGGATTTCGCAGACGCGGCTGCCGACGCCGGCGCGCTCGAGCAGCTCGCAAAGGCGCACGCCGGCGAAATGGGCCGTGCTGACCGCGCCGAGATTCCAGGAGACGCCTTCGGGCAGCGGGC
>JBGAJB010000218.1:0-6006 GCA_044225155.1 Phycisphaerae bacterium | reverse complement strand
GGACGTCTGGCCGCTTTTCATCGCCGGCAAAGCTCCGCGCGCGTAATCGCGGTCGCCGGTAGTAACGGGAAGACGACGACCAAGTCGCTCATTGAGCACATTCTGCGTGGCTCGCTGCGCGGACGGGCATCGCAGAAGAGCTTTAACAATGCCATCGGCGTGCCGCTCACGCTGCTCAGCGCCGAGATGGGCGACGAGTTTCTCGTCGTCGAGATCGGCACGAACGCGCCGGGCGAAATCGCGGCGCTGGCCGCCGTCGCGCAGCCGGATATCGCCGTCATCACCTGCATCGGCGAGGAGCATCTGGAAGGACTGGGCGATCTCGCCGGCGTGGCGCGCGAGGAATGCGCGATTCTCGCGCACGTGAAGCGCGGCGGCTTTGCGGCCGTGAATATCGATTGGCCGGGCATTCGCGAACATCTCCCATTGGGGCGGGGCGTGACGATTGCGACGTTCGGCGGGGCGGAATCCGGCGCGGACCTGCGCGTCACCAACCCGCGCGTCGCGGATGGCCGGCTGAGTTTTCAACTGAACGGCCGCCTCGACCTGCGGCTGCCCACGATCAACGTCTGCAACGCGTCCAATGCCGTGGCGGCGGTCGCGGTGGCGCGGCGCATGGGGCTGCGCGACGAAGAAATTACCGCCCGGCTGGAAAGCTTTTCACCCCCGCCGATGCGCAGCGAAGTGCAGACCGTCGGCGGCGTGACCCTCGTGAATGACGCATATAACGCGAATCCGCACAGCATGCGAGCGGCGATCGAAACGCTGGCGGCGCTGCCAGCCAAGCGACGTGTGTTCGTCGCGGGCGAAATGCGCGAGCTGGGAAGATCCAGCGCAGCGATGCATGCGGATATCGCGACGCGGTTGGCCAACGACGGCCGGATCGATCAGATCGTGACGGTCGGAGACGCGGCGGTACTGATGAACGCCGGTCTGCGCAATGCAAGCGCCGCGGTCCAGGCCGTCGCCGATCCCCTCGCGGCCGCCGCGCACCTGGCGAATTGGGTGGCGCCGGGGGACGCAGTGCTCTTCAAGGCGTCGCGTGCGGTCGGGCTGGAAGCGGCAGTGAAGGCGCTGGGGGAACGACTCGTGCAGCGCGGTCCGGCGCCGGCGTCGAACGATGTCAGCGATTCGCTGTTTGGCGCGGTCGGCGCGCAGGGGTAGGCGTGCTCTATCACCTTTTCTACTGGCTGACCGACGGACACACGAAGTACGCCTACGGCAGCCCGCTTTTCCGCGCCACGATCGCTGTGATCTGCGGATTTTTGATCGTCTATTTGGCCGCGCCGCGCGTGATTCACTTTCTGATCCGGCTGAAAATCGGCGATGTGCCGGAATTTGATCACGAGGTGCTGAACAAGCTGACGCAGGGAAAGAAGAACACGCCAACGATGGGCGGCGTGCTGATTGTCGGATCCATTGTCGTCACGACCCTGCTGCTCGCCGATCTCACGAGCTTCTACATCCGCATGGGGATTTTCTGCGCGCTCTGGCTGGCCGCGCTGGGCAGCGTCGACGACTGGCTGAAGCTGACGGCCGGGCGGCGGGCCGGCACGCGCGACGGGCTGCGCTCGTGGGAGAAAATGCTCTTTCAGATTGGTCTCGGCGCTGCTGGCGATCTTCATCCTGCGCGCGGGCGAGACGAACATCGAACTCGTTTCCGCGATCCAGCCTGGAGCGCAGAAGCTCTACAACGTGCTTTCCGTGCCGTTCTACAAGGCCGGCGTCACGCTTCCGATCTGGGCGTTTGTCATCATCACGGTGCTGGTCATCACGGGCACGTCCAACGCCGTGAATCTCACCGACGGCATGGACGGGCTCGCGAGCGGCTGCATGGTGTTGACCGCGTTTTCATTCATGGTGCTCGCGTGCGTCGTGGGCAGCCCGGAGTTGGCCGAGCGCCTGCGGTTCTTTCACATTCCCGGCGCGGCCGAACTGGCCGTGCTGTGCGGGGCGGTGGTCGGGGCGTGCATGGGATTCCTCTGGTACAACGCCTACCCGGCCCAGGTTTTCATGGGCGACACGGGCGCGCTGCCGCTCGGCGGGTTGATGGGTTTCGTCGCGATCGTCACGCGTTTGGAGCTGATGCTCTTTATCGTCGGCGGCGTGTTTGTGATCGAGGCCCTGTCGGTCATGATCCAGGTGTATTACTACAAAACGACCGGCGGGAAGCGGTTTTTCCGCTGTGCCCCGATTCACCACCATTTTCACCTGGGCGGCTGGACGGAGACGCAGACCGTCATGCGCTTCTGGCTCCTCGCGGCGATTTTCGCGGCCGCGGCCCTGGCGACCATCAAGTTGAGGTGACACGATGACCACACTGAGCGGAGTGCGGCATGTGATCAACGAGCGCGACCTGGATTCGGCGCGCGCGACCGGCGGGGCGCGCTACGACACGTCGATCCTCTGTCTGGTCGGCGTGCTGATGACGCTCGGCGCGGTCATGGTCTATTCCGCGTCTGTGTCGATTCAAGGCGCGCCGCTCGATCTGCGCAACTGGTGGAACACGCCGCTGCGGCAGTGCGTCTTCGCCGTCGGCGGGCTGCTGATGATGCTGCTCACGGCGCACCTGGACTATCGCATCTGGGCGTGGGAGCGTCCCGGGGACGGCTGGTGGAGCGGCGCGCTTTACGCGATCGCCGTGGGCCTGCTCGTGGCGGTTTTCGTCCCGGGTATCGGCGCTGAACGTCTCGGCGCGCAGCGGGCCATCGTTGTCCTGAATTCGCCGATCTCGGTGAGCTTCCAGCCGTCCGAATGGGCGAAGGTCGTGCTGGTGATCTGGATCGCAGCGCTGCTGACGCGCCCGAACGCGGAGCCGGCATCGCTGACGCGCGGCTTCCTGCCGGCGCTGCTCACGGGCGGGCTGCTGATCGCGCTGACGGGTATCGAAGATTTCGGTACGGCCGCGCTGATGGGAGCGGTGCTCTTTCTGCTACTCATCTGGCTGCGCGGCAATCCGCTGCACTTGCTCGGACTCGTGCTGCTCGGCGGCGCGGGTGGGGCGGGGTTGGTGTGGATGAAGCCGTACCGCTGGGAACGCATCCGCACGTTTTTCACTGAAGCGCCGGACCCACTCGGCGACGGCTATCAGATCACACAATCGTTGATCGCGATCGGCTCCGGCGGCTGGTGGGGGCGCGGCCTCGGCGCGGGCATCCAGAAATACGGCTATCTGCCGCAGGACAACAACGACTTCATCTTCGCCGTACTCTGCGAGGAACTGGGCATTGTCGGCGGCGTCGGCGTCGTGCTGCTCTTTCTGCTGCTGCTCTGGCGGGGGGCAAGACTGGCCGCCCGTTGCCGCGATCCATTCGGCAAAGCCGTCGCCGCCGGCATCACGCTGACGTTCTGCCTGCAAGCGGCTTTTAACATCGCCGTCGTGACCGACAGCGTACCCACCAAAGGCATCTCGCTGCCCTTTGTCTCGGCCGGCGGTTCGGGAGTCATCTTCCTCGGCATGGCCGCCGGAGTGCTGGCATCAATCGAGCGCGGCTGCGGGGGACCAAAGGTTCGGCCGCGGCGGATCGGGGAATAGCTCGCAGCCGTAGTTTGGATCGCATCTGCCGGATCGCTCAATCGGTCGACGACGCAAGGTATCTTGCGCGCATGGCCACGGATGCCGAGTTTGTTCGACTGTTCGAATCTCAGGCGTGGCCGCTCGCACAGTGGCATCATCGCGATCACGTGCGGCTGGCATACCTGATGTTGCGCGAAGGGACTTTCGAGCAGGCGGCGGAACGAATTCGTCGGGGGATTCGGGCGCACAACGCCAAGCACGGAATCGTTGATACGCCCACGACCGGCTATCACGAGACAATGACACTGGCATGGCTATGGCTGGTGGCCGCGATTCTGGATGAATATGGACCGGCCCAGACGGCCGACGCTTTCTGCGATGCACATCCCGAGCTGATGGAAAAGAAGGCCCTGCGGCTTTTTTATTCCAAGGAACGGTTCATGTCGGCCGAGGCGAAGGTGAGGTTCGTCGAGCCGGATTTGGCGCCGCTCCCGAGGTCGCGACGTGGCCGCTGAGCGGGCGAATCGTCTGCGTTCGCTGCGATTCTCGATCCGTGTTCGCCGATCCGCGAAAAGGCCGGTTGGGCGACCGGTCCCCCAGCTTGGAAAAACGAGCGTGCTTGCTTTCAGACCGAAGGAACTCTATTCCGGTGCGAGTTCGACGGGATAGCCGCGCTGATCGAGCATTTCGAGCATGTGGCGGTCGGCGTCGCTGTTCGTGATGAGGCAGTCGACGTCGTCGGCCCCGCCGAAATACTCGACCGCGTTCACGCCCAGCTTGGTCGAATCAGCCAGCACATAGACCGAATCCGACAGGTCGATCATGCGCCGCTTCAGGCCGGCCTGCTCATCGGTGTTCAGGCTCAGGCCGCGCACCGGATCGACGCCGCGGCACGAGATGAACAGCTTCTGAATGTGGAAGCGCTCCAATGCGCGCTCGGCGAGCGGGCCGATGAATGAGAACGATTCGGGGTCGAGGACGCCGCCCGTGACGATCACGCGAATGCGGTCGCGCTCCAGCATGACGCCGGGAATCGCGGCCGAGTCGGTCACGATCGTGAGCGGGAAGTCGGGAATGATCCGAGCCAGCTCCAAGGCGGTCGAGCTGGCGTCGATGGCGATCACGTCGCCCTCGTTAATGCGCCGCACGGCCGTGCGGGCGATGGCGCGCTTGCGGTCGCGATTTTCCGTTTCACGCACGCGCAGCGGCAGATCGCGGCGATCGGTCTCGACCGGCAGCGCGCCGCCGTGGACGCGGAGCAACCGGCCCTCGCCGTCGAGTTTTTCGAGATCACGGCGGATTGTCTCCTCCGTGACATTTAACTCGCGGGCGAGCGGAGCGACGCGGACAATGCCGTCGCCATGCAGACGACTGAGAATTTCCCGTTGACGTTGTTCGGCCAGCACGTTCCTCTCCTCTTGATCCGCAAGGCGCGGATCAGCTACTTTCCCCCCGGAGCCCCTAAGAGGAGTCGCAAAATGTTGCGCGTTCTCGTCCGTATTATAACGATTCTCTGCGTCCTGGCCCTGATCACTGCTGAATTCATCGGGAATTCACGGCCTGCCTACGCTTCCCCCGGCCCGACGGCGAAGCCGAAGATCGCCGTGATTCCGAAAGGGACGACGCACGTCTTCTGGAAATCGGTCGAGGCCGGCGCTAAGGCGGCGGGCGAAGAATTCGGCGTCGATGTGATCTGGAAGGGGCCGTTGAAGGAGGACGACCGCGCGCAGCAGATTCAGCTCGTGCAGCAGTTTGTTTCCCAGAAGGTGGATGGCATCGCGCTGGCGCCGCTGGATTTCAAGGCGCTCGTCGCCCCCGTCAAGGCGGCCGAGGCGGCCAAGATTCCGGTGGTGATCATCGACTCCGGGCTCGAAGGCGAGCCGGGCAAGGATTTCGTCAGCTTCATCGCCACGAACAATGAGCAGGGCGGCCGGCTCGGCGGCGAGCAGCTTGCCAAGATCATGGGCGGCAAAGGCAGGGTAGTGCTGCTGCGCTATCAGGTCGGCAGCGCCAGCACGGACAATCGCGAGAAGGGTTGCCTCGGGGCGCTGAAGGCGGTCAAAGACATTCAGATACTGAGCGACAATCGCTACGCCGGCGCAACGGCCGGCGAGGCGAAGACGGCGGCGCTGAACATGATCGATCAGATCAAGCAGGCGGACGGCGTGTTCTGTCCGAATGAGTCTTCGACGATGGGGATGCTGCTGGCGCTGCGACAGGAAGGTTTGGTGGGCAAGATCAAGTTTGTCGGATTTGATGCGTCGCCGCCGCTGGTGAAGGCGCTGACTGACGGCGAGATTCAGGCGCTGGTCGTGCAAAATCCGCGGAAGATGGGATACGAAGCGGTGAAAACGCTCGCGAAACATCTCAAGGGTGAAACGGTTGAGAAGACGATCGATACGGGTGTAGTCGTCGTGACGAAGGAAAACATGGCCGATCCGGCGATCAAGCCGCTGATCGAGTGATCGCCCTCCCGGTCGAAGTAATGA
>JBGAJB010000217.1:0-5949 GCA_044225155.1 Phycisphaerae bacterium | reverse complement strand
GACGTTCGTCGTGCTGCTGGTCAGCCCGCCGAACGAGACCGGGCCGCACATTCAGGCGCTCGCTCGAATCAGCCGGCTGATGAACGCCGAAAGCTTCCGTTCCGCCGTCGCCCGCGCCGAATCCGGGCAGGCGCTCTACGACGCTATCGCGGCGCAGGAAGCGCGGGACGCGGCCGGCGCCTGAGTTACTCCGCGGAGATTTCTCGATGAGTTCGCCCGCCCCGCTGGAAAGCGCGCTCGTTGCCGATTTGGGCAACTCGCGCATCGCGCTTGGGCTGTGGAATGCTGACGGACTGAGCCGCGTCGCACGCCACGACGTCCTCGATGAATCCGAGTGGCGCGGCAAGCTGGCGGTCCTTTCGCGTAGCGAGCCGCGACCGCGCGTGTTGGCGATCAGTTCGGTGAATCCGGCTCAGCTTCCAGGGCTGGTCGCGGCGGCGCGCGAACTGGAACTGAAGCCGCTCGTCATTCGCCAGGACTTGCCGCTGCCCATGCCGCTGGAAGGCGTTGATCCCGAGACGGTCGGAACCGATCGTGTGTGCTGTGGGGCGGCCGCTTTTGAGCGTGTGCACGATGCTTGCGTGGCCGCGTCGTTCGGAAGCGCGATCACCATCGACCTGATCTCGGCGCAAGGAATCTTCCTGGGCGGAACGATTCTGCCCGGACTAAACATGTCACTGCGGGCGCTGCACGATTACACGGCCGCACTGCCGCAGATCGTGCTCGCGCCTCCGCCGGCCGACACGGTCGGATTGAATACGGAACAAGCCATTCTCTCGGGCGTGGTTTTTGGCGCGGTCGGCGCGCTGCGCGAGATCGTCGAGCGCTATGCCACGCGGCTGGGCAAGTGGCCGCCGCTGGTTGTTTCCGGCGGGAATGCGTTGCTGATTCAGCCGCACGCGGAGTTTGTCGACGCGGTCGTGCCTGACTTGTGTCTGATGGGGGCGGTGCTGGCGCTGCAGCGCGGCGTGCCCAGCGGAAAATGAGCACACCCGGTCACATCCGGCTGCTCTCCAGTTCCGGTCCCGGGGCGATTGCACTGCTGGAAATCAGCGGACGAGGTGCGGTTGCCTTTGCCGCGCGGCATCTGCGATTCTCCCATCCGAATTTGGCTCGAACCTGGCCGGTCGGCCGCGTGTTGCGCGCGGCACTGCTGGATGAATCCGGCGTGATCTGCGACGACATACTCGTTTCGATACATGCCGGCCCTCCGGAACTCGTCCTGCGAAGGCACCTGCACGGTAGTCCCTTCGTAGTTTCTCAGACGATTGGTTGCGCCACGGCGCTGGGGTTTGAGCGTGCGTCCGAGTCGGAGCCGGCCGGCGCGGCGCGCTGCGATGCATCGGATCGCGCGTTGCTGAAGCTGCTTCCGACGATCCTGACGCAGGCGGGCGTGGAATGGCTGCTGCGGCAGGGGGATGTTTCAGGAATCGCGGCCAAATTGCTCGGCGGAGATTCGGCCGCCGCCGGGGCGCTGACCGATTCCGCAGAGCGAAGCGTGCGCATTCTGAGCTGGCTTCAGCGGCCGCTGCGCGTCGCGCTCGTCGGTCCGCCGAATGCCGGCAAGAGCACGCTCATGAATGCGCTGGCCGATCGTCGCGTCAGTCTGGTGTCACCCGTGCCGGGGACGACGCGTGATTGGGTCGAGGCGGCGGGGGAGCTGCACGGTTTTCCGGTGACCTGGATCGACACGGCCGGTTTGCGCGAAACGGATGATGTGCTGGAGCAGGCGGGAATCGACCGCACGGCGGCAATCGCGCGCGAGGCGGATTTGACCGTGGCGGTTCTCGATCTGACTTGCGACGGCATCGCGGCGGCGGGGGGCTTCGCGCGAGCATATGCCGACCTCCGACCGGCGTTGATCGTGGCGTGCAAGGCCGACCTGTCGCAAGCCGATGCGTCGCCTGAATTGCCCTGGAACTGCCCGCGCGTTTCCGTGTCGGCGTTGACCGGTGCGGGCATGACCACGCTGTTGGACGCCGTGTCGGCAAGCTCCGGGCGTGACGCGTCAATACTGAGCGCCTAGCCGCCCTCAGAGCGTCACTGGCCGATCGTCTGGACTACGAGCCTCTGACGTGACGGCCGCGCGTGGCGATTGCGACCCACGTCATGAGCACGGTGCCCAGCAGGCTGAAGGGCGCCATGGCGTAGAGATACTTGTCCCAACCGAAATGATCGATGTATCCGCCCAGCGCGTAGCCCGCGAGCGTCGCTCCGATGTATTGGAACGAGTTGATGATGCCGAGCGCGAATCCGGTCATCTTGCGCCCGCCGATGTCCATCGCCGCCGCGGCGCCAATGACGGAATGGCTCGAATTGCAGGTGAGCGAAACCATCACGAGCACGGCCGCCGCCAGCTGTGCGCTGGCGATCGCGGGGGTTGCGAGCAGCAGTCCGCCGGTGATGATCACGATGGTTTCGATGCCGTAGAGCAGGGCGGCGACAGGCGCCCGTTTGCTTTTGAAAAACCGATCGGAGATGTAGCCCGACGCCATCGATCCGATGACGGCCGCCACGACAAGCATCCAGCCGAGGTGAAAAAAGAGTTTTGAGCCGATATCGACGTGCCAGGCGTCGTGCATGTACTTGGCCCACCACACGTCATATCCGCGGCGGACAAAGCCGGTGCACATGTACGCGAGGCCGTTTACCCAGACGAGCGGAGTCGACGCGATCGTGATGAACACGGTCCACAGCGGCAAGCGCTCATGCGGGCTGGCGGAGAATTCGTCGTCTTCGTGCGCGACGATGAATCCCGCATCCTCGGGATGGGCCTTTACGTTCGTCCAGAACAGAAGCAACAAAACTCCGAGAATGGAAGGCGGCACGACGAGCATGCTGCGCCAGCCCAGCGGTTTGAACTCCAGCAATGTGAAGCCAAAAAAGGCGACGATGCCGGTCGTCAGTACGATCGGCAGCCAGTTGGCGGTGATCTGGCCGAGCTGAATCATCACGCCGAAGACCCCGGCGAATTGGCCGCGCTCGCGGCGCATGAACCAGGAAGCGTTCATCCGAACCATGCCAGGAGAGCCGAACGACTGGAGGTAGCCGTCGACAGTTCGGATGGCGATGAGTGCGCCGAGGAGGCCCGTGAACGCCAGCGTCGTGACCCAGCCGAAAGCGAGGTTGAGCACGATGGTGCCGATGGCGCCGACAGTCATTGCGACCCGGCCGCCGAGGCGATCGGAGAGCAGCCCGTTGACGAAAGTGCCGATCGCGTAGCCGATGTCGCGGCCGCTGCTGATGGAGCCGAGTTGTTTGTTATCGAGCTGCAGATCCTCAGCCATCTTGGCGAGGATCGGCGAGAGGTTGTAGCGGCAGACGTAGTAGCCCGCGTACAGCAGGCCGATGAAGAACCAGTTGCGCCCGCGGCGCATTCGGTATTCCCACGAATGCGCGGTATCACCGGCCGCGCCGGTCAGTGTGGTTGGTCTCATCGTCCCGCTTCGTTGAAGGAGAAAGCGCGCCGCGCTTCCCAATGTGCGGCGAGGGAGGGATTGCAAGGGGCGAACCGCCTCCTCGTCAAGCGGTCGGACGTCGGTTCAAAGCTTCTTCACAATTGGCAGGCGAGCAGATCCGAGTGCTCTGCGTTGAAAAGAACGCGGCCGCACGCGCGTGCGTGCGGCCGCAACTCGTTCACTTTTGGGACGAACAGTTGGCAGTTACGGCTTTTCGTTTTCAGGCGTTTCGGGCGCCTGGGGCTTTTGTCCGCGCTTACCGCCGCCGCGCTTTCCGGCCTGATTCGGGTCGCGCTCACGATGAGCGCCGGCGGTGTCTTTGGCGTCGCCCTTGGCGCCGATCATGCGATCAAACTTGACGACCTGGTTCTCGTTCAGAATCTTACGGACGTCGTCGGCCGCCTGCTTGGAAAGCTCAGCCATGCCGTCGCGGTCACCGCGCTTTTCGCGCGTCTTCTTGCCATATTCCTCTTCGAGGGCCCTCATCTGCTGGCGCTGATCGTCGTTGAGCTTCAGGCGACGTGCCAAGCGGAAGATCTCGCGCGGATCGCGGACGCCCTTGAGTGATTCGGGCCGATCGCCGTGCTGGCTGCGGAAGGTGTCGAGCTTGTCGCGCTGCTCATCGGTCAAAATGCCGTCCACCGCGTCATAGAATTTCGCCAGGGATTTCGTTTCGGCTTGCTGCGAATCCGTAATTTGCGTGCCGACGGAGCGAATGCTGTCCTCATCGCCAGCCTCGACGGCCTTGCGAAGCTCGTCGATCAACTCGTCCGTGTTCGTGTCTTTGCTGCTCTGAATGTCGGATTCCATCTGCTCGAGCAGCTTGTTGAACTGCTTCGCCTGGTCGGCGTCGAGTCCGAGTTCGCTGCGCAGCGACTTGGCCTTGGCGATTGGATCGCCGGCCGCCGTGCCGCGCTGAGCCGCATAGTCCTCGCGAATCTGCGGAAGCTTGGCAGCCTGCTCCTTTGTCAGCATCGGCTCGACTTCGTCGAGGAAATTGTCGACGGCCTTACCGTCGGGATTGCCGATCAATTGATCGCGCAGCTCGGCGGCGCGGGCGAGGTCGCCGGCTTTGCGGGCCTGCGCCATTTCCTTCGCGATGCGCTGCTGCTCTTCGCCGGTCGGTTTGGCGGCATCCATGGCCTCGCGCTGCTTGGCGGCGAGGTCGTCATATTTCTTTTGCTGGTCGGGCGTCAGTTCGAGTTCTTTGGAAATGCGATCGAGAATGCCGAGCGACGAAGAGGACTTGCGACCCGATACTTTCGTCTGCTTTTGAGCCCTTCCGGTGTCCTTGGCGCCAGTTGGCCGCCCACCCGAGTTCGCCTCCGATTGGCCCTGCGATCCCGCAGGCTTGGCTGGCGCCTCCTGAGCGATCACCGCCGCTCCGAAGCCTGTGATCAGCAGCAGTCCGATTACAATCCGACGAATCATGGCAATCGCCCCCGAAGTTTCATGCAGGCCCGCGCCCGCGTCTGAGCTCCCCTATTCAACGCCGGAGTCTACCAATCCTTGCGTTGCTGGTTGCGAAATAGGCGACTGGAAAGGAATGAGCGTCCGATAATTATGTGAGCTCGCCGGCTGGAAATCGACCGATATTCCTCTTCGGTCCAACGGCGGCGGAGAACCGGGCGCTCCTGCGGCTCGTAGCGATTCGGTCTTTGGGATCCCAGAAACGGGTTTGGTGAAACGGAATGAGTTTCGGGCGGAAGGCGCTGCAAGCGTCGGGTGGGCAGGTGGTGAGTGTCGCTCTATCCGTCTCCACGGGGATGCTGTTCTCGCGTTCCTTGGGTCCCGATGGCGTTGGACGATTCGATTTCTACCGCGTGGTACTGACCCTCGCGGTCACGCTGGCCGCGCTCGGAATCGGGTCGGCCGCCATTTACGTCATCAATCATCTGCGGCACTCGGTCACCCAAGTCGTCACGAGCGCTCTTCAGATCGCGATTCCTTTGGGTCTGGTCTTGTCGATCCTGATCGGCGTGACGGCTCGTCAGCTACCGCAGTACTTCGGCGACATCTCATGGTTCCTGGCCGTGACTTATGGGCTCAGCACGGGGGCGGCGCTCGTTACCGCCGTCCTATCGCCGGTGCTGGTCGCGCAATTCCGGATACTGCTGGCAAACTTGGCGGTTCTGATCGCGGTTGCCGTGCCCCTGGCCGGCGGCGCAGCGGCCTGGGCGCTGGGGGTTTTGGATTCTTGGCTTACCGTGATACTGCTTTGCGTGGCCCAGTTCGCTTCGCTTGCGTTGCTCCTCTTCGCGTTGCGCCACGAGGTCAAGCCGTCGCTGCCGTTCAACTGGAAAATCGGATCGGTGCTCCTCAAACAAGGAATCAAGCTCGCTGCGGCGAATTTGCTCTATATGCTGTCGCTGAACGGCGGGGTAGTGCTGCTCAAAGCCATGCGAGGCGAGGATTTCTCCGATGTGGGGCTCTACAGCCGAGCCGTGACGATTGCCGGACTCGTCACGATCATCCCGCGGGGAATCGGTCC
>JBGAJB010000216.1:0-5975 GCA_044225155.1 Phycisphaerae bacterium | reverse complement strand
TCTCGCGTCGTCGCCGAAAAAACGGAACGGGTAATGGTCGGGGGCCGCGGTTCGGGTGTCGGAATCTTCGTGGGTGGCGTGCGCGAGCGCTGCACGCCCGCGAAAACTGCTTCAATCAATCAACGAATCAATCGGCCGCCGCCGTCTGCCCGCATCACAGCCCAAATAGCACCAACCTGCGGCCGCGAGGCTGAGCGTGCCCGGGCCTGAATACCCCGCAGTCGCGAATCAGGTAGGGGGCCGATCAGGGAAAAATCGCGGCGAAGAATTGGAAGGGAAAACATCGCCGGTCACGAGACCACGCCGCGGGAAGCTGCCCGATGTCATAGGGCAGGAGAAATCACATCCGAGGGCGGCTGTGCCCCATCTGAAAAGGGGGACGCTCAGGGCTTCGTCGGGTCCGTCTTTTCACCATCCGGCGCGGGTGTCGGCGCGGATTCAGCCGCCGGCCCGGCCAGCTTCGCGCTGAACGCCGCCAGCGGCACGCCATAGGGCGACTGTTTCAGCCGGTCCATCGTCGTGCGGATATTGGCCGACGCAGTGGAGAGATGCTGCTCGCGATTCGCCGTGTCCACCTGCGCCAGGTTGTACGCCACGGTGGCCAGGCCGGCCTGAAACACCCACGACTCCACGCCCGGCCGCTTGCTCAGATTCGTAAACGTGCTCGCCGCTTCGGTCAGCGACTTTACGGCCGCCTCACGCGCATTCGCGATCGTGTCGTCGAGGCCGGCCGTGTCCACCGTCAGGCCCTTCACCGCGGTCGAAAGCTGCATCAGCGTCGTCTTGTAGGCCTCCGCGCCGGCCGCCCGTTCCGCCTGAATCTTGCCCGTCAGCAGCTTCGCGCGCGCCTGCGACGCCCCGGCCAGCATTTCCGCGTTTTGCTTGGTGATCGTCGTCAGCCGCGCGTTGCGTTTTTCCAGATCAGAATTCTGCTGCAAATCGCGGGCGGAACTGATCCACGCCCCGATCGCCTGCGACGCGGCTCCGAACGCGCTGGTCGATGCATTCGCCGCGTCCAGCGCGCTCTTCTCGCGCTCGGCGATCTCTTTTTGCAGCTTGTCCAGCTCCGCCACAGTAGCTTCGAGGTTTTTGCGAATCTCGTTCGCCCGCGCCTCGGCCGCCAGCGACAACTCGTGCGACGACTTGCCGCCCGCTTCGAGTGCCGCGATCTGCGTATCGATCGCCGCCGCACCGTGCATGTAGCGCTCGACCTGCTCGTTCGCGATGGCGAGCTTCCGCTCCAGCTCATCGAGTCCGTCGGTCTGCTCGCCGCCATCAATGTGGAAATCGCTGAGCAGGTCGCCCGTCAGCTTGCCATTCACGATCCCGCCGTAGGCCAGCCGCTGCTCACGCTCCTGAAGCTCGACCAGCTTGGCCGATAGCTCAGAAACGTTTTTCTTGTATTGCTCAAACGCCGCGTCATTTCCGGCCTGGAATCCGGCTTCCTCCAGCGCGGTCCACTGCGCCCGCCCGTCTTCGAGCGCCTTGCGAATCTCGTACAGCTCATTCTGTCGCGCCGCGACGGCCGTCGAAAGCGCCTCGGCCTTCGAGCGCCTTGCGAATCTCGTCCAGCTCTTTCTTTCGCGCCGCGACGGCCGTCGAAAGCGCCTCGGCCCGCTGCTTGGCATCCGCCACCAGCCCGCGCAGCTCATCCGCGTCTTTCCGCAATCCGGTCAGAATCTCGGCCGGATCCAGCTTCATGTAATGCTCGTTCGCCGACGTCGCTTGCGTCCAATCGGCGGCGAGGTTCAGCGCCTTCGCCTCGTCCATCTCCGCCTGCGTCCGCAGCCGCCGCACGGCCCGGAACGCATCCGTCGCGTCCGTCAGCTTCAAGACTCCGAGCACCTGACCGACGCCGACCGCTCCCGCGCCGGCGCGATTCGCCTCCTGCGCGTTCTTGATCGCCTCCGTCAGCAGCGCCCGATTATCCGCGAAGACCTTGTCCAGCCCCGCCACGGCCGCGCGCACGCCGCTCGGGTCGCCCGTCACCGCCTTCACCGGAGCCGCCTTCGCGTGCAGCCGCTGATCGGCGCTGCGCACTTCCTGCGCTTCCTTCGAGAACTCCTGCTGGAGTTTGTCGAAACGTTCCTGGGCGGCTTTCACCAGCCGATCGAAATCGGCGTTCTTCAGGCCGTCCATGTCCGCTCGAATGCCGAGCGGTGCGAGGCTCTGGTTGTAGACAAGGTACAAACGTCGCGCGAGTTCGGCCTGTTCCTCCGCCTGCACGGCGTTCGCATGTTCGGAGCCGGCCAGGAAGCGAGGAACGATGAAAATCGCGGCAAGAAGGACGCCGCTGGCGATAAGTCCGATGGCGAACGCTCTCAAGTCATGCTCCGCGGCTGGGGCCATGGCGCGGGCATCTGCGCTCGCCCGCAAGGTGGGTTTGTTTACCCGCCACGCGCGGAGGCGTCAATCGAATTATTGACGGCCTGCCGTCCGCCTTCGTGACGCTCGACCGACGCCGTCCCCGGCCCGTAGTATCGTGACTTGGTGCAGTTAGCGTTTCCGACCGGTGCGACCAGGACCGGCCGGCTTAGGACGGAAATAACCCGAATGGACGCAAGCCCGCTTTGGCCGAACGAATCCAACCTCGCCTACATCGAGGAGCTGCTCGACGCCTTTCGCCGCGATCCGCAGAGCGTCTCGCCGCAGTGGCGCTCCTATTTCGAGACCATGCTGCGAAACGATGCCGCTGCGGCCCGCTTTCGCGCCGCGCCCGCCTTCGATTCCGGCAGCCTGTTCCGCCCGACCGGCGCCAACGGCCATTCTCACAACGGCCGCGACGGCATCGCCGACGCCGAGGCGCTCCAGGACCGCATCGACCAGATGGTTCGCGCTTATCGCGTACGCGGCCACATGCTCGCTCAGCTCGACCCGCTCGGCCTGCCGCGCGGCGGAGATCACCCCGAGCTCGAACCGGAGTATTACGGCTTCGAGCCGCGCCACATGGATCAGCGCTTCAGCAGCCGCACGATCGCCGGCGCGCAGACGCGCACGCTGCGCGAGATCATCTCGCTCCTGCGCAACACGTACTCGCGCTTCATCGGCGTGCAGTTCATGCACATCGACGAGCTGCAGGTTCGCCACTGGCTGCAGGAGCGCATGGAAGGCACCGAAAACCGCCTCCCCCTCGCGCGCCGCGATCAGTTCCGCATCCTGACGCGCCTCACCGACGCCAGCATCTTCGAAGAATTCATCCAGAAGAAATTCAAAGGCGAAAAGAGCTTCTCACTCGAAGGCGGCGAAAGCCTCATCCCGCTGCTCGACATGGCCATCGAAAAGGCCGCCGAGCAGAGCGTCGACGAAGTCGTCATCGCCATGGCCCACCGCGGCCGCCTGAATGTGCTTGCCAACATCCTCGGCAAACATCCACGCCGCATCTTCCGCGAGTTCGCCGATTTCGACGCATTGCAATACGTCGGCCGCGGCGATGTGAAGTATCACCTCGGTTACAGCAACCGCTGGAAGGCCCGCAACGGACGCGAGCTGTATCTCTCGCTCTGCTTCAACCCCAGCCATTTGGAATACGTCAATCCGATCGCGCTCGGCCGCACGCGCGCCTGCCAGGATCGCAGTCACGACGCCGAGCGCCGCCGCAGCATGACGCTCATGATCCACGGCGACGCCGCGTTTGCCGGCGAAGGCATCATTCAGGAGACGCTGAATCTCAGCGAACTCGCCGGCTATCGCGTCGGCGGCGCCCTCCACGTCGTCGTGAACAACCAGATCGGCTTCACAACCGACGCCGCCGAGTCCCGTTCCTGCATCTACGCCACCGACGTTGCGAAGATGCTCCAGGCCCCGATCTTCCACGTGAACGGCGAAGTGCCCGAGGCCGTCGCCCAGGTCGTCAAGCTCGCGATGGAGTTCCGCGACACCTTCCAGCGCGACGTCTTCATCGACATGTACTGCTATCGCCGCCACGGCCACAACGAAACCGACGAGCCGCGCTTCACGCAGCCGCTGATGTACAAGGCGATTGACGCCCGGCAGAACGTCCGCCGCAGCTATCTCGAAAACCTGCTCGAACTCGGCGGCATCACGCGCGACGAGGCCGAGGAGATCGAAACGCGCCTCCGCGAGCATCTCGAACAGGAACTCAGCAGTTCGCAGGACGCCCAGCCGCCGGCCGAGGACATCAGTCCCGTCGGCAAGCTCTGGACGCGCTACAAGGGCGGCCTCGAAAAAGACACGCCCGACGTCGACACCGGCGTGCCCGCCGCGCGCCTGCGCGACCTGCTCGCCTCGCTCGCAAGCACGCCGCCCGGTTTCACGCCGCATCCGACGATGCAGAAAAAGCTGCTCGTCGATCGCGCGAAGATGGCCTCCGGCGAGCGCGAGTTGGACTGGTCCGGCGGCGAACTGCTCGCATTCGCTTCGCTCGCCGTCGACGGCGTGCCCGTCCGCCTCACCGGCCAGGACAGCCAGCGCGGCACATTCAGCCATCGCCACGCCGTGCTCCACGACGTCAACACCGGTGCGCGTCATTACTCGCTGCAAAATCTCGCCCCGAAACAGGCCCCGGTCGAAATCCACAACAGCCCGCTCTCCGAGGCCGGCGTCATGGGCTTCGAATACGGCTACAGCCTCGGCCAGCCCGACGGCCTGGTGATCTGGGAAGCGCAGTTCGGCGATTTCGTAAACGTCGCGCAGGTCATCATCGATCAATTCCTCAGCAGCGCCGAGGAAAAGTGGAATCGCCTCAGCGGTCTGGTGCTGCTTCTGCCGCACGGCTTCGAAGGGCAGGGGCCCGAGCACTCCAGCGCCCGCCTCGAGCGCTTTCTGTCGCTGCTCGCCGATGACAACATGCAGGTCGCCTATCCGACCACGCCGGCGCAGATCTTCCATCTGCTGCGAAGACAGGTGATGCGTCCGTGGCGCAAGCCGCTCGTCGTCATGACGCCCAAGAGCCTGCTGCGCCACCCGCGCGCCACGTCGACGCTCCAGGAACTCACGCGCGGAACCTACCGCCCGCTCATCGCCGATCCGCAGGTGCCGGTGGCCGGCGCCGAGCGCGTCATTCTCTGCAGCGGCAAGGTCTATTACGACCTGCTCGAATATCGCGAGGAGCATTTCGGCCAGGCCGAAGGCAAGAACGGCCACAGCCCGAAGTCCAATCTTTCTGGCGATGGGGGCCAGGACGATGGGAACAAGGGCGATGGGGGCAAGAAGGGTGCGGCCAAGGGCGCATCCGCCGCAGCCGCGTCCGACGCCGCGCGAAAGCCGATCTCCGCCGCGCCGGCCGTCCCGATCATCCGCCTCGAACAACTCTATCCACTCCGCGAGTCCCTCCTGCGCGACCTGCTCGCCCCGGCCGCCAAAGACGCGCCCGTGGTCTGGGTGCAGGAAGAACCCGAAAACATGGGCGCCTGGAACTTCCTCCACAGCCGCTGGGGCGAAACCCTCTTCGGCCGCCCGCTCATCAACATCAGCCGCCCCGCCAGCGCCAGCCCGGCCACGGGGTCGAAGAACAGCCACAAGCTGGAGCAGAAGCAACTACTCGAGCGCGCCTTCGGCCCGCTGAGCATTCCCTCCGGTGACCGCCCGAGCGCCGATCGCGAAAAAGGAACAACCGCCGCCCGCGCGCCTGCGGCGAGCAAACCCAAGCCGGCCAAAACAGCCGCGAAATAGAACAACGAACACCGCGCCAGCGCCGATGGAAGTCGCCAGCCGAGCCCCGACCGTAAGGGAGGGGTCTCTTCCCATACGGAGAAAACCCTCCCCAAACGGTCAAGCCACGCCTGCACGCGCCACGCGATCCGATTGGACCCACTACCCATGGAGTCCGCTTCTGGATCGGCCAGCGCCTTCATGCGGGAGTTGGGGACAAGCCGCTATCCCGGCCGACCAGTCGTTGTCGACCACGGTCGAATCGAGCAGGGGTGGCGTGGGCATCCTGCCCGCGATTTGTTCGGAGAAATCCGGGGTGGCGCGGGCGTCCTCGCCCGCGAACTGTCCGTGTCCACCCAGAACCG
>JBGAJB010000215.1:0-6114 GCA_044225155.1 Phycisphaerae bacterium | reverse complement strand
GCACCAAGAATCCGGCCTACCCCGACACGAAGTACATCGACACGCTCATCGGCCCCAACACGGTGAACACCGTACCGCCGCAAACGCTGGACGCGATCCGCGACCGCGCCACGCCCGCCCGCACCATCGATCTCGACGTCGAGCAGGCGTACGGCTTCCTCGAACGATTGAAATCCGCGGGTTTCGACTATGACGCGCTGACCGCCGAACTGTTGACCGACGGCGTGAAGCAATTCGCGGATTCGTTCGAAAAGCTCATGGCCGATCTGGACGCAAAGCGTCGTCGATTCGCGCCCTGATTTGACCGGGTCAATCTTTTTTCAGCCGTAAAGAGCGGCGGTCGGCGAGGATAGCAGCGCTCATTCGGCTTTGAACCTGTCGCCCGAAAGAGAGACGACGAAAGTCTGCTGCGCCGCTTGGCCATTGAGTTCGCTTCCAGTTAGCATCCGCTCGTTTCGCGGACCGGCTGCCTGACCGGCCGCAAGTCGAACAAGCTGCGCGTTGGCGGACGCGAGGGCGGTTTTCGCGTGAATCTCATCAAGGTGTGCGTGGAGCGCCCGGTGGGCGTCTCGGTCGGCGTGCTGCTGGTCACGCTGTTCGGGCTGCTGTCGCTTTTTGCCATTCCCGTGCAGCTCACTCCGTCGATCGACACGACCACGATCGTCGTCTCCACCAACTGGACCGGCGCCAATCCGCAGGAAGTCGAACGAGAAATCATCGAAAAGCAGGAGGAGCAGCTTCGCAGCGTGAAGGGCCTGCGCAAGATGACCAGCACCTCGCGCGACAACAGCGGCAGCGTCGTGCTGGAGTTCTATCCGGACGTGGAGAAGAATGAGGCGCTGCGCGAGGTCAATGACAAGCTGCGGCAGGTGAGCAACTACCCGCTCGAAGTCGATCAGCCCACGATTCAGGCCGCCAACAACGACATCGACACGACCATCGCGTGGCTGATTCTCCGCCCGCGCAGCGGCCAGGACGATGAGCAAATCCGCAAGCAGCGCGATTTCGTCAAGGACTTCGTCAAGCCCTATCTCGATCGCGTCCCCGGCGTGGCGTCGGTGGACATCTTCGGCGGCCTATGTGCCAGCGAGGTGCAGATTCGCGTCGACGCCGGCAAGCTCGCGTCTCGCGGCTGACATTCGGGCAAGTCGCCGATGCCCTGCGGCGCCAGAACGTAAACGTCTCGGCCGGCACGCGCTCAGCAGGGCAAACGCGATTACGCCATTCGCACGGTCGGACAGTACGCGTCCGTCGATGAAATCGCCGACACGGTCATCGCGTCCACTGCGGGCGGCCCGGTGTACGTGCGCGACGTGGCCGAGGTCGAGCTCAGCTATAAGAAAGCGCAGGGCTTCGTGCGGAGCGAAGGACAATTCGTCCTCGCTTTTCCGGTCCGGCGCGAAGTCGGCTCCAATGTCATCTCGGTCATGCAGAAGCTCCGTGAGGCGATCGTTCGTGTGAATGAGGAAGTGCTGCGCGGCCGAGGAATGCAGCTTGACCTCACGCAGGTTTATGACGAGACGGTCTACATCACGCAAGCCATCGACATGGTGCGCTCGAACATCATCTTCGGCAGCGCCTTGGTGCTGGGCCTGCTGCTCCTGTTCCTGCGGAGCTGGCGCGCGACGGTGGTCCTGGCCCTCACGATTCCCGTGTCGATCATCGGCACGTTCATGATCGTCGTGCTCACCGGCCGCACCATGAATGTCATCATGCTGGCCGGCATCGGCCTGGCCGTGGGCGACGTCGTGGATAGCGCGTACGTCGTGCTCGAAAACATTTTCCGCCACAAACAGCTCGGCAAGCCGAATCTTCAGGCGGTCTACGACGGCACGAATGAAGTCTGGAGCGCGGTGCTGGCCAGCACGCTGACGACGTTGGCCGTTTTCATTCCGGTCATCTTCATCCGCGAGGAAGCCGGGCAGCTTTTCCGCGACATCAGCATTGCCGAGGTCGCCGCGATCGGTTTGTCGCTGTTCGTCGCGGTCACGGTGATCCCCCCGCTGGCGGCGCGATTGCTGACCGGTCGGAAATCTTCGCCGAAATTCCCGACGGAAGAACGGCCCATCGAGACCGGTGAAGTGGTGACGGCTTCGATCGGCATGACGCGCGATCCGATCCTGCGCGTCGCCAATTGGTTCGCGCGGATCGTGGCCCGGCTGAACGAGACGACGCTGCCGCGCGCCGCGTTCATCGGAACGGCCACGATCGGATCGTTCATCGCGGCCTATCTGCTGATCCCGGAGACGACTTACCTGCCGGCGGGCAATCGCAATCTGGTGTTCGGGGCCCTTCTGACGCCGCCGGGTTACAGCATGGCCGAATATCGCCGCATGGGCAGCGTGATCGAGGATGTTATTCGGCCCTATTGGAGCGCTAAGCCGGGCTCGCCGGAGCAGCGCGCGCTGGACGACGCCTGGCGGCAGCAGATCAGCGGAATGCTGGCGGCAAACGCCCTCCCCGGGGTCGACAATCCCGAGCTGAGTCCTTTGCAGCGCGATCGACAGCGGCGCGAATGGCTCACGCCCCCGCCGCTGATCGAGAATTTCTTCTTCGTTTCGTTCAATGGAAGTTGCTACATGGGCGCGACCAGCCGCGATCCGCAGCGTGTGCAGCCGCTCGTGCGCCTGCTTTCGACGGCTGGTTCGCGGATTCCCGGCACGTACGCTTTCTTTCAGCAGGTTTCGTTGTTCAGCTTCGGCAGCGGCAACAACGTCGAATTGCAGGTGCGCGGCGATGATCTGGACAAAGTGAACGCCGCCGCCGGGGCACTCCTCGTCGAATGCAGTAAGCGCTACGGCTCTGCGCAGCCGGACCCGGCCAATTTCAATCTCGGCCGGCCGGAGGTGCGCATCACGCCTGATCGCGAACGCGCACGGGAACTCGGGCTGACGGCCGAGGACATCGGTCTGGTGATCCAGGCCTGCGGCGACGGTGCGTACATGGGCGACTTTCGCCCGGGCGGCGGCAGCACGATCGACATCACGCTGCTCGTCGCGGGCGAGAACGACCGCACGACGCAGGAAATCGCCCAGGTGCCGATGTGGGCGCCGTCCGGCCGTATTGTGCCGGTCAGTGCGGCCGCGACGCTGACGGACACGACGGCGCTCGAGCAGATCAACCACATCGAGCGGCAGCGCTCGGTCACGCTCACGATCACGCCGCCGGAGTCTCTGGCGCTGGAGGCGCTCATTCGGCAGATCAAAAACGAAATCGAGCCGAACCTTCGCAGCGCCGGCGCAATTGATCCGACCGTGACGATCGCCCTGACCGGCAATGCGGACAAGCTGGCCGCCGCCCGCAACGCGCTGGTCGGCGAGTGGAAGGGCTGGAACTGGGTCAGCGCGATCAACATTCTCAGCGGCCGGTTCTTCCTGAGCGTGCTCATCGTTTACCTGTTGATGTGCGCGCTCTATGAGAGCTGGCTCTACCCGTTTGTGATCATGTTCAGCGTGCCGCTGGCTGTTTTCGGCGGCTTCCTCGGCCTGTGGCTCTGCCATCAGGGCACGCTGTTGACGACCGATCAGCCGGTGCAGCAGCTCGACGTGCTGACCTTCCTGGGCTTCGTCATGCTGGTCGGCCTCGTCGTGAGAAACGCGATCCTGCTGGTGGAGCAGTCGCTCGTTTTCCTGCGCGAGCATCACATGCCCACGCACGTCGCCGTGCGCGAGGCCGTGCGTGTCCGCGTGCGGCCGGTCCTCATGACCAGCCTGACGACGATCGTGGGGTTGCTGCCGCTGGCGTTCATGCCCGGGGCCGGCAGTGAGCTTTATCGCGGCATGGCGAGCGTCCTGCTCGGCGGCATGTTTGTTTCGACGCTCGGCACGCTCGTGCTCGTGCCGTGCGTGCTTGCATTTGTGCTCGATCTGCGGGCGTGGTTCGCGGCCCGCAGTCCTGGAGCGGCCCCGCAGGCAATCGTAATGACGCGCGATCCGTAGGCAGCTACAGCAGTATCGACACGCGAATCGCTTGCGTCATCGGCAGCGTGTGCGTGACCAGCCCGAGTAGGAGTTTGATCGCCCACCCGCCCAGCAGGACGGTGAGCAGCGCCAAGAACACCCAGTAGGGCGGAATGCGTGCCAGTTGCCGCATGAACGGCCAGCGCCCCAGAACCAGCGCCGTCAGCGAATACGGCACGAGCGCAATCGTGAATAAGGCGAGCACCAGGCCGCCGGTCTGGGCCCACGCGGCGCCGGCCAAATCGCCGCGAACCGCGTAGGCAAACGCGGTGGTCATTCCACAGGTTGGGCAGGGCAGGCCGGTCGTGAGCAGCATGCCGCAAGCGCCGAGGCCGAGTTGCTGGTGCGTGCCGAAGCCGCGCGCATCCGGCGTCAGGCGGGCCGCGATGGTCAGCAGCGTCGCGCAGATCCCGAGCGTCAGCGTCGCGATGATGCGCGTGCTGAGGACGGCATCGGCGCGCCGCCGACCGCGCGCCGCTTCCAGCGCGTCGAGGGTCGCTGACGAGTCCGTTTCGGGATTCGGCATCTGCACTCCGCCGCTGCCGCGCGGGCCTTGTTCAGGAAACGCGGCTGCCGGGCGGCACCGGCTTGGATGGCGCGAGTACGACGACATCCGATCGATCATCCGTACTGGCCGCCAGCAGCATGCCGTTGCTCTCCAGGCCGCGCATCGCGCGCGGTGCGAGATTCGCGACGACGATGATCTGACGGCCGATGAGCGTTTCGGGCGCGTAAAACGCGCGGATGCCGGCGAGGATCTGCCGACGGCCGAGCGGTCCCAGGTCGATCTGAAGCACGAGCAGCTTGTCGGCGTTCGGGTGGGGCTCGGCGGCGATCACGGTCGCGACGCGCAGCTCCACCTTTGCAAAATCGTCGTACTGAATTTGTGCGGGCATATCGGACATCGAACCCTCTTTTCGCGACCCAGTCGCGTGTCTGGAGAATGATACACGGCTCGCCGGACGGCTCCGCGCAACGTAAAGTTCATCGAGAATGAATGCGATTTCTGCGCTTCGGTATTGGAGTGCGAAAGTCGGTTTCCCTTGACCGCCGTTGAGGGCGGGAGAGAATCATTCGGGGGCGCGTCGCGGGGGCTTGACGCAGTTTCGCGCGTGTGTAATCTGCCCGCGCCAATCGGGAAACGGAGAGCCAGAGGAGTATCGCGATGGTGTGCGAGTTGCTGACCAGCACTGGGGAATTTGCGCCGGGGAAACGGTTCGGATGGGCGCGGCCGTGGACCCTCGCCGCGGATGACGTGAACGACGAGTCGGGCGAGGCGACGCAGGAGGAGCAGGGCGAAATCGAGCCGGAATCGGCCGCTCTGCCGGGCAGCGAGACGCGCGCGGCAGGACGCAAAGGCGACGATGAGGAAGATTCCGATTTCGAGTTTGACGACCTCCCCGCGGACGACGAGGAGGCAGACGATGCCGACGATCTCGACGAGGACTTCGACGACGAAGAAGACGACCTCGACGACGACGATGACGACGACGATGAAGAAATTGACGACGAGGACGAGTAAGTCGCTCCGGTTCGCATGACATTCGCCCGCCCGGCTCACTTCCGATAAGTGGCGCCGGGCGGCGGTCCGAGAACGGCCGGCATTCCGCGGCGGTGGGAAGAACCCCAAAGCGCTCCGCGGTTCGCGCCGATACCACCCCCATGACAGCATCGACCACCGAAGCCGTTCCAGGTGGAACGCCGCGCGAACGCAGCGCGACGCGCAAGAAGAATCCGCCGCCGCAGGCCGCACCGGCGTCGCAATCCGCAGCGCCGCCGGCGACCCCGCCGGTCGCTGAAACGCCCGATACCACGGGCACTCCGGCCGTCGAGCGCCGCAAAACCCCTGATCGCCGGGCGAGCGTCGTCGATCGGCGGGATGGCGTCGATCGGCGCGATGAATCCGCTGCTGTGCCTGTCTCGCAATTCGACCGTCGCCGCGGGCCCGGCCGCCGGCGCACCGACTACCGCCGCGACGCCGAAGAAGGGCACATGAATGAGGAACAGCTCGAGTTCCTCCGCGCGATGGTTGAATACAAGCGCGCGAACGGCCGGCTGTTTCCCACGTGGACCGAAGTGCTCGACGTCATCCTGTATCTGGGCTACCGCAAGGTGGCGCCCATCGGCGAGTTCAAGCTGATGAAAGGCCGGCAAA
>JBGAJB010000214.1:0-5995 GCA_044225155.1 Phycisphaerae bacterium | reverse complement strand
GATCGTTACCACTGCGTCCTCGGCCGACTTCGCCAGCGTTTCGTCCGCGGCGCTGAGAGCAAGCGGCAGCACGCGGGCGGCGTCGCGCGCGTCGGCGAGATTCGCCAAGGCGTCCAAGGCCGCGACGCGCACGTCTATCTCGCCTTCACCCGCCTGCTGAAGCAGGAGGGGAACGGCCGCTTTGTGATGACGAGCGGCCGTGCTGCGGATCAATTCCGCGCGGGCCGCTGCCGGGGCGGTCGGAATCAGCCGCACGATCTCTTCGTCAATCGTCGCGCCGCGCATGCGAGCCAACGTGTCGCGCACGCCCAGTCGCTGTGTGCTCGATTTCGCCGCCAATTCGGCGAGCGGGAGCACGCACGCGGCGTCGCCGACGTCTCGCAGGGCGCGCACGGCCGCGGCCGCGACGTCCGCGTTGGTGGATTGCAGGCTGGCGACGGCGAAGGGCCGCACTTGGGCCGCGCCGCGGGCCGCCAAGGCGTTCAACAGCAGTGCTTGGGATTCGGGCGGCAGCTTGGCGATGTCGTCGCAGAGCGGCTTAATCAGCGCGTCGAAGGTCGTCTGTCGCGCGAGATCGGCCGCCGCGCGGCGATCATCGCGATCGTCCGAGTTCAGCAGTTCCAACAGCAATGAGAGACCTTGTGCACCCCGGGCGCGCACCAGGGCGCCGCGCACGGCGCGGTGGACCGCCGGGCCGAGCTTCTGCTGCGAAATCTGGACGAGGAGCGGCTCGACCGTGTCGGGCTTTCCGGCGGCGATGAAGTTCTCGGCGCAGCGAATTGCCGCCAGCGTCGCGACTTCGCCGCGCACGCCTTCCGCCTGACGGGCCGTCATTCCCAATGCGTCGAGAGCCTCGTTTGTCGCGAAATTTCCCAGCGCGCGGATGCTGGCGAGCGCGACGCCGTCGTCCGGCGATTTGCTCAGCTTGATGAAAGACGGAATGCTGCCCACGTCTTTTCGCGCCGCCAGAGCCTGAATCAGCGCGATCAGCGTCGGCGGCTGCTCACCCGCGGGGCCGGCCAATCGCTGGCGCAGGAAATTCAGGGCGGCCTCCGTCGGATTGTTGATGAGCGCCCGGCGCGCGAGTTCGCGAATGTCGACATCGGGATCGGACAGAAGCAGCGCGAGCGGCTCGGCCGATTCCTCGCGTCCGAGCGGTTCGATCTTGCGCAGGAGCCAGACGCGCGCGTCCTTGGGCGTATCGCTCTTGAGCCGCGCCAGCATCGCCCGGCACAGTCCGGCTCGCTCGGCGTCCGCGCCGGGCTGGCCGGCGCGATGACAGATGCGCTCCAACGTCAATTGCGGTTGTTCGCGATCGGGAATCGCATCGGCGCTCATGCCGGGCATGAGGGAATCCAGCAGTTGGCCGAAGGCTTTTTCCCACTCCGCTTCGCTGCGCTGCTGCACCGGTCCGGGACCGAGCAGCTCGTCCAGCAGCGGCGACGATCCGGCCGGCTGGGCGGCGGCGATTCCCACCAGAAACAATGCAGCGATGATCGTGCGTGTCAGGAATTGCATGCGGTCGGTCCTTGAAATCGAGTCGCTGATTCGCCCCGCCGCGCAAAGCGTAACGTGATCCGCGCGGAGGGGCGAGGGCGTTCAGGGCACGGCGATCGCCGACGGGCTCAGTGCAGCACGAATGGAGTGGATCGGAAGGAGACTCAACAACGAGATCAACTGCTTGGGGACCTTGGTGTGCGGGGCCGCCACTGGGGGTCCATCCTCGGGCGGCGGAAACGCATCGAAAACCGTCCGCTCCAGCGGATGCCGCCCCCAGCACGGCCGACGGTATTCCTCCCACGTAGCTGCGAGCGCCGCCAGCAGCGGCGGCGGGTTCGGCGCGGAAAGCTTTAGCCCTGCAAACACGAGGAAGGCGGCCGACTCCAGTTCCCAACTGGCGTGATAGGCGATCATCCAATGCCGGACGGCGAGCGCTGGATGCCCCGCGTCGAACTCGCAGCACCCGAGCAGATAGCGGCCAACCGGGCATTGGCCGTGTGAGTGCACGCGCTGCGTCAGGCGCGCGGTCAACTCCGCGGACGACAGTGCGAGCAACGAGTGCAGAAACATCTGTGTGGATCGACTGCTCATCGCGCCAGGCGGCTCCTGACGAAATCCGCGCGCGTCACTCGAAAAGTCCCGGCGTGTCCACCCGCGCAGGGGCGGTAACACCCAAGTGCGAGTAGGCAGCCGGACGGGCCACGCGGCCGCGAGGCGTGCGAATCACAAATCCGAGTTGCAGCAGGTAAGGCTCCACGACGTCTTCGAGCGTGTCGCGCTCGTGGCCCATCGTGGCGGCAATCGCTTCGACGCCCGCCGGGCCGCCGTCGTAGTGACGCATCAGGGCGCCGAGATAATCGCGATCGAGCACGTCGAGACCGAGCGCGTCGATCTGGAGAATGTCGAGGGCGGCGTCGACGATCCGGGCGGTCAACGCGCCGTCGCCGCGCACCTGTGCATAGTCGCGCACGCGCTTGAGCAGATTGTTCACGATGCGCGGCGTGCCGCGCGAGCGCGACGCGAGGCGCTCCAGCGCCGCTTTGTCGGCCGGCACATTCAGCGTTTTCGCGCTGCGCGTGGCGATGCGTGTCAGCTCTTCGGGCGAATACCACTGGAAATGAAAGAAGTGCCCGAAGCGCCCGCGCAGGGCGGCCGACAACATGCCGGCGCGCGTGGTCGCGCCGATCAGCGTGAAGCGCTTCAGGGCGAAATTGATCGTGCGGCCGCCGAGACCGCCATCGGTGGTGTAGTCCACGCGGAAGTCTTCGAGGGCGGGGTAGAGGAATTCCTCGACGACTTTGCTGAGGCGATGAATCTCGTCGACGAAGAGCACGTCGCCGGTTTCCATCTGCGTCAGCAGCGCCATGAGATCGCCTTGCCGCGTGATGGCGGGACCGCTGGTGACGCGGACCGTCGCGCCCATTTCATTACCGATGACGTGGGCGAGCGTCGTCTTGCCCAAGCCCGGGGGACCGTCGAGCAGCATGTGATCGAGCGGTTCGCCGCGCTGCTGCGCCGCGTCGAGCGCGATGCGAAGCTGCTCACGCACCTGCTCCTGCCCAATCAGCTCGTCGAGACGTTGAGGGCGCAGCGCGTTGAGATAGCGCTCCTCATCCGGCAGTGTCTGCGAAAATACGCGCTCGATCGGCATGCGCGCAGCGTACCCGCGAGTTCGCCAATTGTTAATGCGTGGGATTCGTGAGAGCGTGCGGCGCGCGTGGCCGTCGGCATGGCACCGGGTGCGGGCACCCAGAATTGTGCGTGACGGCCGGCGCTCGCGCCAGAGTGTCCGCCGAGATTTACATTGACGCCCGTGCAGCAGGGCCCGATCCTTACTTGCACGAACCGGAGTCCCGATGCCGCGCGTTGCACGAAGCCGTCCATCCATCGCCTGCTGCGTCATCAGCCTGTTGGCGTTCTGCACGTCAGCCGCGCCGGGGCAGACTTCGCAGCCGTCGTCCGCCCCCACCAGCCCCATCATCCCGCTCGCTCCATTGACGGATCGCGCAGCGGGATACGAGCTTCTGGCGCCGGCCGGCTGGACTTATGACCACACGCAGTTCGCCGGTCCGGGCCGCGCGCGCGGATTGCTGCGCGGCGTGTCGCCGGATGGCGAAACGACGCTGCAGGTGCTGCTGTTTCGGGGACCCGAGGCGCTGTCGGTACGGACGTTTGTGCAGTACTTCGCCCGCGAATTACACGCGATCGACGGTACGACCGAGATTCGCGTGGAGCCGGCCGAGACGTTCGCGGCGCCGAGCAGCGCGGCCATCGACCCTGGCGAAGTCGTCAGCCACGCTTCGGTGATCAATCTCGTGCCCGGCGCGTATGTGGACGTCGTGGCGCGCGTGCAGAAAAACCGCACGCGAACGGTCTATCTCGTGCGGGCGTATGACGAAAACGCCGTACTGGTCGTTTCGCTGGGCGGCGTGCTCGATCCGGCGCCGGCCGCGGGCGCCGATCCGGCGGAAACGCCGATTCCCGAGACCTTCCGCCGGATCGCCGCGTCGCTGCGGGTGACCTATTCGCCCGAGCTGGAGAAGCAGATCAAGGCGGCGATCGAGCGCGGGCGGGAGTTCGTGCGCGCGCGCAAGATCGTCAGCGGGATACCGCGGCTTCAGATCGACGACGCCCTGCGGTTTTACATCATCGAGTTCGACGGGAAGCCTACCGGCTATCTCACGCGGCGCTTCACCCGCGAGGATGAGCCCGTTGCGAGCAACAAAGGCCCCCACCGGGACGGGCTGCGCGTGCGCGAGGTTTCGTGGCGCTTCGGGCCGGCCGAGGGTCTCGCGTCGGAAAGCACGCTGAATGTCTTCGCCACGCTCGACGGCAAAGCGGAATTCGGCGAGCAGATCGTGACGTCCGTCCCCCCCACCGGTGCGGCGAACCCGCTGCCCGTGACCGGGCGGATGCAGTTCATTCGCGAAAGCGACTCGATCGTGACGACGCTGACGGCCGATGTCACGGGGCCAGCCCGCACGCCGAGCCGGACGCTGGGCGCGGATACGTCGTACGCCAGCGCGGCGTGGTTGCGAGTGTTGCCGGCACTGATCGGCCAACAGCCGAGCGACTATTACGGCTTCATGATTCTCGATTCCGAGGCGCAGACGTTGATTCCGCACACGATTCGTGCGCTCGGAGAAAAAGCGTTGCCGCTCGGCGGCGCGGCCGGCAAGACCTATGCGTACGAACTCCGTGACGGCTACGGCGCGGCGGGACTCGTGTACACCGACGAATCCGGGCACTGGCTGCGATTTGAGCTTGGTTCGCTGACGGTGCGCCTGGCGCAGGCGGACGAGATTGAGCGGCACTTTGCGTCACTCCGAAAAGCCGCGCTGGTGCGAATCGGCGCCGTGCCGGGCAAATAGACCACTCCCCCGACTTTTCGCGCTCGTCCTTCGCGTACTTCTCAGCCCCTCGTCAATTGTTAAGAACAGCACGGCGTGTTGCGCGGGGTTCTTTGCGCAATCTTCAATCAAGCACAGCGCCGTATTTACGTTTTCTTAATCAACTCGGTAGACCATCCGTGTCGTAGCGGTCTGGAGTGGTTCGGCGAGTTCTTTTTCCTTCAACTCTTGGGAGTTCTATTTGTGCGAAAATTAACCACGTGCTGGTCAGGCGTTCACCTTCGCCCTTCAAGATGGCAAACGGAAATTACTTGGGAGGCGCGGGCCATGGGTATCAAGACGCATGAGC
Organism: Phycisphaerae bacterium; assembly: GCA_044225155.1. Classification (GTDB taxonomy): domain Bacteria; phylum Planctomycetota; class Phycisphaerae; order UBA1845; family Fen-1342; genus CAYMBL01. Next base: position 796 of record JBGAJB010000214.1, on the reverse strand, counting down.
GGTCGGGGGCGAAATCTCAAGCGGCCTTTACGCTGATCGAGCTTTTGGTGGTCGTTGCGATCATCGCGCTTCTGCTCTCGATTCTGCTTCCAAGTCTCGGTCGTGCGCGTGAGCAAGCCAAGGCCACCAAGTGCGGCGCGAACATGCGCACGGTGGGCCAGGCGTTTGCCAGCTACCTCGCGGAAAACAAGGGCGTCTATCCCTGGTCGTACCAGTATCCGACGGACTTCAACGGCACGCTCAATCCGAACAATCAGTCGCCCCAGAGCGGCACCTACGGGTACGTGCACTGGTCATGGTTCCTTTTCAACCGCGGCTCCGTGCAGGACGAGGCCTTTACCTGTCCGAGTTTCCCGGGCGGCGGGTTGCCGCGCACGAATCCGGGCAAGGATTCGAAAGATTGGGAGAGCGGCCAGATTGATGACAATGGGCACGATCAGGGTTCGGCCGGAAGCGTGTCGGTGACCGACAAGCAGGCCCCGCGCATGGCCTACACGACCAACGCGGCCATCGTCGGGCGCAACAAGGTTCCGCCGGTCGAGATTCCTGGCGGCGGTCAGCGCCATAACAAGTTTGTTCGCGAAAATGAAATTGACAATACCGGCCGCACGATCCTGGCGACCGAGTTCAATCGCAACTGGCGGATCGTTTCGAACCCGGAGAGTAAGTGCAAGTCGCACCGGCCGATCAACATCTTCTGGAATCCGGGTGGGGCGTATAACCCGTACACGCCGGATCCGAGCATCGCGAACCCCTATCAGTATTACGCGGACAACGTGAACGATAAGACGTTCGG